>JAFUZN010000082.1 GCA_017476565.1 Clostridia bacterium
AAATAGTATGTAATCTAATATATATAAAGAAGCAGGAGTAATTGCATGTCGAATCTCATCATTGTGGAGTCCCCCACGAAGATCCGCACCATCAAGTCGGTGCTGGGGTCAGACTACGATGTCACCGCCAGCATGGGCCACGTCCGCGATTTACCGGCTGCCCGTCTCAATGTCGATGTCAAAAATGACTTCGAGCCGAAGTACGCCGTCATCAAGGGCAAAGAGAAACTGGTCAAGGAACTGCAGGACGATGCAAAGAAATATGACCACATCTTCCTTGCCACCGACCCGGACCGGGAAGGAGAGGCCATCGCCTGGCACCTGGCCACCGTCATGGGCCTCGACCTGAACGACAAAAACCGGGTCACCTTCAATGAGATTACCAAGACCGGCATCGAAGCCGGCATGAAAGAACCCCGAGCCATTAACCAGGACCTGGTGGACGCCCAGCAGGCCCGTCGTATTTTAGACCGGCTCGTGGGTTATCGTATTTCCCCCTTCGTCTCCCAGAAGATCCGCCGGGGACTTTCCGCCGGCCGGGTCCAGTCCGTCGCCTTGCGGCTCATCGTGGACCGGGAGAAGAAGATCAGAGACTTCCAGCCGGAAGAGTACTGGAGCATCGATGCAAAATTCAGCCCTCCCGGTTCCCGGAAAGTTTTCCCGGCGGCCCTCACGGCCGACGAGAAGGGAAAAGTCGAGATCAAAGATAAAGAGAGCTCCGACAAGTACCTCGCCCGCCTCGAAGACGCCGTCTACGTGGTGGACTCCGTGAAGAAGGGCACCCGCCGCAAGCAGCCGGCCCCTCCCTTCATCACTTCCACCCTCCAGCAGGACGCTTCCCGCCGTCTCGGCTTCCAGGCCCGCCGCACCATGAAGGTGGCCCAGGAACTCTATGAAGGCGTCAACCTGAACGGCACCCAGGTGGGTCTCATCACCTACATGAGAACGGACTCCCTGCGAGTCTCCGACGAAGCCCGGGCGGCGGCCGCCTCCTACATTGAGTCGACCTACGGCAGTCAGTACGTGCCGGACAAACCCCGGTTCTTCAAACAGAGAAACAACGCCCAGGACGGCCACGAGGCCATCCGCCCCACGGACATTTCCCGGACCCCGGACTCCGTGCGGGGCTCCCTCTCCACAGACCAGTACAAACTGTACCGGCTCATCTGGCAGCGATTCATCGCCTCCATGATGGCGGCCTCTGTCCAGAACACCATGAAAGTGGAGATCAAAGCGGCGGACCCGAAGGGCAATTCTGACGAGTACTGCATTTTCTCCGCTTCCGGCTACAGCGTCAAGTTCGACGGCTTCACCACCGTCTACAATGTGGACGATGATAAAGCCGGGTCCATGCTGCCGGACCTTGCGGTGGGGGACATTTTGAAACTGAAAGAACTGCTGGGCAACCAGCACTTCACCCAGCCCCCGGCACGGTTCACGGAAGCTTCCCTCATCAAGACCCTGGAGGAGAACGGCATCGGCCGCCCCTCCACCTATGCGTCCATCATTTCCACGATTCTTAATCGCGAGTATGTGGTACGTGAGGCCAAGGCCCTGAAGCCCACGGAACTGGGAGAAGAGGTCACGAAGCTCCTCGAGAAACAGTTCCCGAAGATCGTCAACACGAAGTTCACCGCCGGCATGGAAGCGGACCTCGATAAAGTCTCCGAAGGAGAAGAGGACTACGTCAAGATCCTCCGGGAGTTCTACGACGACCTGGAGACCACCCTCGACAAGGCGAAGGCCGACATGAAGGGCGTGAAGATCCAGCTCGAGTCCGACAAGACCGACACCCCCTGTGAGAAGTGCGGCCGCATGATGGTCATCAAGACCGGCCGGTACGGCAAGTTCCTCGCCTGCCCGGGCTACCCCGAGTGTAAGAACACGAAGCCCCTCATTGAAGAGACCGGCGCCACCTGCCCGAAGTGCGGCGGCAACGTCATCAAGCGCAAGTCCAAACGGGGCTACGTCTTCTACGGCTGCTCCAACTACCCGAACTGCGACTTCTCCACCTGGGACGTCCCCGCCGGCGCCGAAGAGAAGTGCCCGAACTGCGGCTCCTCCCTCTTCAAGCACCGGGCCAGCCTCGTCTGCCTGAAAGACGGCTGCGGGTACGAAGCCAAGATCCAGAGAAAGAAAAAGACTGAAGAATAAGGAGTTCCCTATGAAGACCGCCATTGTCGTCGGCGCCGGGTTTGCCGGCGTGGAGGCTGCTATGCAGCTGGCCCGGGCCGGGGCGGAGGTGCACCTTTATGAGATGCGCCCCGTCAAAAATACCCCTGCCCACAAGACCGACGGCTTTGCGGAACTCATCTGTTCGAACTCCTTCAAAGCGGAGCGGGTGGCTTCGGCCGCCGGGCTCCTGAAAAAAGAAATGAGCCTCTTTGGCAGCGTCTGCGTGGCGGCGGCTTATGAGACCCGGGTCCCCGCCGGGGGCTCCCTGTCGGTGGACCGGGAGGCCTTCTCCCGTCTCGTGACGGAGCGGGTCCTCGGGGAGCCGAATATCACGGTCCGCCGGGAAGAGGTCACGAAGCTGCCCACTCCCGGAAAAGACGCCGACGTCGTCGTCATTGCGGCGGGGCCCCTGGCCTCTGACGCCATGGCGGCTGACATCCGCCGCCTCTGCGAGGAGACCCGGGCAAAGGCCCCCCACGGGGACTCGAAGAAGCAGAAGTCGAAGAAGAATACGGAAGGGAAGACGGCCCTTCACTTTTACGATGCCGTCGCCCCCATTGTGGCGGGGGACTCCGTTGACATGACGAAGGCCTTTGCCCAGTCCCGGTATGACGTGGGCGGGGAAGATGACTACATCAACTGCCCCATGAACAAAGAGGAGTACGAGGCCTTCTATGAGGCCCTCGTCACCGCCGTGTCGGCGGATCTCCTCGTCTTCGACAAAGGCGGCTTCTACGAAGGCTGCATGCCCATCGAAGTAATGTCGAAACGGGGCCATGACACCATCCGCTTCGGCCCCATGAAACCCGTGGGCCTCACGGAC
>JAFUZN010000083.1 GCA_017476565.1 Clostridia bacterium
AGATCGTCGATGCCGGGTGCAGCACCAGAGTTTTCGTGTCCCCAATGTTGGAGACCTTCATACAGTATTGCAATGCATTCAAAACGGCAAAGGCCCGTTCCTTGGACCCGACCCGAAGGGCCAGGATGCCGCCGGCATACCCTCGAAACAGTTCCTTCTCCGCGATGTGCCGGTAAGGGTTGTCCGAAAGGCCCGGGTATTGAACCTCTAAAACATCTTCCCGGGCATTCAACGCTTCCGCGAGGGCCTGGGCGTTTTGACAGATCCGCTCCATGCGAAGGCCCAGGGTCTCGAGACCGTTGATGTTGAGGAAAGCTGTCATGGGGGCACAGGTGGCACCGAAGTTGCGCCAGGTGGCGTTGCGGAGCCGGGCCGTAAAAGCTCCTTTTCGGAACTTGACGTAGTCGGCCAGGGCCGGGTAACGCTCCGCTTCCCACAAATAGGACCCTCCGTCAATGATGACGCCGCTGATGGCGGAGCCGTTGGAGTTGACATATTTGGAAGTGGAGTGGATGACGATGTCCGCCCCGAGGTTCAAGGGGTTACACAGGTAGGGCGTCGCCGTCGTATTGTCGATGAAGAGGGGCAGTCCGTGGGTGTGTGCCACCTCTGCCAGGGCCGGAATGTCCAGCACATTGAGTTTCGGGTTCCCGATAGTCTCTCCATAAATGACCCGGGTCTTGTCCGTAATGACCTCTTCCACGGCTTCCGGTGTGAAGTCGTCGAGGTAGGTCACGCGGATCTGCAACGGTTCCAGGTCCCGGAAGAAATCAAAGGTCCCGCCGTAAAGGCCGGTAGGGGCAATGATCTCGTCTCCGGAGGAGAGCACGTTGAGCAGTGCCAGGGCCACTGCGGCGGAGCCGGAGGCCGTAGCCGTGGCGGAGAACCCGCCTTCCAGGGTCGCCATCCGTTTTTCAAAGTTGTTGACGGTAGGGTTTCCGAGCCGGGAGTAGGCAAAGCCGGGTTTCGTACCGGCAAACACCGCTTCCAGTTCTTCCGCCGTTTCATGGGCAAAGGCACTGGTCTGGACAATGGGGACCTGTGTGGCGCCGAAGAAATCCTGTTCCTGGCGCGTACAGTGCAATGCCTTGGTATTGAACCCCGACATGATCACACCTCCCAGTAGTTGTTTGTAAAAATCACTTTCCGATAGGTCTCAAACCGCATCCATTTCTGATAAAGGGCCTGCCGTTCCAGGGCATCGATGTCCGCCAGGAATTCGGCAAATTCCCTGGAAGAGTTCACGGAAATAGAGAAGCCCTTTCCGTTGACCAGGGGCAGACCGGAGAATTTGTAGTCTGCCAGTTTGGAAAGCTTGTCAAGGACGCCGTCTCTGACCGATGCCACGATGCGGGCCTTGACGAGAATAATGTCAAAGTTTTCCGGGTAGTCGAAGCTTTCCCCGTTCAGAGGAATGGCCTGTCCCACCTCATATGTTTTCGGTTCCACCGTCACATTGTCGACGCCGGAACTTTTTTCGTTGTAAAAATACTCTTCAAAGAGGCTCAGCCGTGCCTTCAGGCCGTTCCCCTTGAAGACGGTGGAGTGCTCGCCGTCATCTTCATCGTAGATCTCTTCCACCACGCCGCAGGCGGCGGTCATGTTGGAAAGGCGATCGATGAGAATGAGTTCCCCAAGGGCTCTGTGGTTCTGGAAGAGGTCCACCGGAATGGCTTCATCCAGGTGCAGTTCACAGAGGGCGATCTCATTCTTGGAAAGAGAGGAGGCCGACAGCTGTTCTCCCGTATTGATGTCTGTCCGGTAGCGGATCCGCCGCACTTTACCGGCAATGCGTTTCGTACCAAGCTTCACAAAGTACTCTTTGCCGGGAGTCAGCTCTGCGTCGTCCATCCAGAGAAGGCTTACATCAAAGTCTCTGGCGGTGCCGATGGTGTTCTGGGCCTTCAAGACACAGCCTCTCGAGACGTCCACTTCCTTGTCGAGGGAAATGGTAACGGGCTGACCAACAGTGGCAGAGTCCTGCTCCTGGTCCCCCACCAGAATGGTGGTGACCGCAGCGGTCTGGCCGCTGGGAAGGACGGTCAGTACATCGCCCACGTGGACGGTACCGCTTTCCACCTGGCCCTGGAACCCGCGGAAGGTGTGATCCGGGCGGCAGACCCGCTGGACCGGCAGGTAGAAGCCTGCTTCCTTGTGTGCGTGTTCGATTTTCACGTCTTCCAGGTGTTCCAGCACAGAGGGGCCGTCGTACCAGGGAGTGTGTTCGGAGCGGGTGGTGACGTTGTCCCCCTGGGTGGCAGAGACCGGGATGATGACCCGGTTCTGAAGCCCCAGTTCTTCGGACAGGGCGTCAATGTCTTTCGAAATGCGGTCGAAGGTCTCCTGCGAGTAGTCCGCCAGGTCCATCTTGTTGATGGCGAAGACAAAATACTGAATGCCCATGAGGGCACAGATACGGGCGTGGCGCCGGGTCTGGACCAGCACCCCCTGGGTGGCATCGAGAAGGATGACCGCAAGGTCTGCAAAAGAGGCACCGACCGCCATGTTCCGGGTGTATTCTTCGTGGCCCGGAGTGTCCGCCACAATGAAGGAGCGCTTGTCCGTTGTAAAGTAACGGTAGGCAACGTCAATGGTGATGCCCTGTTCCCGCTCCGCCATGAGGCCGTCCAGAAGAAGGGAGTAGTCGATCTCCCCGCCCCGGGAGCCCACTTTGGAGTCCAGGGCCAGAGCCTCCTCCTGGTCTGTATAGAGAAGTTTTGCGTCGTAGAGAATGTGGCCAATGAGTGTCGATTTTCCATCGTCTACGCTGCCGCAGGTAATGAATTTCAAAAGACTGCTCATTAAAAATAGCCCTCCCGTTTCCGCTTTTCCATACTGGCTTCGCCGCCGTCTTTGTCGATGACGCGGCTGGTGCGTTCCGACTCGACCGCTGCCAGAGTTTCGTCAATGATCTCTTCAATGGTGGTGGCCGTGGACTCTACGCCTCCGGACAGGGGGTAGCAGCCAAGGGTCCGGAACCGAACGGTCCGCAGTTCCGGAGTCTCCCCCGGCTCGAGCCGCATGCGGTCGTCGTCCACCATGATGAGGTTCCCATCCCGTTCCACTACGGGCCGCTCTGCGGCAAAGTAGAGGGGGACGATGGGGATGTTTTCCTGCTTGATATATTCCCAAATGTCCGTCTCCGTCCAGTTGGAAATGGGGAACACCCGAATGGACTCCCCTTTTTTGATTTCGGTGTTATAAAGCTTCCACATTTCCGGGCGCTGGTTTTTGGGGTCCCAGGCCTGTTCGGCATTGCGGAAACTGAAAATACGCTCTTTGGCCCGGCTCTTTTCTTCGTCTCTGCGCCCGCCCCCGAAGGCGGCGTCAAAACCGTACTTGTTCAGAGCCTGTTTTAAAGCCTGAGTCTTCATGATGTCGGTGTAAGCGGAGCCGTGGTCGAAGGGGTTGATGCCCTGCTTGACCCCCTCCTCGTTGATGTACTCGAGCATTTCGATGCCGAGTTCTTTTGCCATTTTATCCCGGAACTCGATCATTTCCCGGAACTTCCATGTGGTGTTGACGTGGAGGAACGGGAAGGGCGGTTTTTCGGGATAAAACGCTTTCATGGCCAGGTGCAGCATGACGGAGGAGTCTTTGCCGATGGAGTAGAGCATGACGGGGTTTTCGCACTCCGCTGCCACTTCTCTCATAATGTAGATGGCCTCTGCCTCCAGAGCCTGCAGATGGGTGAGTTCACTCATAAATATCGGTCCTCGCTTCTCTAATAATCGTTGGAATTCCGGCGATCGACGGTAATGGTCCGAAAAAGAGCGCCGTCTTTCGAGAAGTCCCAGTGCAACAGGGGACCTTCTGCGCGGACCTGCATGGTGGTCCGGGGTCCGTCTTTTCCGGAGATGTCTTCCGCCAAATAAAAGTGGATCGCGGAAAAGGCGCACTCTTTGACACAGGAGACACAGCCCCAGCAGTCTTCCGGAGACTCAATGGCCGCGACCCCACCCGTCTCACCGGGGACCAGTTTCAAAAGGGAGCCGGGGCAGACGCGGATGCACCGGCCGCAGCCGACACAGGCCTGCTCGTCAATGCGAATGCTCATTGGCCCACCTCCCCGTGAAATCTCGGTAATCGCGTTCCGTACCGGCCGTCTTCTCCGGGCGACGCTCGGACAGAGGCCGGGTGAAGGTCTCTACCGCTCCGTCCCGGTACCGGGAATTGACATAGCAGAGGAACCCTTCGTCGTCCTGTTCCGGGAAGGACTTGTTTTCCGCGAAACAGTGCCAGCGGGTCTCCTTCCGGGCTTTCAGGTGAGCCAGTAAGACCTCTGCCACCACCAGGCGTTCCCGCACCTCGAAGTAATGGGTGACGTCTCGCATGGTGCTGCAGGAGACCTGAAGGGGCGGCACTGCCAGCAGTTCCCGGACCCGGGCCTTCGCTTCGTCCAGAGAGCTTTCCGTGAACTCATAGCCGGAGCCAATGCCGCCGGCATAGGTGTCCATGGTGGTCTGGAGAGCCGCTTCCAGTTCTTCCGGAGTCACGTTGCCTTCTGCCTCGAGAAGGTCCTGCAGCAGAGTCGCAAAGGAAGTAGCGGAGTCGACAGAGTCCGAAGAGGAAGGAGCTACCAAACCGGAGTTCAGGTCCTCCTCAATGGAGCTCGCTGCCAAAAGGCCCTCCGCCAAAGCGCCTGTGACATATTTCTGAGGGCTTCCCCCCGCCACATCTCCGGCGGCATAGAGCCCCGGCACCGTGGTCCGGCGTCCGTCGTCGACCCAGTATCCGCTGGCCGTGTGGCCTCCGGTGATGTAAGGTTCGGTCCCTTCGATCTCGACATTTTCTTCGTTGGCATTCTTCCCGGCGGCGACCCATTTGAGGGTCTGGGAAGGTTCCATATTGAGGTACGCTTTTTCGAGGCTCCCGGCAGCGTCTTCCCCAATGCCCACCGTTCGCAGGTAACAGGGGCCTCTGCCCGCCTTGGTTTCGGCGACGGTTCCCCACACTCTCTGGGAGGTGGTAAGACCGTACTTGTCTTCATAGACGTCTCCCAAAGCGTTGACCTGTCTGGCACCGACCCCCTGAGCGAGGGTCCCCGTGGGGGCAATGGTGTCTTTGCACCGAAGGGCGATGAATCGCATTTCGAAGGTGGTCATTTCAGCACCGGCCAAAATGCCCATGGCATAGCCCGCTCCCGTATTGAAGGGACTGTACCACATTTTGTGCCGGGAAAAGCCGGGATGGTTCGGCCGGTAAATGCCGGCAGCACCGCCGGTGGCCACCAGGACCGCCGGAGCCCGGAATTCGTAGAGAACTTCCTCCCGTACCCCGTGACCGTAGGCGCCGGTCACGACCCCGGGAGCGTCTTTGGAAGCGCCCCCTTCCAGGTGCAGGCCCACGACGTTCACTTCGTTGAGGACTTCCACATTGGGCAGAGCCAGGACCGCGTTAGCCAGAAGGGGTTTGATGTTCTCCCCGTTGATCTTGAGGTTGCGGTTGCCCCGGGCCACGTACTCGCCGTTTTCATCTTTGAGGATGACGAGCCCCAGGTCTTCGAGCCGCTCCGTCACTTCATTGAGGTGTTCACTCATGGAGAGGAGCAGGTCTTCTCGGGCAATACCATGGGCATCTCTCAGAGCATAGTCGACATAGAAGTCGGGGGTATGCCCTTTGGTGATGTACGCGTTGAGGGCATTGACCCCCGCCGCAAGGCATCCGCTGCGGAGAATATTGGCTTTTTCTACCACCAGGATCCGTTTTTCCGGGTCCCTCTCCGAGAGGGTCAATGCCGCATAACAACCGGCGGTTCCGCCTCCGATGATGAGGACATCGGCACTTTTTCTGACTGTTGTCACAGGCATGCCCCTTCCTATTCCCTATATTTCTATAGGAATTCTTTATAATAGTAACAGTATTATAAACCACCCGGCGAGGAAGTCAACGAACACCGTCATAGAAAAAGGCTATAGCGGAAAAGAATCCCGCTATAGCCAAAACAGGTACTGAAACCCGTCAAATGACGACGACCGGTTCCCGGACAGACTCATTGTAAAGGATCCGGGCCTTATCGTTTTCTGTGACCAGAAGTTTATAAACGAGGACGTTCACACGCTCGCCCACTTCCACCGGTTCTGCTTCCGGTGCCCGGCGGGCATTGATGACATTGCCGTCGACGTCCACCTTCAGTTCGATCCAGTCGCCCCGGAATTCGGCTTCCACGATGGTGCCTTCCGAAACGGAGTTCGAATACTTCTGGAACTCGTCCTTCTTCGTGACTTCCACGAACTCGGGACGGACCAGGAGGTCATCGACGCCTTCCGGAATGTCGAAGCGACGGAAGGTCTGGGGGTAGTCCAGTTTGGAGCCTTTTCCGAAGAAGCCGGCGGTGAAAGCGGTCTCCGGGTTCTGGTAGATCTCCAGCGGAGTGCCGATCTGCTCGATGCGGCCCTTGTTGGTCAGAATGATCTGGTCCGAGACCTCGATGGCCTCGTCCTGGTCATGGGTGACGAAGATGCTGGTGACGCCCAGCTGTTCGATCATCTCTTTGAGCCAGCTGCGCAGTTCCTGACGGACCTTTGCATCGATGGCGGCAAAGGGCTCGTCGAGGAGGAGCAGGTGGGGGTTCGGTGCGAGGGCGCGGGCAAAAGCCACTCTCTGGCGCTGACCGCCGGACAGCTGGGTGGGATAACGGTCTTCAAAACCCTTGAGGTTCGTCAAAGTCAGAAGTTCGTCGACCCGCTGCTTGATGTATTCCTTATCGGCCTTTTGTACTTTCAGGCCAAAGGCGATGTTATCCCAAACGGTCATGTAGCGGAATAAAGCATAGTTCTGGAACACAAAGCCGATTCCACGTTTGGAGGCCGGGATGTCATTGACCACTTCCCCGTCGATGAGGATCTCACCGCTGTCGGGGGTCTCAAGGCCTGCGATCATGCGCAAAATGGTGGTTTTTCCGGAACCGGAGGGGCCCAGCAGAGCCACCAGTTTTCCCTTTTCAATGCCGAAATTGATGTCTTTGGAAGCTTCGAAGTTTCCGTAGTTTTTATTGATGTCTTTCAGTTCAACGTACATCGCTCGATTTCGCTCCCTTCTGTTCAATTGCGCTTTTGATAATGAGGATGATAATGGCCAGGATCACCAAAATGGAGGCTACCGCAAAGGCCGGTACGTATTGGAATTCATTGAATAAGATCTCGACATGGAGCGGCAGCGTGTTCGTCTTGCCCCGGAGATGACCGGAGAGGACGGAGACCGCGCCGAATTCGCCCATGGCCCTTGCCGTACAAAGGACGATGCCGTAAAGGAAAGCCCATTTGATCTGGGGGAAGGTGATCTTTCGGAAAATGAGGAAGCCTTTCGCTCCCATGAGGGCTGCTGCCTCTTCTTCATCGGTGCCCTGGGCCTCCATGACGGGAATCAGTTCCCGGGAGATGAAGGGGAAGGTCACGAACACGGTCGCAAGGACAATGCCGGGGACCGCGAAGACGATCTTGAGGTTCAGGTCTCGCAGCAGCGGTGCCAGAATGCTCTGGCTGCCGAAGGTCAGCAAAAAGATGAGACCGGCAATGACCGGAGACACCGTGACCGGCAGGTCGATGAGGGTGGTGAGGAGCTTTTTGCCCCGGAACTCAAACTTAGTGATGGACCAGGCGGCCGCCAGACCGAAGAGGGTATTGATGAGGACCGCAAAGACGGTGGCCTCCAGTGTCAGGCCAGCGGCCTTTAACGTATAGGAGTCGGTCACCGCTCTCTGGTAAGCGGCCCAGCCCTGGCTGAAAGCTTCTTTGAAAACCGTCACCAGAGGCAGGACCAGAAAGAGGAAGACAAAGACGAAGGTCAGTGCAATGAGCAGCACCTTTACGACTTTGCCGCCGGTAGTTTCTTCATGCACGTTACTTCACTCCTCTCAGGATCCTCGTATTTCTCGCCTGGACCAGGTTCATCAGGAACAGAATGGTGAAGGCCAGGATCAGCATCACGAGGGCAATGGCGGTGGCGCTGGAGTAGTCGAACTCCTGGAGTTCCGACATGATGACCAGCGGGGTGATCTCCGTCTCATAGGGCTTGTTGCCGGCAATGAACACGACGGAGCCGTACTCGCCGAGGCAGCGGCCAAAGGCCAGGCCGAAGCCGGCGAAAAGGGAGGGACGCAGTTCCGGGAAAATGACTCTCCAGAAGGTGTAGGTCCGGGAGGCGCCCAGTTCTGCGGCCGCCTCTTCATAGGCGGGGTCGAATTTTTCGAGGACCGGCTGGATCGCTCTGGTCACAAAGGGGATCCCGATGAAGATCAGGGCCACGGTGATACCGATTCGGGTATAGGCGATGTCGATACCGATTTTGGAGAAGTATTTTCCCACAAGGCCGTTGCTGGATGTCAGGCTCGTCAGAGCAATACCTGCAACGGAGGTCGGCAGGGCGAAGGGGATCTCGATCATACCGTCGATGACCCGCTTCAGGGGGAAATCATAGCGGACGAGGACCCAGGCCAGCACCAACCCCATGACTCCGTTGACGACGGAGGCGATGAAGGCCGTCAGAATACTGACCCGGAAACTGGCCAGGACCCGGGGACGGGTCAGAGTCTCCACAATGTCCGCCCAGCTCATTTGAGCGGTGTAGATGACCAGGGAGATCAGGGGGATCAGGACCACCAGACTCAGCAGGGTCAGGGTCACCCCAAGGGACAGCCCGAAGAGCGGGATGACCCGTTTTTGTTTATTTTTGGGCGGCTTTAAGAGCTTCTGCTCCGTTGCCGCATCGACTTTTGCACTCATGCTGTTTATTTCACCTCATAGATCTGGTCAAAGACACCGCCGTCGGCAAAGTGTTTCTCAAAGGCCTTGTCCCAGCCGCCGAAATCGTTGATGGTGACCAGCTTCAGGTTCAGGTCGAAGGTATCTTTATACTCCTGCAGAATGTCTTCCGTGGTGGGACGGTAGAAGTTTTCTGCCGCGATGTGCTGTGCTTCATCGGAGTAGAGGTATTTCAGGTATTCGGTCGCCACTTCTCTGGTACCGCGGGAGTCGACCACGCTGTCCACGATGGCAACGTTGGGCTGCGCCAGAATGGAAAGAGAAGGAGTGACGATCTCATAGTCGTTCGGGTAGTCCCGCAGGGACAGGAAGGCTTCGTTCTCCCAGGCAACCAGTACATCGCCCTGGCCGTTTTCTACGAAGGAAGTCGTAGCACCACGGGCACCGGAGTCAAGGACCAGAACATTCTGGAAGATCTTTTTGACGAAGTCTTTCACCTGAGCTTCATCGTTCCCGAACTTCTGCTGTGCATAGGCCCAGGCAGCCAGGTAGTTCCAGCGGGCACCGCCGGAGGTCTTCGGGTTCGGAGTGATGACGCCGACGCCGTCCTTGGCCAGGTCATCCCAGTCTTTGATGTTCTTCGGGTTGCCCTTGCGGACCAGGAAGACGATGGTGGAGGTGTAGGGGGCCGAGTCATTGGGGAACTCGCCGACCCAGCCATCTTCAATGAGGCCTGCGTCTCTGACGGAGTTTACGTCATATTCGAGGGCCAGGGTGACCACGTCCGCTTCCAGACCGTTGGCCACTTCCAGAGCCTGTTTACCGGAACCGCCGTGGGACTGAGTGATGGTGACTTCCTGACCGGTCTCCTCGAGCCAGTGCTTCTGGAAGAGCTCGTTGTAACTCTGGTAGAGTTCCCGGGTGGGGTCATAGGAAACATTGGTGATGGAGACCGCACCGTCGGTGTTCTCAGAGCCGCCGCAGGCAGCCAGAGCGAGAACGAGCACCGACAGGGACAATAAGACAGCCAGCAGTTTGGCGATTTGTTTTTTGGATTTCATAGGGATTCTCCTCTCAAATTATGGGATTCTCTTTTACAGATCGATCATCTATTTTGTATCGGCAACAGAAATGATGCCGTTGAAGACCCCGACATAGGCTTTCCCATTCGGGCCGATGGTAATGGGGGCATAACTGTTGTTCCAGTTGATGCCGGTACCGGTCAAGACTTTGTACTTGGTTTTTCCGGTTTTGAAGTCGATGGCCGTGAAGTACCAGGCCACCGTATCTTTTGGAATGTCCTCATTCTCCACCCTCGTATAGACATAGAGGAGGCCGGAGCCGGTGGACAGTTTCGGAACCACGGTGGGGGACGCTTCCTTGCTGGTCCAGACCACCTTGCCGCCGGTGGCCGCACCGTTCAGGTCGACGCGGGTAATGCCCGGCTCACTGCGGGGGTCATCGGCTAAGAAGCCGGCGCCCTCTTCCGAATAGTTATTTTCCACGATGAAGGAACGACCGTTGGCAACAATGCTGTTTTCGCTGACCGATTTCCCGGCCGTGAAGAGGGGCTGCTCCACAATGAGGTCCCCGTCGGTGCGGTCGTAGACCAGAAGGTTGACCTTCCCGTCCGCGTTATCGGTGACGGCAACTGTCTTTCGGACTTTTCCTTTCTCTTTCCCGCTGGTGATGGGGACATCGAGGAGGCTCGGTGCCGTACCGGAGCCCTGGTTGATGGCACCGGGCTTCAGGGTCGTGCCCCGGTCATACTCTTCCCGCCAGACCTGTTTCGGTTTTCCGAGCTTCGAAAGCTTGAAACGGTACATGGCGTAGTCGGAAACAATGTAGACTCCGTCCTCGGCCACTGCCAGAGAGTTTTGGATCTCTTCCCCGGTCAGGCGGACTCGTTTGACGTCCTCCGTTTCCGGGTCGATGACCCCGATGGTCCCCTGGCGGGTGATAAACCAGTAGTTCCCGGCAAAGTCCGGAATGACATCGGTGAGGGTCTCCCCTTCTGCGAGGTACGGGTTCAGGTCATACTCCTGTTCCAAAACCCATTTGGGACCGTCGGAGGATTCCTTGATCTTCCAGACCTGAGCTTTGTTTTCGGAGTTCCCGATAAGGGGTCGGTCCCCTTTCAACAGGTGGAAATAGGCTCCGCCGGAGGTATCGGAGGTGATGACATCGAAGTCGAGGGTCTTGAAGAACTCTTCCGTGGACTTTCGAGC
>JAFUZN010000084.1 GCA_017476565.1 Clostridia bacterium
ATCAGTACACCCAGAACCTGTTGCAGATGGGCCTGGAGGAAGAGCAGATCATGGAGGCGATCCACGTGACGGCCGCCATGAAAGCGGGCATCACTCTGGTCCACGGCGTCCAGTCGAAAAACATTATCGACCAGCTGGAGATGTGACCTATGGACTCAAGAGAACTCTTTGCAGGCCTTACGAACATTCCGCCCTTTGAGACGAAATTCACGGACCCGTCCATCGCCTACACGGCGGACATGGAAGTCCTGCAGGTGAACGTGGGGCTCCTCTGTAACCTTGCCTGTAAACACTGCCACATTGAAGCGGGCCCCCACCGGACCGAAGTCATGACCCGGGAGACCATGGAAGCGGTCCTGCGGGCCTACCAAAACCACGGCTTCCACACCCTTGACATCACCGGCGGCGCCCCGGAAATGAACCCGAATTTCCGCTGGTTCGTGGAGGAAGCCTGCAAGCTTTCGAACCACGTCATTGTCCGGACCAACCTGGTCATTCTGCTGGAAGAGGGGTATGAGGACCTGCCGGAATTCTACCGGGACCACAACATTGAAGTGGTCTGCTCCCTCCCCCACTACCGGCAGAAAACCACCGACCGGCAGCGGGGCCCAAAGGTTTACGAGCGGTCCATTGAAGCCCTGAAGCGGCTGAATGCCGTCGGCTACGGAAAGGACCCGGACCTCACCCTCAACATGGTCTTCAACCCGGCGGGCGCCTTCTTCCCACCGGACCAGTCGGCCATGGAACGGGAGTACAAGGAGGCCCTGGCCGCCGATCACGGCATCGTCTTCAACAACCTGTTCACCATCACGAACAACCCCATCGGCCGGTTCGGCGACTTCCTCGTCCGCAGCGGCAACCTGGAAGGGTACATGCAAAAACTCTACGATGCCTTCAACCCTGCCACCCTGGAAGGCATGATGTGCCGCACCCAGGTGTCCGTGCGGTGGGACGGCGCCCTTTACGACTGCGACTTCAACCAGGCCGTCGACATGAAGCTGAAGGGCCCGGCTACCATTGCCGAGTTCGCCGACAGACCTTATGAGCCCCGCCCCATCTGTTTTGACAAACACTGTTACGCCTGCACCGCCGGTGCCGGTTCCAGCTGCGGCGGGACCACCGAATAACCAAAAAGACCCTCATCTTTCCGATGAGGGTCTTCGTGTTTACGCGATTTACTTGTTGCGGTAGATGATCTCGTCTCTCTTGGGGCCATTGGACACCATGGTGACGGGAGTTTCCAGTTCCGCTTCAATGAAGTCGATGTAGTCCTTCGTCTCCTGGGGCAGGTCCTCATAGTTCCGAATGCCGCGAATGTCCGTGTGCCAGCCCTTGAAGGTTTTGTAGACGGGCTTGGCCTTCTTCAGCTTCGGGGTGACGGGGAAGTCTTTCGTGATTTCGCCGTCGATGTCATAGGCGACACAAACCTTGAGTTCTTCCAGGTAGGAGAGACAGTCGAGGGCCGTGACGACGACCTGGGTGGCACCCTGGGTCTGGACCCCGTAACGGGTGGCAACGGCGTCGAACCAGCCGACCCGTCTCGGACGTCCGGTGGTAGCACCGAATTCGCCCTTGTCCCCGCCGTGGAGGCGCAGTTCCTGGGCTTCCTCTTCGTCCAGGATCTCCGATGTGAACTCCCCGGCGCCGACGGCAGAGGAATAGGCCTTGGTGACGCAGATGATGTCTTCAATGGCGTAGGGCGGAATGCCCGCGGCACCGACGGAGCCGTAGCCCGCCAGGGTAGAAGACGAGGTGACCATCGGGTAAATGCCGGAGTCGGTATCTTTCAAAGTACCCAGCTGGCCTTCGAGAAGAATGGTCTTTCCTTCCTTCAGGGCCTCCCGCAGGTATTTGTTCGTGTCGATGACGTGGTCTTTGATGGCCTCTCTCCAGCCGACGAGTTTCTCAAAGAGTTCCTCTTCGTCGATGAGAGGCTTGTGGTAGATGTGTTCCAACTGGAGGTTCTTGACCTCCACGATGCGGTGGATCTTTTCCTTCAGGTACTCGTCGTCGTAGAGTTCGCAGACCTGGAAGCCGATTTTGGCGACCTTGTCGGAGAAGAAGGGCGCAATGCCGGACTTGGTGGAGCCAAAGGCTTCCTTGCCGAGACGTTCCTCTTCATAACAGTCGAAGTCCACGTGGTAGGGCATGACGATGTTGGCCCGCTCGGAGACGTAGATCTTCGGCTCCGGGACGCCGGCCTTCACGACTTCACCCACTTCGTTGATGAACTTCTCGACATCGAAGGCCATACCGTTTCCGATGATGTTGACGGTGTTCGGGTTGCAGACCCCGCTGGGCAGGGTGTGCAGGGAGAACCGGCCGTAGTCGTTGATGATGGTGTGGCCGGCATTGGCACCGCCCTGGAAGCGGATGACGATGTCGGACTCAGCAGCAAACATGTCGGTGATTTTGCCTTTGCCTTCATCGCCCCAGTTGCCGCCTACGATCGCTTTTACCATGAAAAAGCACCTCCAAGTGCTGTAGGGTTGTTTTACCGTGGTTTATTATACTAAAGTGTCATACATATTTCAATAATAAGAAAAGCCTGCCGGCAAGGCAGGCTTTCTGTCATGGGTTTAAGCTCCGGCGTAAGCAGGGACCGGGTCGTTGCTGTTGTAGATGGCATTGAACTTGCAGACATCCCAACAGGTGCCGCAGCGGCTGCAGGCGTCCTCATTGATGATATTGGGCGTCTTCGGGGCGCTGGTGATGCACTGCTCGGGGCAGTTGCGGGCGCACATGGTGCAGCCTTTGCAGGCGTTCGGGTCGATGCGGACCGGGTATTCGCGGTTCAGGGGCGCGTGCTCCACAGGCTTCGGAGCTGCTTTCTTCTTGGGAGCTGCAGGTTTTGCAGCGGCAGCGGCTGCGGGGGCCGCGGCTTTGGCAGCACCGTCGGCGGCAGCGGCAGGGGCCTTCTTGGCCGGAGCAGCGGCGGGAGCCGGGGTGATATCGCCCTGATAGATCGCGTTGAACTTACAGGTGTCGAAGCAGGCGCCGCAGCGGATGCATTCGTCCTGATCGATCTCATGGGGTTTCTTGACTTCACCGGAAATGGCGCCGGCCGGACAGGCCCTGGCACAGGCGGTACAGCCGCGGCAGTTGTCAGCGAAGATCTTGACCGCCAGGTCGGGGTCGAACTCTGCGGTCGCAGCCGTTGCCGCGACCTGGCCCGTTGTCACACCGGAGGCAGACGCCTCGCTCCCGGCTGCAGCCGAGGCAGCGGCGGCTGTCGCCGCGGCGGCGGGAGCCACTTTCTTGACAGGAGCCTTGTAGTCCGGATTGGGGACCATTTCGATGACATCGAAGGGGCAGGCTTTTTCACAAATGCCGCACCCAATACAGTATTCGGGACGAGCGAACCGGGGAAGGGTCCGCCTCATACCACGTTTCGTGATAGGATAATCGAGGTCAAATGCGTTGACCGGGCAGTCGAAAAGACAACACTTACAGCCATAGCATTTGGTGTGATCGATATGAGGAATCACTTTTGGGTTAGCCAACGTATGACACCTCCTCAGCCATATTCATCAGAGCAGGCAGACCCAGTTCTTCCAGGGTAGAGTCAAGGGGGACACCCGTTTCAGGGTCGTAACCGGCGACTTCCCAGGTCTTTTTCATCATGGCGTCGATGGGGACCGTCTTGTGAGCGGTCTTACCGACGGTATGGGGTGTATCGCCCACCATGCGGTCATGGGGACGGTTGTCCCAGGGCATTTTGCCGTGCTTGATATTGAACATTTGACGAAGGGTCAGAATGCGTTTGCCGATCTCCATGTACTCGTCGGGGCTCAGTTCCCAGCCGGTGGCAGCATTCAGCCACTCGAAGACGGGGTAGTTACCGACGCCGAGGATCATGCCGAAGTAGCACCCGCCCGCACCGTCGATGAGGCGCTTGTAGTAAGCGCAGGCAAGAACCTTGAGGGCTTCTTCCTCAGAAGCGATGGACTCACCGGACTTGTCACCGACGATGGCAGCGGCCGGAGCCCAGGAGACTTTCTTCCAGAGATGCATGCAGCCATAGTAGAGGGAGCCGCCGGAAGTATGTCTGGACGGGGTCGGGTCAATGCCGTAAAGGGTGGCCTGCTGCGGGTCGAGACGGGAGTCGTGCATGGGGGGTTCCATGCCACCGCCCTGGACTGCGAACTCATCGGAGCCTTTGCCGATGACTTTCGCCGCGTAACGGGTCCCGTGGGAGAAGACCTCGCCGATGCCCCGCTGCTCGCAGATCATCTTGACGAACTCGATGATGGCTTCCGCGTTGCCCCAGGTGAGGTCGAGGCCGCCCACGTCTTCCTTCGTGAGGATGCCGTGTTCGACGCACTCGATGGCCATACCGACGCAACCGCCGCAGGAGATGGCGTCGACGCCCTGACGGTTCAGGTACTCGTTGATGAAGAGCATGGCATCGTTGTCGTCATTGAGCAGGAATGCGGTGTAGTCCCACTGGGACTCGTACTCCGGCTTATGGACGATGCTGTAGCCCTGATCGTTGTGTTTGATCTTGGAAATGTCGAGCTCACCGCCGCAGCCGTAAGAGCAGGAATAGCAGTAATACCGGCTAACCTGATGTTTCAGCATCTGGTGGGCGTCGGTCTTATTCAGCTGACGAACGGTGAAATGCTCTTTCTGTGTGCCGCCCCAGTTCCGAATGGGACCTTCCCCGGTCTGACCGGTGAACTGAGACGCGCCGGCAGTACCCCAGGTACCCATGAGGACAGCGGTGAGCAGTCCGTCAGGAGACAGCTGAAGCTCCGGCAGGATTTTTGTGATGTTGAGAAGACCGGTCGGGATCTCGGGAGGCAGGAACGCCATGTTGATCCGCGATGCAGTCATTTTAGCAAGCGATTTGATTTCTTCGGTGTGGACACCGGAGATGGGTTTATTACCGTGGCAGACGACGGCTTTCAGGTTCTTGGAACCCATGACACCGCCGACACCCTGACGGGCAGCGATACGGCCGTTCTCGTTGCAGACACCGGCCATCCAGCCCTGTTTTTCTCCGCCGGGGCCGATGACCGCGACGACGGGGCGCTTCTTGCCGGGAGCAGAGTGGCGTCTCCAGAGCTCTTCTTCTGCTTCGTGGGTGTCAAGACCCCAGACACCTTCGGCGTCTTTGATCTGGCAGCCTTTGTTATCGATGTACAGGTAAACGGGTTTTTCCGCTTTGCCGGTGACGACGATCATGTCGAACCCGCAGTGTTTGATGCCCGCAGCGAAGGAACCGCCGCAGTTGGCTTCGCCGATGCCTCCGGTGGACGGAGACTTCGTGATGACCATCCAGCGGCCCATGATGGTGGCACCGGTACAAGTCATGATGCCCGTGGTGAAGCACAGGCAGTTTTCCGGACTCATGGGGTCTGCTCCTGCCGGAATATGGTTGTAGCACCACCACGCACCCAAACCGGCTCCGGACAAGAGTTTTTCATAGATCTCTTCCTTGATCTGGATAGTACGGCTTTCGCCCTTTGTGAGATCGACCTCCAGGATCTTTCCGGTATAACCTTTCATAATAATTCATCTCCCTTTTGATATCTGACTTTGTTGACATCACCCAACAAAAATATCCTAAATAATGAAGTGACAGGATCAGCCGCTCCCGAGCGGGGTGTAAGAGCTGACGATGTCGCCGTCCTTGAGGACGGTGTCCATGGGGACTTTTTCATAGTTGACGAGGAGCGGCAAGGTCTTTGCCCAGAGCATAGGCAGCTTGACGATCTTCAGGAACTGCTTCAGAGTCAGCCCGTCCTGGACTTCGATGGTCCCGTCTTTCTCAAAATTGGAGAAGTCACAAATGCTGGGACCGTGAAACTCGATGCGCAAGAGGATTCCCCTCCTTCCTTTCGCACAGATAAGATTTCCGAATTAATCTATTCGTGTATAGTTTTTCACAGCTTAATTATATAAGGGTATTTGTGTAAAAACAATAGTTTATCTCCGCAACGGACCTGATAAGTTATTCACAATGTGGTTTTCCCCTTTGCAATTTAAAACTGACTATGTATAATAAACGTGGGTGATACCAACAACAAGGGAGGTTACTAGAAACATGGTAAACAAAATCGTGGAAGTGCTGACCAAAATCCTGGTCGCAGTGTCAAACGTCATGGGCCCTGCCCTCAACCTCGCTCTGAAAAAACTTTGGGCATATACCGATGAAAAGTGGTACCGCAAAGGTTACGAAAACCAGGACCACACGAACGGCGTACTGTAAGGGAGGACACTATGGCTAAGAAAGACAAGAAACAGGAAGTGGTCGTCGAAGTGGCGGCGGCCCCGGAAGAGAAGAAGCGTTCCAAAGGGTTCCTCGCCATCATGGGGATCCTCGCGGTCGTCGGCAGTGCCCTCGTAGTGGTGCTTGGCGCAGTGCTGTACATGGCAAACCCCTGGTACATCCCGCAGATATTGAAGCGGAATTACCCGGAATGGTTTGAAGCGCATCCCCTCATCAGCCGCTTCATCCCCCTCACTTAAGCAAACAAAAAACCGCTCCAACGAGGAGCGGTTTTTCTAATTTTTCTGATCAGACGTTGATCTCGACTTCTACACCGAGGAGGTCCTTCTTCTCTTCAAGGACCGGTTTGATGAAAGCGTCGACGAACTCCCGGGTCTGAGAGGGGGCTCTGCCGACAAAGTTCTTCGGTTCCATGACCGCTTCCAGTTCTTCGAGGGTCATGCCGAAGGCGGGGTCTTTCGCGATGCGTTCCAGAAGGTCGTTCTGACCGCCGTCCACTTTGACGACTTTACCGGCGTCCATGGAGTGGACGCGGATGCGCTCGTGGAGTTCCTGACGGTCGCCGCCCCGTTTGACGGCTTCCATCATAATGTTCTCGGTGGCCATGAAAGGCAGTTCCTCGAGGAGGTGCTTTTCGATCATCTTCGGGTAGACAACGAGGCCGGAGACCACATTGATGTAGAGTTCCAGAATGGCGTCGGTGGCAAGGAAGGCCTCGGCCACAGAGATGCGCTTGTTGGCGGAGTCATCGAGGGTCCGCTCCAGCCACTGGGTGCTGGCGGTGAGGGCAGGGTTCAGGGCGTCTGCCGCCACATAGCGGGCCAGGGAGCAGATGCGCTCGGACCGCATGGGGTTCCGCTTATAAGCCATGGCAGAAGAACCGATCTGAGTCTTCTCAAAAGGCTCTTCGACTTCTTTCATATGCTGCAGGAGCCGCAGGTCGTTGGCGAACTTGGAAGCGGACTGAGCAATGCCGGAAAGGACGCTGACCACCTGGTAGTCGAGCTTCCGGGAATAGGTCTGGCCGGAGACCGGGTAGCAGGAAGAGAAGCCCATTTTATCGGCGATCTTCTGATCCAGCTGACGGATCTTCTCTTCATCGCCTTCGAAGAGTTCCATGAAGCTGGCCTGGGTGCCGGTGGTCCCTTTGGAGCCGAGGAGCTTCATGCTCTCGAGGCGGTGCTCCACTTCGTAATAGTCGAGGAGGACGTCCTGGAGCCAGAGGCTTGCCCGCTTGCCCACGGTGGTGGGCTGGGCCGGCTGGTAGTGAGTGAAGCCCAGAGTCGGCAGGTCTTTATATTCGACGGCAAACTGAGACAGTTTGTCGAGGAGGTTCACGAGTTTTTTCTCAATGAGTTTCAGCCCTTCTGTCATGGTGATGACGTCGGTGTTGTCCCCCACATAGCAGGAGGTGGCCCCCAGGTGGATGATGCCCTTGGCGTTCGGGCACTGCACCCCGTAGGCGTACACGTGGGACATGACGTCGTGCCGGCGGCGCTTCTCTTCCTCAATGGCGACTTCATAGTTGATGTCGTCCGCATGAGCCTTCAACTCGTCGATCTGTTCCTGGGTGACCGGCAGACCGAGTTCATGCTCCGCTTCCGCTAAGGCGATCCACAGTTTTCTCCAGGTCTTGAACTTGAAGTCCGGGGAGAAGATATACTGCATCTCCTTCGATGCATAACGAGAATTCAAAGGGGTCTCGTAAGTGTTTTTCTGCATAACACAGCTTCCTTTCCTGCGCGATTTACGGACACTAGTATACAATATTTTCCTTTAAATAAAAAGAATCAAATCATGAACCCCCGCCGGTGGCGGGGGTTCGGTACTTGTTTTGGTAAATCGCCTCAAATGCCGAGGAGTTCGGCGTAGCCTTTGAGGGCGCCGTCGGTGTCGCCGGCCAGGACTTTCTTTGCGAGGACCTTGCCCAGCTGGACCCCTTCCTGGTCGAAGGAGTTGACGTTCCAGAGGAAACCCTGGAACATGACCTTGTTCTCAAAGTGGGCAAGGAGGGCGCCGAGGGCTTCCGGGGTCAGCTTCTCGCCGACGATGATGGAAGAGGGGCGGTTGCCGTCGAAATTTTTGTTCTTATCGGCATCGTCCTTGCCGCAGGCAAAGGCCACCATCTGAGCGGCAACATTGGCTTTCAGTTTCTGCTGAGAGGTGCTGCCCTCGATGACCACGTCATTTTCCATCTGGCTGTCTTTGAAGCCGACGAACTGCAGGGGCACGATGGTCTTGCCCTGGTGCAGGAGCTGATAGAAGGAGTGCTGACCGTTGGTGCCGGGTTCGCCGAAGATGATAGGGCCGGTCACGTAGTTCACGGGCTCGCCGAAACGGTTGACACTCTTGCCGTTGGACTCCATGTCCAGCTGCTGCAGGTGGGCCGGGAACCGGCTGAGGGCCTGAGAGTAAGGCAGGACGGCGGTGGTGGCACAGCCGAGGACGTTGCGCTCATAAACGCCGATGAGGGCGTCCAGCAGGGCGGCGTTCTTGGTAATGTCTTTGTTTTTGCCGTTTTCGTCCGCTTCTGCAGCCCCCTTCAGGAACCGGTCAAAGACTTCCGGACCGAAGGCGAGGCTCAGAATGGCGCCGCCCACTGCGGAAGAAGAAGAGTACCGGCCGCCGATGTAGTCGTCCATGTAGAAAGAGTCGAGG
>JAFUZN010000085.1 GCA_017476565.1 Clostridia bacterium
CGCCGGTGGTTTCGTAGCCGATAATGCTGAGGACTGCGGAACCAAGGGCGCCGCCGAGGAGGCCGACGATCAGGTTCTGCCAGACCGGCATATCGTATTTCATGAATTTCTCAGCGAGCCAGCCGGCAATGACGCCGACAATAATCGTAGCAAAAAATCCCATAAACAAACCTTCTTTCTGAAAACTCATCTAAATTCCTATGGTGGGTGGACGGGACGCGTTTCCCGTCCTTCAGGTCATATTATGTTCCCCGATGCTTAAATTATACTAAAAAATCCGTAACACAGGCCAGCCCCTGCTCCGTTCGGTTTTCTTTACTTTAGCGAAATAATATGCTACTATGGCAAAGGCTTTCAAAAGCTTACATTTGGTTATTTTTTGGGAGGAAAACAAACATGAGAAAATCCTTATCGGTCATCCTTTCCCTGTGCCTGCTCATCGCCATGATGGCGGTCGCCGGGTGTTCGAAATCGGATGACAGTGCATCGGACCTTGAGTACATCAAAAACAAGGGCAACCTGGTAGTCGGCATCACCGACTTCGAGCCCATGGACTACAAAGACGGCGAGGAATGGGTCGGCTTCGACGCGGACATGGCCCGGGCCTTTGCCGAAAGCCTTGGCGTCGACGTCGAATTCGTCGAGATCGACTGGGACAACAAGGTCATGGAACTGGACGGCAAGTCCATCGACTGTGTCTGGAACGGCATGACCCTGACGGACGAAGTCACTTCGGCCATGTCCTGCTCCAACGCCTATGCCAACAACGCCCAGGTCGTCATCGTCCGCAGCGACGTTGCGAATGACTACCAGACCGTCGAGGCCTGCAAGAGCCTTCGCTTTGCGGTGGAAGCCGGTTCTGCCGGAGAAAAAGAAGCCAACGCTGCGAACTTCACGTTCACCCCGGTCAAAGACCAGGCCTCTGCCCTCATGGAAGTGGCTGCCGGTACCGCCGGTGCTGCTATCATCGACTCCCTGATGGCGGCCGCTATGGTCGGCCCCGAGACCGGTTATGAAAACCTGACCTACACCGTCGCCCTCAATGCCGAGGAATACGGAGTCGGGTTCCGCAAGGGCTCGGACGCCGTCACTGCCCTCAACGACTTCCTGGTCAAGGCTTATAACGACGGCTCTCTTATGAAGACTGCCGAGAAATACAAAGTCCAGGCTGCCCTCATCGAGCAGAAGTAAGATGGCTCTTTTCATGCAACAGCTCCCCATCGTTTTCGGGGCGCTCAACGTCGGCTTTCTGCAGACCCTGAAACTGTTCGCGGTCACCCTCATCGGGGCGCTGCCCCTCGGGCTCATCATCTCCTTCGGCTCCATGGCGAAGTTCAAGCCCCTGCAGTTTCTCACGCGATTCATCGTTTGGGTCGTTCGCGGGACACCCCTGATGATCCAGCTTCTGATCATCTACTATTTCCCCGGTCTGGTCCTCCACAACCCCATTTGGGGCGGCGGCGAGGACGGGCGGTTTCTGGCGGCCTCGCTGGCCTTCATCATCAACTACGCCTGCTATTTTTCCGAGATCTTCCGCGGCGGTATCCAGGGGATCCCGGTGGGGCAGGACGAAGCGGGTCTGGTCCTCGGTATGACCCGGTCCCAAATCTTCTTCAAAGTCAAACTGCTCCAAATGGTCAAGCGCATCGTCCCGCCCATTTCCAACGAGATCATCACGCTGGTCAAGGACACCTCTCTTGCACGGATCATCGCCCTGCAGGAGGTCATCTGGGCCGGACAAGCTTTCCTGAAGGGCTCCAACGGCATCTCCGGTGCTATCTGGCCCCTGTTCTTCACCGCCGTCTACTATCTCGTCTTCACGGGAGTCCTCACGTTCCTCCTCGGCAAGCTCGAGAAGAAACTGGACTACTTTCATTAAGGAGGCTGAGACGTGGCGATTTTAAAAGTAGAAAACATCGAAAAACATTTCGGCACAACGCAGGTCCTCCGGGACATCAGTTTTGACCTGGAAGAGGGGCAGGCCCTTGCCATCATCGGATCTTCGGGGTCCGGCAAGACCACGCTCCTGCGGTGCCTCAACTTCCTGGAGACCCCAAACGATGGAAAGATCTTCGTCAGGGGCGAGTGCATCTTTGATGCTGCAGACCGCTCGAGTCATTCGGAAAAGGACATTCGAAAAAAGCGGCTCCACTTTGGGCTGGTCTTCCAGAACTTCAACCTGTTCCCCCAGTACACGGCCCTGCAAAACGTTATGCTGGCAAGCCAGCTCCTCGCAAAAGAGCGGGAGGACTACCAGCAGAACAAAAAGCAGATCGAAGCGGCCATTGAAGCGGAAGCCAGAGAGCTGCTCGCCAAGATGAACCTCTCGGAACGGGAAGACCACTACCCGCACCAGCTTTCGGGCGGGCAGCAGCAGCGGGTGGCCATCGCCAGAGCGCTGGCCCTGCACCCCGACATCCTCTGCTTCGATGAGCCCACTTCGGCCCTCGACCCGGAACTCACGGGAGAAGTCCTGAAGGTCATCCGGGAACTGGCCGATTCCCATGTCACCATGATCATCGTGACCCACGAAATGGCCTTTGCCAGAGACGTGGCAGACACGGTCCTTTTCATGGATGACGGGTACATCGTCGAACAGGGTGCCCCCGAAGAGGTCTTCGGCAACCCCCAGCAGGAACGCACGAAACAGTTCCTGAAGAATTATCAACAATAAGAAAAGGGGCCGTGTCAAAATGGTGATCCAACCATTTTGGTACGGTCACCTTTCATTTTTGCTGTTTTTGGCGGAAAACTGTCTGTTGTTCTTACTTGTAGAGCGCACTTTCCCAGAGGAGCCTTGCTCCTCTGGAATTTTTTGTCTTCTGTTTCTGTTTCTTAGCTACAATCCTGGTGGAAAATTCTCCGGAACAATCAACCCGGCGTCCAACC
>JAFUZN010000005.1 GCA_017476565.1 Clostridia bacterium
ATTCTGGCTGTCATTGAAGGCTATGTGGAGCGGTGGGACAAGTTCATCGCAGACCCGGGCATCCTCTACTTCCAATGGCGGAACAATGCCAGTACTCTTTTCATGATGGCCATGCCCTTTGCTTTCTATATGTCGGCAAGGAAATTCTGGTACATCGCCCTGCCCTTCGGGGCTTACGGAGCCATGATCATGCTGGGGTCCCGGGGCGGTCTCATTCTGGGCGGTCTCGAATTCCTGGGGCTGCTCATCATCGACATCATCCTCGACAAGCGCCATCGGAAGTACATTGGGGCCATTTTTGCCGCCGTGTTCCTCGCGTTCCTTTTCGTGTTCCCCTACATTGAACGGTTCATGGCGTACACCCTCGAGCGGATGACCGCCGCTGACCAGTACAGCATTCGTCTCGGACTTTGGCGGCGCTCCGTGGAGGACTTCAAACACAACCCCATTTTCGGCATGGGCCTCGGCTACATGGGGAACCGGGACATCCACCCCTCCAAGGCGGCCTCCCTTTGCTGGTACCACTCTTCACTGCCGCAGGTCTGGGGCAGTTTCGGCCTCGTGGGGCTCATGACTTACGGCTACCAGATGGTGGTCCGCTGGAAGTTCCTCATGTCGAAACATTCCATGTTTGCCTTTGTGGTGACCGCCTCTTTCATCGGCCTTGAGCTGATGTCCCTGGTCAACCCCGGCATTTTTGCCATGTTCTATTTGCTGATCATCTCCATGGAATTCTTTATTCTGGAACAGTACGAGTTCCCGGAGATCCACATGAAACTCGTCAGCGAACTGGGAGCAGGCACTCAATTCACATTCTCGGAGGACGAATTCCCCGAACAGGAAGTTACTGAAGTATGATCATCGTTTTAATCATTTTTGTGATCCTTTCCGGATTTTTCTCGGCGTCGGAAACTGCATATTCCAGCGCCAGTGAGATCCGGTTGAAAGCTATGGAGCAGGAGGGGAACAAGGCAGCTGCCCGGGCCCTTCGCATCATCGAAGACTACGATGCCCTGCTCTCCACCATCCTCATCGGCAACAACATCGTCAATATCGGCGCCTCCTCCATTGCCACCGTTTTGTTCGTGCGGGCTCTGGGGGACATGGGGGCCACCTGGTCCACCATCGTCATGACGGTCATCATCCTCATCTTCTCTGAAGTCACACCGAAGTCCATCGCCAAGGAGATGCCGGAACGGTTTGCCATGGCCGTGGGCCCCATTATGAAGGTCCTCATGACCCTCTTTTACCCCTTCAACAAACTCTTCGGCTGGTGGAAAGCCCTCATCGCCAAAGTCCTCGGCGTCCAGTCCACGGACGAGGTCACGGAAGGGGAGTTCCTCACCATGGTGGAGGAAGCCGAAAGTGGCGGCGGCATTGAGAAAGAGGACACCGAACTCATTCACAGCGTGCTGGAATTCAACGACATTGAAGTTGCCGACATCTTCACGCCCCGGGTGGACGTGGTGGCAGTGCCTTTGCGGGCCCGTCCGGAGGAACTGGAAGAAGTCTTCCGGGAACATGAGTTTTCCCGCATTCCGGTCTATGACGAAGACATCGACGACATTGTGGGCATTTTGCACCAGCGGGATTATTATGAGGAGATCGTAAAACGGGAGAAGCGCCTTCAGGACGTCATCAAGCCGGTCCTTTTCGTACCTCCCGGCATGAAGATCTCCCGAGTCCTGGAACTCCTCCAGCAGAAGCACAACCATATGGCGGTGGTCTCCGACGAGTTCGGCGGCACCGACGGTGTCATCACCATGGAAGACATTTTGGAAGAGCTGGTCGGGGAGATCTACGACGAGCACGATGACGTGGAGAAAGACATCGTCAAGACAGGCAGAGACAGTTATATCGTCCGCTGCAGCACGGAACTTCCGGACATGTTCGAGTATTTTGGTAAAGAAGTGCCGGAGTCCGAGTCCAACACCGTGGCCGGCTGGGTCCTGGAGCTCTTCGGGGAGATCCCGAAGCAGGACGATGAGATCACCTATGAAAACCTGCTCATTTCCGTTTTGAAGACGGACAACCGCAGAGTTGAACAAGTCCGAGTGAGGGTAATGCCCAGTGAAAGAACTGATAATAGGGAAGAATGATGCGGACCAGCGTCTCGACAAGTTCCTGCAAAAGAACCTGCCGAACCTGCCGAAATCTCTTCTCTACAAATACATCCGAAAAAAGCGCATCAAGGTCAACGGGAAGCGGGCGGACATTTCCACCCGTTTGCAGGAGGGCGATGTACTGGCTCTTTACATCAACGATGAGTTCTTCGAAAAGCCGGAGCCCACTTACGATTTCCTCCATGCCGGAACGAACCTGAATGTCCTTTTTGAGGACGAAAACGTACTGGTACTGGACAAGCCGGTGGGGCTCCTGTCTCACCCCGACGACCGGGAGTATGTCGATACCCTCATCGGCCGGGTCAAGCGCTATCTCTATGAAAAAGGGGAGTACGACCCGGAAGGGGAGCAGTCCTTCACTCCGGCCCTCGTCAACCGCATTGACCGAAACACCGGCGGCATCGTCCTGGCGGCCAAAACGGCGGAAGCCCTGAGAGTCCTGAACCAGAAAATGAAGGACCGGGAAATCCACAAGTTCTACCTGTGTGCGGTCCACGGTACTCCGGAGCCGGCGGAAGGTCTTCTGAAGGGCTACCTCTGGAAGGACGAGCAGAAGAACAAGGTGTTCGTCTACAAAGAGCCCCGGCCCGGCGCCAAGACCATTGAGACGAAGTACCGGGTCCTCCGTTCCGAGGCCGGCATGTCCCTCGTGGAAGTGGAACTTCTGACGGGGCGGACCCATCAGATCCGGGCTCATTTCGCCAGCATCGGCTGCCCACTGGTGGGGGACGGCAAGTACGGGAACAATCAGAAGAACCGGGGAAAGGGAGGCCGTCGAAAACAATTCCTCTACTCCTATAAAACGGTTTTCGATTTTACGACCGATGCCGGGGCTCTCGAGTCCCTGAACGGAAAAGTGTTCGAAGTGGAACACGTCTGGTTTGCGGACCGGTTCCCGAACTATCAATAACGAACCAAGGCTGTGGGTCTTCCACAGCCTTTTTGTTTGACAGAAGGTCTTGCTCTCTGCTATACTGCTTTTTGGTTAGACATCGCTAACCGATGAAATGCTTAACGTATAGAAAGAGACGAATGTTTATGGCAGAA
>JAFUZN010000086.1 GCA_017476565.1 Clostridia bacterium
GCCTTCAATAGTGGTCTCCAGAAGCGGGCTGGAAACAGCGGCGGCTGCGGCATTCTTCGCCTTATCTTTGCCGTTGGCGCGACCGACGCCCATGTGGGCATGGCCGGCATCTCTCATGATGGCACTGACATCGGCAAAGTCCAGGTTGATGAACCCGGGCACTTTGATGAGTTCCGAAATACTCTTGACACCCTGACGAAGGACATCGTCGGCGGCGTCAAAGGCCTTGGCCAAAGTGATGGGTTCATCCGAGTAATATTTCAGACGGTCGTTGGGGATGACTACCAGGCTGTCCACGTGCTGGGCCAGTTCCTTGATGCCTTCCTCGGCCTGATCCATTCTGTGCTTGCCTTCAAAGGCGAAGGGTTTCGTGACGATACCCACCGTCAGAATGCCCATTTCCTTTGCGGCAGAGGCTATGATGGGAGCCGCACCGGTGCCGGTACCGCCGCCCATGCCGGCCGTGATGAATACCATATCGGTACCCTTCAGAGCATCGGTGATCACGTCTTTGCTCTCTTCGGCAGCGCGCTTGCCGATTTCGGGACGGGCGCCGGCGCCCTGTCCTCTGGTCACCTTTTCACCGATCTGGATCTTGTGAGTGGCCTGAGAATAGATGAGAACATGTTTATCGGTATTGACAGAGACAAATTCGACGCCCTTGACGTCGGAGGCGATCATTCTGTTGACAGCGTTTCCGCCGCCGCCACCGACACCAATGACTTTGATCTGCACAACACTATCGAAATCTGTTGCCATTTCAAAAGGCATGTTCGTTTCCTCCCTTTGTGTGCGGAAAGGTACACAAGTGCATACTATCGCAATTTAATAATAATTATATACTCCAATATACTAACACGGCTCTTTTCAAAATTCAACCGCCAATATCCGCCATGTCCTGGGTAGTCGAGATCGTCGTATCGTCCCCGGTGACAGGCTGAGTGGTGCTCTCCAAAGTGCCGGTAGTGGTTTCCCCGTTTGGTTCTGTCGGAACCTCGGTGGCCTCGGGCACCGTCGGAGCCGTCGTCGTTGTGACCGTAGTCGTACGGGTCGTGGCCCCGCCTTCTGAGAAGTAAGCTTTCCCCTCAATGGAGAGGTCGATGGAGCCTTTTTGTTCCTTACTGACTTTATCCTGCTCTTCCAGGACACGGGCACACATTGCCGCTTTCCGGTCAAGGCCCGAGGCGGAGCCGAGGAGAATGGTGATGCGCTTTTGGTAGGTCAGTTTGATGTCGGTGACTTTGGTCAGGTCCACCGCGGTGATCTCCTTGACCCCCCACCGCTCCATGGCGGAACGGATCTCTTTGTAAGTCTCGAAGACTTCTGCATTTTTCGCTTTCAGGGGGTACCCGACTTTGGCCTCTTTGACTTTCACCCCGGTGATGATGGTCACCTGGTCTGTGGCCTTTCGCAGGTCTTCTCCCCCGGCAATGTCCACATCGTTAGAGGCCGTCGTAGTAGTAGTCGTTGTGGTAGTCGTGGAGGTCGTCGCCGACTCGTTCGCGGAAGTCGTAGTCTCCCTTTTGGTCTTTTTGGAAGGAGTAGCGGTCTTCCGCTTTTTCTCCTGCTGTTCGACCAGGGTATTGAGCCGATCGATGCTGCCCGCTTTAGCGAGAACCTTGTTCGACTCGTTCAGGACGATGAACTCATCATTGTATTTCACGGCTGCCGTAATGGTGCTGTCTTCGACGTAGATCTTGACCCGGCTCGGGAAACTGCGCTTGACTGAGACTTCCCCCGTGTAAGGCAGCTGGTGGCCAATGCTGTCCGAGACCTCTTCCCGATTCATCAAAAAGAGGTTGTCCCCCTCTTCGATGCCACTGGCTGTACGGATCTGTTCGGCGGAATACTGTGTCTTCGAGGCATCTACTTCCACCGCAGCGATCTTAAAAAATACGGTCAGAGAAAGGATGACCGCTGCCACGATGACCACCGCCACGAGAGCAATGATCAATAGGGCATTCCTGCGGCGTTTCTGCCGTTCCAGCTCCTGCCGCTTGGCTTCTCGGACCTCTTCCCTCGAGCGAGAGGGGGCCGACCGGTCGCGTTTCGGTTTCGCCATATTATTCCTCCGAAGCCTTTCCTCTGGCAAGGTCCATCAGGTTCCCGGCGATGCGCTCGGTAGAGTCGAGGATCGCCATGGCACGGGCGTTTTCTTCAATGGTGTGGAGACGCTCGGGGTCGCCGGCAAGGGCCTCCGTCGCTTCATAGAGAGCGTCCCCGGTCAGATCCTTCTGTTCGATGATGAGGGCGGCATCCCGGTTGACCAGTTCCATCGCGTTGTAATACTGATGGTTTTCGGCAACGTTGGGAGACGGGACCAGGATCGACGCCTTTCCGAGGGCCCGGATCTCATAAAGAGAAGAGGCTCCGGAGCGGCAGATGACGATGTCGGCAGCCGGCATGCAGACCTCCATATCGTCGATGTATTCCCGCAGGGTGATGTTCCCATAGTGGTCGGCATCGACGCCGAGGGATTTCAGTTCTTCCGGCACATACCGGCCATACTGGCCGTAGGCGTGGATGAAGTACAGTTTCTTATTGTCCTTCTCTTTCGCGATGAGCTCGCACATCGCGTGGTTGATGGCATCGGCACCGAGGCTGCCTCCCATGGAGAGGACGAGGATGCGATCCTCCGGGATCCCCAGTTTTTCCCGACAGGCTTTCCGGTCGGCAGCCACCATCTCTCCTCTTACGGGAAGACCGGTGATGACCGGCGGGTTCTTGCACTCGATGCGATCCTTCGCGTCTTCCGAAGTCAGCATGACGAGATCCACCATCTTGGCCAGGGCCTTATTGGTGATGCCGGGGTAGGCATTCTGCTCATGGACTGCCGTGGGCACTCCCAGTTTGGCGGCGGCACGGATGACCGGTCCGCTGACATACCCCCCGAA
>JAFUZN010000087.1 GCA_017476565.1 Clostridia bacterium
AAAGGCGCCCTGGTCTATTCCGACAAGATCTCTACGGTCAGCAATACCTATGCCGGGGAGATCAAGACGGCCGAGTATGGAGAGTACCTGGACCCGGTCATTCGCTACCACCACATGAAACTCTGCGGCATCGTCAACGGCATTGACTACGATATCTGGAACCCGGAGACCGACACGAAGATCGCCCGGCAGTTCGGTGTGGCCGATGTCATCGAAGGGAAGAAGGCGAACAAGAGAGCGCTTCAGGAAGAACTGGGACTGGAAGTCGATGAGAACAAGTTCCTCATCGCCCTCATTTCCCGACTGACGGACCAGAAGGGCCTCGACCTGATCAATGCGGTCTTCGAGCAGTTCCTGGACGGCAATACCCAGTTCGTCCTCATCGGGACCGGAGACTCCTATTATGAAGACATGTTCCGCTATTATGAGAACGCCCATAAGGGTACGGTCTCTTCCAACATCATGTATTCCGATGACAGGGCCCATAAAGTCTATGCGGCAGCAGACGCTTTCCTGGTGCCCTCCCGGTTTGAGCCCTGTGGTCTCACCCAGCTAATTTCCTTCCGGTACGGCTCCATTCCCATTGTCCGGGAGACCGGGGGCCTCAAAGACACCGTACAGCCCTACAACTGGACGGACGGCTCCGGCAACGGGTTCTCCTTCGACCAGTACCGGGCAGACCTGCTTTTGAACTCCGTCAATTACGCGAAGACTCTGTACTTTACGGAACGGGACAACTGGGACGCCATGGTCAAACGGGCCATGGAGACCGACCACTCCTGGAATGCTTCCGCCGGGGAGTACATCGACCTTTACAACAGCCTTCTCGGCTGAAAAACGAACTCTGAACGGCTCTGCGAGCACTCCGCTTGCAGAGCCTTTTTCTTTCGGTATAATGGTAGAGAACAATTCTTTTAGGAAGAGGCCTTTCCATGGAAGAACTCCGTTACCAGAGAAAACACAAAGAAGACCGTCCCGTCGTCGCCATCTGCTACGACTTTGACAAGACCCTCTCGCCGGACGACATGCAGGCTCAGGGCTACATTCAGTCCGTGGGCTATGAAGTGGACAAGTTTTGGGAGAAGAGCAATGCCCTCTCCTGGGAGAACGGCATGGACTCGAACCTTGCCTACATGTACCTCATGATGGAAGAAGCCCGGGGGACCCTTGTCTTCAATCGCAAAGCCCTCGAAGAGTATGGTTCCAAAGTCAGCCTCTTCCCGGGAGCCGACACCTGGTTCGAGCGCATCCGTCAGTACGGGGAAGAGCACGGGGTCATCGTGGAGCACTACATCATCTCCTCAGGGCTTCGGGAAATGATCGAGGGGACCGACGTGGCAAAGGCGGGCGCCTTCGAGCAGGTTTACGCGAGCTCCTTTTTCTACGATGACCGGGGCGTCGCCGTCTGGCCTGCCCAGGTAGTCAATTACACGAACAAGACCCAGTTCCTGTTTCGCATTTCCAAAGGCGTCCTAGACTGGAACGACCCCGGTGTCAACGACTACTTCCCGCCGGACGAGATCCGAGTGCCGTTTCGGAACATGGTCTACATTGGCGACAGCGACACAGATGTGCCCTGCATGAAGTTGGTCAACTCTTATGGCGGACACTCCATTGGGGTCTTCAACGCGAAGACCGATGATCGCCGGAAAGTTCACAAGATGATGCAGGACAACCGCATCAAGTATTTCGCTCCGGCCGACTACTCGGAAGGGACCGAGCTGGACTGCCTCGTCAAAGCCATCATCGACCGGACCGCGGCCAACGAAAAGCTGGAGTCCATTTATTACGAAAATCTGAAGGAAAGCAAGGGGTAAACCATGGCCGGAACCGGAAAATTCATCGCTCTGTGCAAAGAACTGGAATCTGCCGTCAAAACCCGTTACGGCGGCACGACCCGCGGGGAGAGTGCCTATGTCTTTCTCTCGAAAAAAGCGGAGTTTCGGGCATATGCAAAGGAGCTGGACCTCATTCGCGAAGTGCGGAACCTCATTCAGCACAAAGAGGTAGAGGTCAAGGGGAAAGAGGCGATCTATGTAGATGATGTCCTCATGGAAGCCCTCCGGGAGATCATCCGTCTCGTCAAGCACCCGGAAACCGTCCGTGACATCTGCTCGACCGAACTGGAGACTGCGACCTTGAGCACCCCTATCCGGGAACTGATGGACCGAATGCTGGACCTGGGCTTTTCCCACATCCCCGTTTTGGACGAGAACGGAAAACTGCTCGGGATCTTCAGCGAGAACAGCATTTTCTCCCGGGTCGCCAAAGAGGGGATGGACGCCCTCGCCGAAAAAGATACCGTCAGAGATTATGTGGCTTACCTGGATATCCAGGACCATGTTCGGGACTCCTTCGATTTCATCGCGGCAAAGGAGGAAACCGAAGACGCCAGAGTCCGCTTCAAACAGCGGGACCCGCAGGGCAAACGCCTGGCCATGCTGGTGGTCACCGAACACGGCAGACCCGCAGAACCGGTCCTCGGCGTCCTGACTCCTTACGATGTATTAGAATAGAATCACTTTGGATAATATGGAGGCATATCATGAAAACGAAACTGATTGCACTTCTGGCTGCGGTCGTCATGGTTCTTTCCCTGACAGCCTGCCATAAGGCGGAAGATATGGACGTGACCACGAAGGCAGCGAAGACGACGGTGGCTACAGAAGTGAGCACAGAAGCAGAAAAGACTACGGAAGAGACGAAGTCTTCCACAGAGAAACAGGAACAGAAAACGGTCAGTACCACCGTCATCAAGAACCAGATCAGTCTGGTCGGCACCTGGGATGACCGCTACAGCCAGCGGGCGACTATGGAGATCCGGGGTGGCAGGAACCAGACCTATAGCATCCACGTCCACTGGGGCAGTTCCGCCATGGAGTCGGAGGATTGGTCCATGACCGGTACCTTCAGCGATTCCACCGGAGAACTGATTTACAAGGACTGCATCCGTATGACCCTCACCTTCTCGGAGGACGGTACCGAGACCGATGAAGTCCACTACAAGAACGGTACCGGTAAGTTCCTCTACAAGAACGGGGAACTCTACTGGCAGGACAACAACGATGACTATGTCAACGACTGCGTCTTCGCACGGTAATCCGGTATGATCAAGCTGCCTGGCTTCTGCCAGGCAGTTTCTTTTCGCCAGGCTCGAATTTGTTTATGTGGTGCGGCCAGCGCCCCTTTGACGCAGAGGGCTCTGCCGGCGGGAGGTTCGCGGTCCGCGAGCCTGTGGCTCTCCAGCCCGGAACCCACGGCTCCGCCCTTGCCGCTCTGCTGAACTTCTCTCCTGGCTGAAAACCATACAAAAACCCTGAACGCCTGTCGATTTGTATGGATATTTTCGAGGAAAAAGGGGATGAACGTCCATACAAATCCCTGACATCTTCCAGATTTGTATGACTCCACGCTCGAAGAAAGGCAAATAACAGCAAGAAAACCCATACAAAACGCTTGACGTCAGCCATTTTGTATGGATTTTTGCGTGTTCTCACTATTTCTTCGCCATTTATACGGCCCCAGCATGTCATGGCAGCGCACTGGGCTCCCACTGCTCATCGTGCTTGCAGGCCCAAGGGCATTCCTGCCCTTGGGCCTGTTGTTTGCCCCATGCCGCTGTACGTAGGTCATGTCAAGGGTCTTACCGCGCGGATCGCGGCGCATGGGTGCGCGCTTGACTTGGCCGAAGAACAGTGGCACCTATTACGCACGGCAGCTTACAGGCGGCTCCGACCGCCGCTGCCAGGGCGGATGTTACCGAGGGGGGCGAAGCCCGACAACTTCAAATTTGGAGGAGTTTTTGGATTCTGAATGACTGGCATCTGCTATAATGGAAGGGTCCTTAGAAGGAGGTGGGCAGCATGATCCTCAATACTGGGAGCCGGACCGACATTCCGGCGTTTTATGCGGAATGGTTTTATAACCGGGTCAAAGCGGGGGAGGTGCTGGTGCGCAACCCCTATAACCTCAATGCGGTGACCCGTTACCGGTTGGACCCGAAGGTGGTGGACGTGCTGGTCTTCTGCACGAAGAACCCGGCACCCATGCTGCCCCGTATTCGGGAACTGGACGCGTACCGGCAGCTCTGGCATGTGACAATCACACCCTATGGAAAGGACATTGAGCCCGGTGTGCCGGACAAACACGAGGTCCTCGCCTCTTTCCGGGAACTGGCGAAGGCGGTGGGGAAAGACCATGTGGTCTGGCGATATGACCCCATTTTCCTTTCGGACCGTTACACTATGGACTACCACTTCCGGGCTTTTGAAACCATGGCCTCGGAACTGGAGGGGTACACCTCTCAGGTCATCTTTAGCTTTATCGACCTTTACCAAAAGACCAAGAAAAACTTCCCGGAGGTACGGGAAGTCTATGAGCCGGAACAGGACGCCATGACGGAAACGCTCGTGTCCATGGCGGGACAGCACGGAATGCAGCTCATCGCCTGCCTGGAAGACACCCGCTTTGCGAAGTACGGGGTCGATGCCTCCGGTTGCATGACAAAAGAAAAAGTGGAAAACGCTTTCGATATCCGCCTGGACATTCCGAAGAACAAGGTTCAGACCCGTGAAGGGTGCGCCTGCCTTCTCGGCGGCGACATTGGCATGTACAATACCTGTTCTCACTTCTGCCGCTACTGTTATGCCAACTATGACCGGGAGACGGTCTTGCAGAATCGGGCACTCCACGACCCGGAAAGTCCTTTCCTCATTGGTGGTCCCCACCCGGCAGACGTCATCCACGACGCCGACCAGGAGAGTTGGCTGGACCCGCAGATCGCCCTGTTTTAGAAAGGCTCTTGACGCATTCCCGAAAACAGGTACAATAGTTTTGTTTCGTAAAATCCCTTGAATATGGAGGTATTTCCCATGCAGGAGTACAAACCCGTCAAAGAAGGTAAAGTCAGAGAGATCTACGACCTGGGCGATGCACTGGTCCTGGTCGCCACCGACCGCATTTCTGCCTTTGACGTCATTCTCAAAAACGAAGTCACGAAGAAGGGGACGGTCCTGACCCAGATGTCCAAGTTCTGGTTCGATCTGACCGCCGACATTCTTCCGAACCATATGATCAGTGTCGATGTGAACGACATGCCGGAGTACTTCCGCCAGCCTCAGTTCGACGGCAACAGCATGCTTTGCAAGAAGCTCACCATGCTTCCCATTGAAGCCATTGTCCGTGGGTACATCACCGGTTCCGGTTGGAAGAGCTACCAGGAAAACGGCACTGTTTGCGGCATCACTCTGGCGGAAGGCCTCAAGGAGTCCGACAAACTGCCGGAGGCCATTTACACCCCCTCCACCAAAGCGGAGATCGGCGACCACGATGAGAACATCTCCTATGAGCAGTCCATCGAAGTCCTGGAAAAACAGTTCCCCGGCAAGGGCGAAGAGTATGCTCAGAAGCTGAGAGACTGCACCCTGGCCCTTTACAACAAGTGTGCGGACTACGCCCGTACCAAGGGCATCATCATTGCCGACACCAAGTTCGAGTTCGGTCTCGATGAAGAGGGCAACATCGTCGTTGCGGACGAGATGCTGACCCCCGACTCCAGCCGTTTCTGGCCGGTGGAAGGCTATGAGCCCGGTCACGGTCAGCCCTCCTTCGACAAGCAGTTCGTTCGGGATTACCTCAAAGCCAACCCCGACTGCAACTACGACCTGCCCCAGGAGGTCATCGACAAGACCATTGCGAAGTACCTGGAGGCCTACAAACTCCTCACCGACGAAGACCTCGACTAAGGTCAGCGCCCCATAAAAGAAAAACAGGACTGCACCAGACGGTGCAGTCCTTACTATTTTGTCTTTACCGATCGTTCTGAGCGGCATTGATGCCGGCCATGAATTCTTCGGAATACTTCGGGGACTCTTTGATGAAGATGCCGGCGGCAACTTCTTCGGGGACCCAGACATGGGGGTCATCGGACTGGACATAGCCGGGAAGAGGCTTGCGGGTCCAGGGGTTCTTGCCTTCCTTCTTGAACGCTCTGTACAGGGTGATGATGTACACGAGGTCGAAGAGTAGGCAGGAGCCGATGAGGAGCTTCATGTAGGGCATGGTGTCCATGAGCAGGAACTTGGAGACCGGAACGTGGTAGGCGCGAAGCAGAACGACCGCACCCATGACGTCCGGGGCC
>JAFUZN010000088.1 GCA_017476565.1 Clostridia bacterium
GCTTCGTCAGCTGCAGCAGCGCCAACTACAGCATTGCAAAGTTTTCAAGGAACTTCAGGTCCTCGGGGTTGTCGATGTACTCGTTGCCGTGGGGCTTGCCCTCATAAATGCGCTTGCCGTCTTTGTAGACCAGCAGGCGACAGAGGGGAAGGGGTTCCCAGTCCCCGTGGCTCAGGGGCAGGGTGGAGAACCAGGCGACGCAGCCGTCCTGGCAGACGTGAAGAGACCCTTTGTAGTTCGTGTGCACATAGAGCTGTTCTCCGTCGTACAAAAGGAGGTTGACCTTGTTGTGAGGGGTCAGGAGGGCCAGCTGTTCTTCCATGAACACCGCCCGTTCTTCTGCGGTCAGCTCTCTGCCGGCGGCTTCCGTGGCCAGGTTCACCCGGTCGACGAGGTACAGGAGCATCCGCTCGCTGTCGGTGGTGCCGGTCTGCCGGTAGAAATAAGGCTCCACCGCGGGGGCGGAGAACAGAGTCCCGTTGTGGTTCTGGGCCCAGGCCCGGCCGGTCACGTCGTAGGCCACGAAGGGGTGGCAGTTGTTGTACTCCGTATTGCCGATGGTGGCAAGGCGGATATGGGCGAGCAGGTTGCGGGCTCGTATGGTGGAGTTCAGCCGCTCGGCGAGGTATTCACTTTTGATCGCCTTCTTCGGCTCTTTTTCGAGGGATACCCCGTGGTCCAGGTGGGCAATGCCCCAGCCCTGGGGGTGGTCCTCACAGTGGGTAAAAAACTCCTGCAGAAGGTCATTGGTGATGACCGGCCGCGCCGAGTTCACCCCGAACAGTTCACACAAGTGCTTCTTCCTGCCTTTCTTTCGCAAGCCGCAGGCCATAGGCCGCGAAGTCGTTGCCGGCGAGGGCGCGGACTTTTGTCGCATAGCGGTTTGCCGGGTCTAGGAACTTTGCCTCTTCGAAAGCGAGGATATCCTGCACTTCGTCGGGGTAGTCCCGGTAAAATTCTTTCATTTGGTGGAGCATGAGCTTTCCGGCTTCGGCCACGGTGCTGGACCGTCCGCCGAGGATGATGAGCTTCTGCCGCTCCAGGTCGTAATAGGCCGCCTTTTTGAAGTTCTGGACCGCCTGCACCTGGTCCTGCTCCGGGAAGAAAAAGTCCTGGGTGCCGGCGAGGAAGCCGAGGAAGAGTTCCCCGAATTTGACGTCTCGCAGGTCCAGTCCCACGGGGTCCAGGGGGTTCAGGTCGAACATGCGCAGCTCAATGTGAGATGCGCCGAACTCCCGCAGGTTGTCGAGGGTGTTTTGCCCCCGGGGCTTCAGCCGCACGGGGAAGTAGAGTTCGCTGGGGGCTGCCAGCAGGCCCTTTTTGACATAGTATTCAATGCCCGAAATGTACCCTTCCAGTGTCTTGTAGTCGAAGACGGGGGTGAAGGCGTTCCAGTAGCCGGTCTCGGCGCAGCGCTGAGAGGCCTTGCCGGTGAAGATGGAACCGCCGGAGGTGCCGGGCTCCAGGAAGGAGCTGTCCCGCACCGGGCTCGCTGCGGTGACGGCCGTGATGAGCCAGCCGTAAGCCGCTGCCTTCTTGGCCAGTTCCAGGTAGAACTGGTCCTTGTAGTCCCGGTAAGTGCCGACCTCATAAGTCTTCTGACGGGCTTCATAGTCCGCTTTCAGGAGCTCCTCCGAAAAAGAGTAGTTGAAGTGGATGCCCGAGTATGTCATGACGTGCCGCCCGTAGCGGCCGGACAGGTACTCCCGGTAGGCGGTCTTGTACTGGTCGTCGCCGGGGAACTGGGCAATGGGAATGTCCTCTTCATCCGCGATGTACGGCGGGTTCGACAGAGGCCACAGGTACTCCCGGGGCTGAGCTGCCGCCAGGGTCTGCTCGATTTCCACATGGTACTTCTTCAAAAGCTCATAGGCCTCGGCCGCCGAAGTGGCCACCGGGGTGTTGATCTCTGCCTGGTTTTCACAGAAGTCTTTTGTAATGTAAGGGTGGTCGAGGAAGGGGTCCGGGGTGTGAGCCATGCGGCCTTCTCCGGTCACCCGGAGACTTTCCTTTTCCAGCCCGAAACAGCCGTGCAGGAGTAGTTCCTGCAGCCGGGCCTTCGGTAAATATAACAAAGCAGAGCGCTCCTTCCCGTGGTCAGTCTAACTTTGCGTAGTCTTCAATATAATACTCCAACGGTACGCCGCTTTCCAGTCCTTCCACCTGGACCCTGGCAGGGCTCATGAGGTGGGACGCCCGGGAATAGAGGTTTTGAACAAGGCCCTCTTCGCTCCGCCCTCTTCGACGAAGCCCTTCTGCGGAGAGGTCGATCACATCGCCCAGCAGGACTTCCAGGTCCTTTTCCCGAAGGAAGGCGGGCAGGTCCCGCTTGACTAACAGTTCCCGCAGCTCCAGGCAGCTGTAACCCTGGTCGTAAAGGAACCCGGCCCGGTCGAGGCGGACGTTCAGCTCGGGGAGGACCTCCATGAGGCCCGTCTGGAAGGCGGCCACGGTCATAATGTCCCGCACCGGCTGTTCGCAGGCGCTTCGAAACTCGATGGTGCCCCGGAAAGTGACGTCATCGAACTTGAAGGACCGCAGGTGGGAGAGGTCCTCCCACTCCGGGGTGAAAGTGATGCGCTCATGGCGCCCCAGTTCCCGGTCGTAGTATTCGCCTTCGACTTCAGTCTTCGAGAAGTACTCGAGGAGGGGCGTGGGTGCGAAGTTGATGTATTTGTCGTCCCGTTCCACGCAGTAGAGGGACATGGTGCGAATGTACGCGATGACTTCCTCAATGGAACGGAGCTCTTTATCGTAAATGTCCACGTTGTGGGGGTTCACCCCGTGCATGCTGTGCTTCCAGAAGTAGTCCCTCGAGCAGAGGAAGTCCTCGAAGGGGGAGTTCGCAAAGAGGAGGGCCTTCACGGGCTCCAGCCGGGTGAAGATGTTGAGGGTGTCCACCAGCGTGTCTTTCTCGGCGTCCAGCTGGACCTGGGAGGCGCAACTGAAGAGGCCGAAATTGGGCCGGTCGTGGAAAAGGATGGTCCGGGGGTACTTCGGGTAGGACTCCAGGTGGTGGAGGAGCATCCGGTACCGCCCGTTCGCGATGGGCACATTATTGTTGAAATGCCGGTAGGGGTTGAGCCCCATGCCGGTGAGACTGTGGTGACGGGGGAGGAGGTAGTCCTGAATGAAGGCGTAGTACTCCCGGAACCTCCCCTGAATGACCGTCAGGTCCTCGTCAATGCCGAAGGAGAACTCGAGGGTGTTGAAACTGCAGTCATAGGAGAGGCAGTCCCCGGTCTCCGGGTCGGTGGCATTGTAAATGTCCCCGTTGTCGTCCCGGGAAATGTCCGAAAACCCGAACCGGCCAAGGAAGGCGTCGGTCAGGTTGTGGACGACGGAAAAGTCTACGGGCTGTTTCCGGAGGTTCACAATGGGCAGCTCGAACTCAATGCCCGCGTACCCTTTCTTCGGCCGCTCCGTGGGGGCGATGTACTTGTCATAGATGAGGGCGTAGAGCTTCTCTTCCAGAGCCTGCTCTTGCAGATCTTTGCTTGACATAATGGAATGAGCCCTCCTTTCCTATAATTCCCCTAGGAATTGGTGTAAACAAAGTATAATCCCGGGAAGAGCCCTTGTCAAGCGATCTTAGAAAGAGAAAGACCCCGCCGGGGAAACCGAAGCGGGGTCCTTCTCGAAGGTAAGCGCTAATATGTATTTCCTTGGAATGAGGGCTTGGGTCAGGCACCGAAGGTCTTGGCGTCGACGGCGTCTGCCGTACGAAGGAGCCATTCGGTAGAGATCTCTTTCTTGATCTGGAACAGGGAGGGGTCAAAGCCGAGGGCGCTGACCACGAACTGCATGGCGTTGTCGACGATGTATTCGACATCGACGGGCTCTTTCCGCTCGGACTTCATGCAGGCGTACTCGAAGCCGCCGCCGACACAGAAGGTGATGGTGTCGTAGATGCGTTCTTTGAGCTCTTCATCGAGGTCGGGCATGTGGTCGAAGATCCAGTCGCAGATGCACTGGACCACCAGCTGGGCGGTGCCATAGCTCTCCATGACGTCCATACGCAGGGCTTCCGTGGAGGGGCAGCTGGTAATGTACCAGAACTCGAAGTAGGCAATATCGTAGAGGAGCTCGACCAGTTCAAGACCGGTGAATTCTTCTTCGTCATCGTCGAAGGGGTCCACGACTTCCAGGTCGGGGTCGATGCCGGAGTCTGCCTCCGCTTCCCGGGCCCGGATGGACTCGATGACCTGGTCGATGACCAGACCGAAGGAGGTCTCAATGAACAGTTCGATGAACTTGGATTTCTTCGGGAAATAGTATTGAAGGA
>JAFUZN010000089.1 GCA_017476565.1 Clostridia bacterium
CCGAAGTCCTTCGTCGTGTGTGACGAGGGAGGAAAACGAGTCATTTATCTGTCCCAACTGGGCGCAAGTACACTGCTGGGACGTTTGATGGAGGTTTTAACTTGAGTAAAGAGAAAGAATTAACGCCGGAAGAACAGGCTGCCAAAGAAGCGGCAGACCGTGCTGCTGCCATTGAAGAGGCAGAACTCGCTGCGGAAGAAGCGGCGGACGAAGCGGTCCAGGCGAAAGAGGCATCCATTGGCGAATTCGACGATGTAGAGGAAATGGACACCGTCGTGGAAGAGGAATACGGCGCAGACCAGATCCAGGTCCTGGAAGGGCTGGAAGCGGTCCGGAAGCGTCCCGGTATGTACATCGGTTCCACCGGGCCCCGCGGCCTCCATCATCTGGTTTATGAGATCGTCGATAACTCCATCGACGAGGCGCTGGCCGGTTTCTGTACCCACATCGAAGTGAATATTCTCCCCGGGGACATCATCGAAGTCCGTGACAACGGCCGCGGTATCCCTGTGGGCATCAACGAAAAACTGGGCATCTCTTCGGTCACGGTAGTTCTGACCGTGCTCCACGCCGGCGGTAAGTTCGGCGGCGGCGGTTACAAGGTCTCCGGCGGTCTTCACGGCGTCGGTTCCTCTGTCGTCAACGCCCTCTCCGACTGGCTGGAAGTCGAAGTGCGCCAGGACGGCCATGTCCACTACCAGAAGTTCAACCTGGGCGTCCCGGAAAAAGAGCTCAAGATCATCGGGGACACCGACGAGACCGGTACCACCATTCGGTTCAAAGCCTGTGGGGACATCTTCCAGGAGACCACAGTTTATGAGTACGAGACCCTGCAGAAGCGGCTTCGGGAGCAGGCCTTCCTGAATGCCGGTCTGAAGATCACGCTGACAGATCTGCGGGGAGAAGAGCCCCGTCAGGAAGTCTACTGTTACGAAGGCGGTATTTCCGAATTCGTCCAGCTCATCAACCAGGTCCGGGGCTTCCAGCCCCTCCACGAGGAAGTCATCTCCTTCAAGGCGGTCAAGACCGATCGGGAAGTCGATGTGGCCCTCATGTACAATGACTCCTATTCCGAAGTCATGTATTCCTTTGCCAACAATGTCCGTACCATCGACGGCGGTACCCACGAGACCGGCTTCAAGACGGCCCTCACCCGCGTGTTCAATGACTACGGCAAAAAATACGGTTACCTCAAGGACGGCGACAAGAAGCTGTCCGGCGACGACGTCCGGGAAGGCCTCGTAGCGGTCATTTCCGTCAAGCTGACGGACGCCCAGTTCGAAGGCCAGACGAAGGGCAAGCTCGGCAACACCGACATCACCCCCCTCGTCTCCAAGGGCACTTACGAAAAACTCATGGAGTATTTCGAGGAGCACCCCCAGGTCGCCAAGGCGATTTACAATAAAGCCCTGGAAGCGGCCCGTGCCAGAGAAGCGGCCCGGAAGGCCCGCGATCTTGCCCGGAGGAAGACTGCCCTGGAAGGCAACTCCCTTCCCGGCAAACTTTTCGACTGCCTCGACAAAGGTAACGAACTGACCGAACTGTACATCGTCGAGGGAGATTCCGCCGGCGGCTCTGCCAAGGAAGGCAGAGAGAGACAGTACCAGGCCATTCTTCCCCTCTGGGGTAAAATGCTGAACGTTGAGAAGGCCCGCATCGACAAGGTCATCGGCAACGACAAGCTGACCCCGGTCGTCACCTCCCTCGGTACCGGCATTGGGGACGAGTTCGACATCACGAAGCTCCGCTATGACAAGATCATCCTCATGGCCGATGCCGACGTCGACGGCGCCCATATCCGCACTCTTTTGCTCACCTTCTTCTTCCGCTACATGAGACCTCTCATTGAGACCGGTCACGTGTACATCGCCCAGCCGCCCCTTTACAAAATTTCGAAGGGCAAGAAGTTCTCCTACGCCTACTCCGACGATGAGCGGGACGTGGCCATTGAGGAATTCGGCGGCAACTGCGACATCCAGCGGTACAAAGGTCTTGGTGAAATGGACCCCGAACAGCTCTGGGAGACCACCATGGACCCGAAGACCCGTATCATGCTGCGGGTGACTCTGGAAGACGCCATGGAAGCGGACGAGACCTTCTCCATCCTCATGGGCGACCAGGTCGAACCCCGCCGGGACTTCATCCAGAAGAACGCAAAATACGTGCAGAACTTGGACATTTAAGAGAGGGGGACGATAACTTATGGCGAAGAAAGCATCTTCTGAACAGCAGAAGCTGCGGGAGCAGGCGTTCCGGGACAACCTGGCAACGCAGAAGATCGTTCCCGTAGACCTCAACAACGAAATGCGCAAGTCCTTCCTCGACTACTCCATGTCGGTCATCGTGGAACGGGCCCTGCCGGACGTCCGCGATGGACTGAAACCGGTCCACCGGCGCATTCTCTATACCATGTATGAAAACGGCCTCTCGCCGGACAAAGCTTACCGTAAATGCGCCGACACCGTCGGTTCGGTCCTGGGTCGGTATCACCCTCACGGTGACGCCTCCGTCTACGACGCTATGGTCCGTCTCGCACAGGACTTCTCCATGCGATACACCTTAGTCGACGGCCACGGTAACTTCGGTTCCATCGACGGCGACCCGCCTGCGGCTTACCGTTATACCGAGTCCCGCATGAGCAAGATCTCTCAGCGGATGCTCACGGACATCGACAAAGAGACCGTCGACTTCATGCCGAACTACGACGACCGTCTGAAAGAGCCCACGGTCCTGCCCTCCCGGTACCCGAACCTTTTAGTCAACGGGTCCATGGGTATTGCCGTCGGTATGGCTACCAACATCCCGCCCCACAACATGCGGGAAGTGGTAGACGGCATGTGTGCAGTCATCGACAACCCGGACATTGAACTGCCGGAGCTCATGGAGCACATTCCGGGCCCCGATTTCCCGACGGGCGCCATGATCATGGGCCGTTCCGGCATTCGGGCTGCCTACGCCACCGGCCGGGGCAAGCTCACCGTCCGTGCTAAAACAGAGATCATTGAAAAGAAAAACGGCCGCTTTGAGATCAAAGTCACCGAAATTCCCTACAACGTCAACAAAGCCCGCCTGGTCGAGTCCATTGCAGACCTGGTCAAGGAAAAGAGAGTCGACGGCATTGCCGACATCAACGACTACTCCTCCATGCACGGCATGTACATCTCCGTCGACCTGAAGCGGGACGCGAACCCCCAGGTGGTGCTCAACCAGCTGTTCCAGTACACCCAGCTGCAGACCACCTTCGGCGTCATCAACCTGGCCATTGTGGACGGGGAGCCGAAGACCCTGACGTTGAAGGAGATCCTTCAGGAGTACATCAAGTTCCAGGAGTCCGTCATTCGGCGCCGGACCGAGTATGACCTGAAAAAAGCCCGGGACAGAGCCCACATTTTAGAAGGTCTGGCCCGCGCCATCGACATTGTCGATGAGATCATCGCCACCATTCGGGCCTGCCGGGGCGGCCAGTCGGAAGCCAAGGCTGCCATCATGGAGAAGTTCGGCTTCGACGACCCCCAGGCGAGTGCCATCGTGGCTTATCGCCTCGGTCAGCTGGCCGGTCTCGAAATTCTGAAGATCCAGAACGAACTGGAAGAACTCCACAATAAAATTGCCGACTACGAGGACATCCTCGCCCATGAAGAGCGCATTCTGCAGATCATCAAGGACGAGACAAGACAGATCGCCGACAAGTTTGGGGACGACCGCCGCACGGAGATCCTCAACGTCTCCGGCGAAGTGGACATTGAAGACCTCATCCCCGTGGAAGACAACATCATCACGCTGACCCACCTGGGTTACATCAAGCGGATGCTGGCTTCCGAGTATCGCGTACAGCGACGGGGCGGCCGGGGCATTTCCGGCATGAGCCAGAAAGATGAAGACTTCACGGAAGCGATTTTCGCCTGTTCGTCACACGATTACATCGCCTTCTTTACGAACTTCGGACGGACTTTCCGCCTGAAGGCCTATGAGATCCAGGAGAGCTCCCGGACCTCCCGGGGCATGGCCATCGTGAATCTCCTGCAGCTGCAGCCGGACGAAAAAGTTACCGGCATGATCCGCCTCGAGACCAACGAAGACGGCTCCGTCAACGAGGATGGGTTCCTCTGCATGGTCACGAAAAACGGCGTCATCAAGCGGTCTGCCCTGGCTGACTACCGCAATGTCCGGAAGTCCGGCCTCATCGCCATCAACCTCGACGAGGGCGATGAACTGGCCTGGGTCCGCCTCACCTCCGGCGACGACGACCTGCTGGTCGCCACCCGGGAAGGCATGGCCATCCGCTTCCACGAGACGGACGCCCGCCAGCTGGGCCGTACCTCCCGCGGTGTCCGGTCCATCAAGTTCAAAAAGGACGACGACCGGGTCGTGGGCTTCGACGTCATCACCGACGACTCCGACATTCTCGTTGTAACCGAAACGGGTTACGGCCGCCGGAACAAGGGCTCCGACTACCGGATCCAGAACCGGGGCGGCTCCGGCCTTCTGAACTACCGGGTCGAGAAATACGG
>JAFUZN010000090.1 GCA_017476565.1 Clostridia bacterium
ACCCCCAGGGCAGCGCCATACTCGTTGGCCGCTTTTCTCTGCTCCGCAGAGGCTCCTGCCGCGATGCACCCCAGTTCACAGGCTACCCGGATGAGGGCACCGGTCTTTTTCCGGTGGGTCTCGGTGAGACGCCGGAGGTCTACGTCGGTCCGGGACTCGTTTTCCACGTCCATGACCTGTCCCCCCAGCATGCCGTAGGGGCCGGTGGCCTTTGCCAGCAGCTGTACAGCTTCGACCAAAGCTTTTGCCGGAAGGTCAGAGGATGCCGCTACGTCGAAGGCACAGGCCTCCAGGGCGTCCCCCGCCAGCAGGGCGATGTTTTCTCCGAACTCCTTATGACAGGAGGGCTTGCCCCGACGCAGGTCATCATCATCCATACAGGGCATGGCGTCGTGGATAAGAGAAGAGGGGTGGATCATCTCGAGGGCACAGGCCAGGTCCAGCGCCCGGGCCGGGTCCTCTCCGCAAATGCGGCAAAACTCCAGTACCAGCACCGGACGGACCCGTTTGCCGCCGATCATGGTGCTGTAGCGCATGGCGTCAGTCAGGTCCTTCACTGCAGGGTCCTGACCTTCCAGAAGCACTTCCAGCCGGCTGTCGACGAGGTCCGCATAAGACTCGAGGATGAGTTCGTTCAGTTCTTTCATGCTTCCTCTTCCTCACTGCCGAGTTTCGTGATCTTCAGTTCTGCTTCGTCCAGCGTCTTGTTACAGAAGCGGGCAAGTTTCGTGCCCTCTTCAAAGAGTTTCAGAGAGTCGTCAAGGCTCAGGGTATCGGTCTCCAGCATGGAGACGATCTTTTCAAGGCGACTCATCGCCTCTTCATAGGTCAGTTTCTTTTCAGCCATTTTGATCACCTGTCTTGGGTTCCACGGTGTCGACGGTGCAGTGGAGCGTACCGTCGGAGACCCGGACCCTAATATTATCGTTGGTTGTGACGTCTTCCACCCGTTTCACGATGGCGCAGTCTTTGGTTTCTGCAATGGAATACCCTCTGGCCAAAACGGCGACGGGGTCATTGGCCTGCATTTGTGCAGCCGCTTTGGCAAAGCGGCTCCGCTCGGTCTTCAGCCGGTCACTCATGGCGTGCTCCAGCCTTATGGAGGCCCGGTCGAGGCGCATGCCCTCCCGGTGGGTCTGTTCGGAAACGGAACGGGCCATCCGGTCGGTCAGGTCGTCGATTTTGATGCGTTTCTCATTGACCAGAGAGTCGAAGCTCCGAAGGACATTGCTGTTTTGCAAGGTCTCCAGTTTCGTCCGCTGGACATTGAGCCGGTTCTGCAGAGAGGCCCGGACACGGTTCTGGTAGAGAAGGGCTTTGTCGGATTCTTAATACCAGTCCGGGGTGACCACTTCTGCAGAAGCTGATGGAGTCGGCGCCCGCAGGTCTGCCACGAAGTCGATGATGGTGAAGTCCGTCTCGTGACCGACGCCGGAGACCACCGGGGTCTCCATAGCAGCCACCGTCCGGGCCACTCCTTCGTCGTTAAAAGCCCAGAGGTCTTCCATGGAGCCGCCGCCCCGGGCCGCCAGAATGACGTCCACACCGGCAGTGTCCAGCGCTCTCAGCGCCCGGGCGATCTGAGCCGGAGCCTCAGCGCCCTGGACCAGGGTGGGACTCAGGACCACTTCCGCCAGGGGCCAGCGCCGCCGCAGGACATTGCAGATGTCCTGGAACGCAGCTGCCGTCGGGGACGTGACGACCCCGATGCGGGTCGGGTACGGAGGCAGAGGTTTCTTGCGCTCCGGTGAGAACAGGCCTTCTTTTGAAAGCTTCTCTTTGAGCTGTTCAAAAGCCAGGTTCAAAGAACCCAGGCCGTCGGGCTGCAGGTCGGTCAAATACATCTGGTACTGACCGCCTGCCTCGTAGACCGAGACGGAACCGAAGGCGATGACCCTCATCCCGTTTTCCGGTAAGAACCGGAGCCGGGAAGCATTGCCCCGGAACATGACCGCTTTCAGGGCAGACTTGTCATCTTTCAGGGTCATATAGAGATGTCCGGAACGGGCCGCCGTGAAGTTGGAGACTTCGCCCACGACGAGAATGTTCCGCAGTCGGTAGTCCTGGTCAAAGACGGACTTGATGTAAGTATTCAGTTGAGAGACAGTCAGCATTTGCGGCTGGACCGATTCCATAGGTCTCTCTCCTTTACAGTTGTTTCAGGCTGGCCAGTACCGCAGGGCCCGCGGCGTTGTCGGCGGAAAACTCCGGTGCCGCAAAGCTGCAGTCATACCGGGCTTCGAAGTTCCGTCGGAGGATCCCGTTGCTCATGACGCCGCCGGAAAACACGATGTGTTTTCCCGGGTACTGTTCCAAAAGGGCATCCGCCATACTGGTCAGGGCCGCTTCCACGGAGCGAAGGCAGAAAAGGGCTATGTTCTCCGGGGACTCCCCTTCTGCCAGCATCTTCCGGCATTTATTTTCGACGCCGGAAAGACTGACGTCGAGGCCCCGGGCCGAGGGGCGGACCCGATAGGTTTTCGTGGACCGGAGCGCCAGCTCTTCCAGGGCAGGCCCTGCCGGGAAGTTCAGCCCCAGCATGACGCCGGTGCGGTCGATGGCCTGGCCGGCCTTCAGGTCGGTGGAGGTCCCTTCCAAATGGGCTTCCACCGGGCTCTCGGTTCCGGGATGGACGAGGAGGGACTCGGTGGTCCCGCCGGAGACGTGGAAGGCGAGGAAGTCCTGCCCCACTAAGTCGAGTCGCCAGGCCGAAAAGAGAGCGGCTGCAATGTGCCCCTCCTGATGAGAGAACTCATAGACCGGAAGGTCGAGGACCGCCCCGAGGTTTTTCGCCTGGGTCTGCCCCACTGTAAAACAGGGCATGTAGGAGCCTTCGACCCGCCGGGGCCTCGTCGAAACCCCTATAGCCTGCAGAGCGGCAGACAATTCCTTCCGGGAAAGGCCCGTCTCCAGGGAAGCCTTCGACAGAGACTTCTCCAGAAGCTCCGGCAGCTGCCGGGTGTGGTGGAAGACGGCGTCCGACTGGCGAACTCCCTTCTCCCCCGGTTTCACCGGCAGCAGTTGTTTTCCGTGCCAGACCCGGTTTCCTTTGGCATCGTAAAGAGCCGCAGAGGTCGTATAGTTACTGGTATCTAGGCCGAGGTACAGTTTCATTCCCGTTCTCTCGCAATGGTGCCCAGCACGCCGTTGATGAATTTACTGTCCTGGATCGAGGCATACTTCTTCGCCAGTTCCACCGCTTCATTGATGGAGACGGAGACCGGGATGTCATCGAAGTACATCATTTCGCTGAGAGCGAGCCTCAGGATGGCCAGGGAGACCTTGGTGATCCGCTGGATGGACCAGTCGACGGCATGGGCTTCGATCTCGGTGTCGATCTCGGCGGCGTGCTCGAAGGTGGCCTCGACCAGGTTCCGGGAGAATTCCGTCTCCGTGAAGAATTCGGACTCCTCCGCCAGGGAGAACAGCTCTCCGGTGGAAATGTCAGGGTGGAAGATGCTTTCGAACAGGATGATGAAGGCCTGTTCCCGTTCCTGACTTCTATTCATGGTGTTCCTCCTTACAAAAAAACTGCCAAAACGTCCTTGTTCTGTTTTGGCAGGGTCGTTTTGCTATTCTGGGTTCAAGGTTCAAGGGAGACCGGAAGCTCCGGCTTTTCTTCCGGGACCGGTGCATTCCCGATGCCGGTGACCGAGACGTCGACCCGGGTCACGACCCGACCGGTCATGTTCTGGATGGCCTCTTTGACGGCGGTCTGGACATTCCGGCAGACTTCCTGGATCTTGGCACCGGTCACAAGGTCTACATAGACATGGACCCGAATGTCATAGTCCGTCATGGTGACGGCCACTTTTTTGGAGGCATCGGCGCCGATCTTAAAGGTCGTATAAAGGTCTGCGGGGCGGTTGCCGAGGGCAGCGACCCCTTCCACATCTTTCGCGGCATTGGCGGCGATGGTGGCCAGGACCTCCTCTGAGATGACGCATTCGGTTGAGAAATTCCCATTGGTATTGGCAGGCATGATGAGGGTTCCTCCCTTATATTACTTAACGGATATTTTACCATAACTGCACCCGGAGAACAACCTTCATTGAAAGAAGAATGAAAAGTTGCTATACTAGTTCCCAAAGTGACTCGACCCACGAAAACGCATGACCGTTTGAAAGGCTTTCTATGGAAATCACACTGAAAAAAGCGGCCCCGGAAACCCCGGAGGCAGCCCCCAAAAAGCAAGACCCCGACAAATTCCTGACCCTGCTGAAAAACAATCGGTACGTCCTTTTGTCCTTCGGTGGAGCCATCGTCGTTTTCCTGCTCATCTGCATCGCCTACCGCATGATCCCCTTCGGGGACGTGACCATTCTGCGCATGGACCTCTACCACCAGTATGGGCCCCTCCTCGCAGAGCTCTATGACCGCATCACCCACGGCGGAAGCCTTGCCTACTCCTGGCAGACCGGAGGCGGCGGGAACTTCCTCGGGAACTTCTTCAACTACCTGTCGAGCCCCATCTCCATTCTGGTGATCCTGCTCCTCGGGCACAAGAACATGCCGGTGGCCATTGGGGTCATCATCATGCTGAAAGCGGCCTTTTCCGCAGCCTTTTTCACCTACTACCTGAAAAAATCGCCCCAGTTCCGCAAACACAACCCCATTACGGCCGGCTTCGGACTGCTTTACGCTTTCTCCGGCTACTTTGTCGCCTATTACTGGAACATCATGTGGGTCGACGGCATGATGCTGCTGCCCCTCATCGTCCTGGGAGTGGAGTACATCGCGGAAGGGAAAAAGCCCCTGCTCTACTGCCTCTCCCTGGCCCTGCTCCTGGTGTCCTCCTACTACATGGCCTATATGACTGCCATCTTCCTGGTGCTCTACTTCTTTGCATACTACTTCGGGCACCACTCCATCCGTGACACCCTGGGCGATGTACGGGTCGACCAGAACGGGAAAACTTCCCTCTTTGAAACCCTCCGCAAAAACCGCTTTGTCGTGGCCTTCACTTCCTGTGTAGGTTACGCCGCCATTGCCGGGCTCCTCAGTGCCTTTGCCCTGCTTCCCACCTACTACGCTCTGAAGACCTGCTCGGCCACCTCCGGCACCTTCCCGGAGGAGTTCGAGACCTATTTCAGTTTCTTCGACTTCCTCTCGAACCATTTCGGCGACCTGGAGCCCACCATCCGCTCCAGCGGAGACGTGGTCCTGCCCAATGTGTTCTGCGGCGTCGTGACCGTCATGCTGGTCATTTTGTACTTCTATGTAAAGTCGGTGCCTCTGAAAGAAAAGGTGGCGTCCCTGCTCCTCATTGGAGTCCTGGTCCTCTCCTTCGACTTCAACTCTCTCAACTACATTTGGCACGGCTTCCATTTCCCCAATGACCTGCCTTACCGGCAGTCCTTCGTCTATGTCTTCTTCCTTTTGACCCTGGCCTTCCGCACCGTCACGAAACTCCGGGAACTCTCCCGAAGAGACTTCCTGACCGTCGGCCTGGTCACCGCCGGAGTCGTCATTCTGGCGGAGAAGCTGGAAGTCCCCAACTTCCGGGACGGCACGGTCCTTGTGAACCTGTGTTTCATCGCCCTTTATGTGGTGCTGTTCAGCCTTCTGAACAACCGGGAATTCCGGGTCCGGACAGTGGCCTACCTCCTTTTCCTCGGTATGTTCGCGGAAGTGACGGTGGCAGACATCGACAACTTCGACATCGATGTCACCAACGAGTCTTATACCTCCGAGTACGACGGCATGAAAGCGGTGGACGCTTTCCTTGAAGAGTATGACGGAGCCAACGACTATCGGGTGGAGACCACCTATCCCCTGCTGTGCATGAACCCCAGCTGGTACGGGTATAACGGCATCTCCATGTTCTCCTCCATGGCCTATGAACATTCGTCGAACCTTTACTACAACACCGGAATCGCCGGCAATTTCATCAACAGCTACACTTACCGGCCTCAGACCCCGGTCTTCCACAGCATGTTCAACCTGAAATACCTGGTGGACAATGACCCGGAAGTCCATCTCGACTCAAAGTACTTCAGCCAGATCGGAGAACTCTCCGGCCTGACGGTTTACAAAAACAACTACTACCTGCCCATCGCCTACGGAGTGAAGGATGACATTGTCAACTGGGACCATGCCACCGGCAACCCCTTCCAGGTGCAAAACGACTTCCTCCGCAGAGCCGCCGGCATCTCCGAAGCGGTCTTCACAAACGTCACTCTGACCGACGTTTCCTACAATAACGTCGACCCCTTCACGGATGTGTTGAATTCCGGTTCTTACTCCTTCAACAAAACGAGTGCCGGGGCGGAAGGCTCCTTCACCGTCTCCTTTGCTCCGGAAGAGACCGGACGGTATTATGTGTACTGCCGCACCGGCAACGCCGACACCATCTACCTCTCGGCAGACGACGGCTACAGCGCCCAGACCCCGGTCTCCACAGACAACCAGTATGTCTTCGACCTGGGGACCCGAACGAAGGACGTGACGGTGCGCATCGAAGTCCCCCTGAACGATGACAGCGGCAGTGTGGAACTCTTCGTAGTCCGGCAGAACGACGACGTGTTCGAGAAAGCCTACCGGGTCCTCTCGAAGAACGTGATGGAGGTCACCCGGTTCGAGGACACCCTCGTGGAAGGCACCGTCACCCTGGACCAGGGACAAATGCTCTACACCTCCATCAACTACGATGAAGGCTGGACCATCGAAATCGACGGTAAACCCATCAACTATGAACTCGCCATGTCTTCGGGAGAAGTCGAGAAAATCGGAGACGCCCTCATCGGTCTCCATATGGGACCGGGCACCCATACCCTGTCCTTCCGGTACCACGCCAAGGGCCTTCGGACCGGCCTTCTCTTGTCCCTCCTGGGAGTCCTGCTCCTCCTCGCTCTGACCCTGCTTCCCGGCCGGGTCGGCAGACGGAGAAAGTCATCTTCAGGTCACATAGAAAACGATAATGAAAACGTTGAATAAACCAAACAAAAAGGAGTCTTCATTATGAGCATCGCTGTCCGTTATTACACCGAATCCCATCACACAGAAAAACTCTGTAAAGCCGCTGCCGACGCCATCGGCGTGGAAGCCCTCGGCGTGAATGTCCCCCTGGACGGTCCCGTCGACAAACTGATCCTTGGCTCTTCCCCCTACAAGTTCGCCATTCCGGAAGAAGTCAAGACCTTCCTGACCGAGAACGCCAACAAGATCGGCCGCATCTACCTCGTCAGTGCTCCGGCTCTCTATGAGTCCAGCATGAAGTACGTCAGGGACTTCTGCACTCCCCTCGGCCTCACCGTCGACGACAACGACTTCCACTGCAAAGGCGAGTTCCTGCGGTTCCACAAGGGCAAGCCGGACGCCACCGACATTGCCAACTGCGCCAAATGGGCGGAGCGGACCTTTAAGTAAAAAACAAACCAACCAAAAAGACCTTGGGCAACCCCAAGGTCTTTTTCATTGTCTCTATGAAGTTTATTGGACCGGAAGTCCGGCGGCAGAAAAGGCTTCTGCCACGCACTTGACCTGAGACTTGGAAAGCCCCATAGTCTGAGCCGTCTCGTAAATGGCCGCTGCACACTGGGAGAAGGTCTCCCGGGAGTGGAACTTTTCGAGTGCAGTGAGCCACAAGGTCGCAAGCGTCTTGCTGTCGAGGCGTTTTGCCTTGTTCCCATCGATCCCGTTATACATGAGGTACGCCGCATGGGACAGGACCGTGGAGTTCTTATGGACCGCACCGTTGTCGGCCGTCGAATTGCTCACGTAATACTTGCCCTTGTAGACCTCCGGGTACCCGTGGACTGCAGGGTGTACGAGGTCCCGCACTCCGTTGTGGACCCAGTCCGGAGCCCGGCCGGTGACACCGGCTTCCACCAACTCCCCGAAGATATCGGAATAGGCTTCCATAATGGAACCGGACTCGCCCCGGTACAGGAGGCCGACCTTGTTCTGTTCGACCCGATGCATGTATTCATGGGCCAGAAGGTCGATGGAACCGGGGTCCTGGTGGGTCCCGATCGAGATGACGCCCACGACGGTGCCCACTGGCAGTACATCGCCCTTCCAAAGGATGTCATCAGTGGCGAAACTGTTGTTGCCGTCATCGTAAGAGTCGTTGTAAAGGCCGATGAGGTACTTGTCCCCCTGGGCCCCGTAAGCCTTCTTGTAGTAGCGAAGAACGGTCTCAAGGGTCCGGTACATTTCGGTGGCTTTTCCGTACTCCATCTCTTTTTCGGAGTCGGTATTCCCGAAGACATTGTCCGGTGAGGTGATGGCAACGCCGTTGGCCCCCGCATAGTAGTTCTTCCCTTCCAGGCTGAACACATAAAGGCCCAGGGACTCGTTCCCGAGAAGGTATTCTTTGGTGGTCTTATTGTAGGTCCCGGTGAACTGTCGGCCGTTCCCATCAAAGCAGATGGCCGCTTCGGTCTGGCCGCTCTTTCCGCCGAAGGAGACGGGTAACGCATTGGCGCTCTGGGAGCCCGTGGTGCGCCCCTTTTCCGACGAGGAAGCAGCTTCCTGTTCCAGGGTCAGGGGACTGCGGCGGGAAGAGAACGACTCATTCCCCGCAGCACCGGCAAAAGCCCCGGAAAGGACCAGCAGGACGGACGCTAAGACTAAAGAGAACAGCGCCCGGGTAAACTTCTTGGTGTCACGTAATGTCATATAGTAAAAGCCTCGAAAATACAAAATCGTGTAGAACTGAAACTATTTTACACGAAATATGGGCATTTTCAAGGGAAAGGCCGAACTCCGGAGGAAATTCATGGTTTTTCCTAAGTTTCCTCCACCGGAGAGTTCAAAATAGGGACATGTCGACGACCCAGAATGGGGTCTTCCAGGCCAATGGTCGGGTCCAGCCAGTCCGCTTTTTCACTGGCCCAGGCGGCCCAGTCCGGGAACCGCTGCTGCTTTGCCGGGTCATCTCCCGGCAGTTTCTTCTGGACCGCCAAAATGAGGGCGCGGATCTCACAGGCATCCCGGTAGTCCCGGGCCAGCGAAAGCAGGCTCTCCGTCTGTTCCATTTCTCGGGAAAAGGACTCCGTTTCCTCGAGCCCCTCCCGCCGGTCGGTCCGGGTGCGGGCCGTCTGATAGGCCGCCATAAAGATCAGTTCCAGGGCCTCCCCCAGCCGCTCTTCCAAAGGCTCGTTCTTCCGGTCCCGCAGGGTGTAAAGGTGGCTGATGCTGAGAGTCAGTTTTCCCGAGAACTGATAGGTCCACTTCGTCCCCTTCCGGCCGTCGCCCCTCACCTCATCGAGGACCGTGTCCTCCCGCAGCACCCGGGCCCGGGTCTCTGTGAATTTCAGCGGGACCTCTTCCCCGTGGAGAAAGAGGGTGCCGTCTTCCATGACCATTCCACCCAGAAACTCCAGGGAATTATAAAGGCTGTCGAGGAGTGTGATGACTCGTTCCGCCTGTTCGGAAGACACCAGTTCCAGCAGTTCGGGCTTTCCGGCCTCCTGTTCCACAAAGAACTCATTGCCGATGATGGACACCTGGGCATTCCAGGCATCCAGCTTCTCTTTGAGAGCGGCGGCCACCGGATGGAGTTTCTCAGAGCGGACCGCTTTGATGGTCTCCGTTTCCCGGATGACCCGCTTCCGTTCTGCCGGAGCCAGAAACTGCAGACTCGACCAGCGTGGGTGATTCTCAAAGTCGATGGTCACCGTGTAGGTCTGGACCGGTTTGTTCTTGACTGCCCGCCGCCGTCGCTCCTTCTTCTGCGCGATCTCTTCCGGCTTCTTCTTCCGAGGCAGCTCCACTTCTTCCTTCGGGTTTCCCGGCAGTTTCGGGCGATGTACCATCCGAAGTCCCGCATCTCCCTGTTTGATGTAGAGAAGGTCTCTCCGTTCCGGTTTTGGGATATTCCTCTCTTTGATGACCTTTAACAGTTTCGGGTAGCTGAGGTCATAGTCCTCGGCGAACCCCTGGACGGTCCGTGTCCAAATGTGGTCAAAGATCTCTTTGCGCGTCATGTACATGGTGTCCTGTACCTCCTTTTTTCGAACCCTCTTATAACACAAAGGGAAACCCTTTGGGAAGAGGGTTTGGACGAACGGTCGAAAATTCGAACCGAACGGTCGTTATGGTCGCGAAAACAGGGCACTTAGTCGACAAAAACGCGCATTTGTGGTTTAATAATAAACCTTTTTTTGCGTGAGAATCGGAACCCGTGTATAATACATTCAGAGAGTAAAAGGAGGTTTCCCATGTCCCTCAAACAAGAAGTTTTTGAGACCTACTGTAAGCACATCGACGAACACCGGGAGGAAAAATGGAAGGGCGCCCTTCTGTTGAAAGACACCCTGGTCCACTCCCCCATCAACTATAACGG
>JAFUZN010000091.1 GCA_017476565.1 Clostridia bacterium
AAAAGTCCGAAGGCGTAAGGTCCGGCCAGCGCCAGTTGGAAAAGACGCTCCAGACCGCCACGGTGATCAGGGGAATGAGGATAATGAGTCCGAACACTCCACGAAGCAGTCGTTTCATACGCCTCCACCCGCCTTTCGAAGGGCCTTTTCCAAAACCTTCCCAAGGCCCAGAGTCAGAAGGATCACCAGAGTGATGATCGTGTTACAGGCCATGGCATAAACATGTTCCTGCAGGTCAACACTGCTGTAGTAGATGTAGGACAGCACCGGCAGGGCCCGGGGAATGGTGGGCCCCAGCAGGAGGGGCACTTCATAGGACCCGAAGGCATAGGAGAAGATCATCACAAAGCCGCTGGCAATGGAGGGCCAGACCTGAGGCAGGTACACATAGCGCACCTTCTGCCAGGGCCCCGCCCCGAGACTGCCGGCAATGGCGTCATAACGGTCATCCAAAGTGCGAAACACATCGTAAGTGACATAGGTCATGTAGGGCAGTTCTTTCCAAAGATAGGCAAGAATGATGCCCACACCGGCCTTATCGAAGATGACACGGGGAAAAGCCTCCATCTCGGAAAGGTGCCCCACATGGTAAAGCAGTCTTGCCAGAAGTCCGCTCTGGGTGAGCCAGACGAAAATAAACAGAGCCACGATGACATGGGGCACATAGATAGGGGCACGATAAAGACCGGGCAGGGGTCTCCCCCTGCGCCGGTTGGTTTTCAGGATCAGCCAGGACAGGAACACGCCCATCGCCGCCGAGAGGACGGAGGATGTAAGGGCGGTATAAAGGCTGAATTTCAGAGACTGTACTACCGTCGGATCATGGAGGATCTTTTTGTAGAACTCCAGCGTAAACTCCCGAAGGCCAATGGCCGGAAAGTAGCCGAAGCTCTCCACAAGGCCCAGAGCGAGCCCCAGGAAGAAGATGCCCACCATAAAGATCAGAAGAGGCAGCACCATCAGGTAAGGTTTCAGGTTCACGGAGCTAAGACGGTATCACGCCAGATCTGTTCGATGACGGGAACGAGGCTCGCAGAGACTTCGGGGATCATGTGGGTCGCGAGATAATCCTGGGCGAGGGTCCCCTTCCCGAGGTCAACGGCCGCGAAGGCAGCTTTCTGTTCTTCCGTCAGTTTGCTGTTGTCGATGACCGGGAGTTTGCCCGCCACTTTCGGGTCATATTTGTTCAGCTGGCTTTCCGCATCGAGGATGAAGTCGATGACGACCATGGCACCCGCCTTGTTGGGCGATGTACTCGGAATTGCCAGGAAGCTGGTGTTGCCGATGGTGCCCTTATTGAAGACGAAGGTCTGAGCGGTCTCAGGGTAAGTGCCCTTCTCGATCATGGCAGCGGCATCCAGGGGGTTATAGGACATGGTCAGGAAGATCTCCCCGTCGGAGAAGAGCTGGTCGAGCTGAGCCCCGTCAGAGGGGTAGGTCTCGCCGTTTCTCCAGAGGTAGGGAGCCAGTTCTTTGAGGTAGTCCATCGCGGGCTGGACCGTCTTTTTGAGGCCTTCCACGTCGTCTGCCTTACAGGCGGCCAGAGCTTCATACCCCACCAGTTCATAGATGATGTTGCGGATAAAGGCGGAGCCGGTGAAGTCAGTGGCTTCCGGATAGGTGAATTTGCCCGGGTAGGCTTTGCAGAACTCAAGGAGCTGCTCGGCACTGTTCGGAAGGAAGGAGACTTTGGAAGTGTCGCCGATGAAGACGAACTGGGCCTTGCTGAAGGGAGCTTCATACCCTTCGGTGGGGTAGGCAAAGTCCAGGGTGTTGTCCTTGCTCGCTGCATCGTAGTACTTTTCATACATGGGCAGCTTGTTCACGATGGGACCGTAGATCATATCCTGTTCTTTGGCGTTATAAAAGTTCTCGCCGTTGATCCACAGAATGTCCATGTCACCGACAGTGGTGCCCGCCTGTTTTTCATTGGTCATCTTGGCCATGTACTCATCTGCGCCCATGGCAGTGCGGGTCAGAGTGACGTCATACTGTTCCTTGACGGCAGGGGCCACATAGTTGTCTAGCCACTGATTGATCTGTTCATCTCCGCCGTAGCCGTAGTAAGCGACGGTGGTACCTTTGGCGGCTTCCAGAATGTCTTCCCAGGAAGCGGCCTGCAGGTCGATCTCCTCAGAGTCCGTAGTCGCAGAGTTGCCACAGGCAGCCAGCACGAAGATCATGGCAAGGGCCATGAGGGAAGCCAGCAGTTTTTTCATGGGTTTCATTTCAATATCCTCTTTTCCAGTAAGTTTCCAGTGAGTTTTTGCATAAATAACGGTTCGTCCAGGCCTGACGAGTGCTGGCAAGGACGTTTTCCGGAGGTTCGTCCCCGGCGTAAACCACCGGGCCGAAGAGCAGGTCCAGAATGTGCCAGACCTTACCCCCGCCGGCAGCCAGAGTGGAGCGGCAGGTGCCGCAGTAGACGACGATGTTTTCTGACGGGAGCGAGTCGAGCCGCATACGGACGGCCTCGTCTTTGACCGCAGGGTTCCCATCGGCCACCATGCCCCCGGCGCCGCAGCAACGGGTCTTCTCCCGGGAAGCCTCCGCCTCCAGGACCCGGTACTCCAGCTCCTCCATGAGCCAGCGGATGCCGTCCTGGACCATTTTGTCCTGTCGGGTCGGACAGGAGTCGTGGATCGTAAAGACGATATCACTGTCCCGCCCCTTTCCCCGGCACTCTTCCGGGATGCCGATTTCCGGGAGGACCTCCCAGAGGGAACGGGTCGGGGTCGTGCCGTACCGGTCCAGAATGGCCTTGCAGTTCTGACAGGCGACGATGACTTCATCGACGCCCATGTCATCGAGGTCCTTTTGGAGGGAGGCAAAGCGTTTTCGGAACAACGCCTCCTGCCCCATATCACTGGTGGGGAGCCCGCAGCACTTTTGGACAGCACCGGTGCCCGGAATGCGGGTCCGGAGCCACTGAAGGGTGAGTCCCACCTCATCCGGTGACGAGGAGGAAAGACTGCAGCCCGCCATGAAGGCGACCCGTTTTCCCTCCAAAGAGTCCCCGGGAGGCACCTTCGCCGTGAAGGGCTTCGAGAAGCCGAAGAACTGGTGGAAGTCCGTGGAGCGGTGACCGGGCATGGGAGAGAACCCGTGGTTCGCCGCTGCGATGTCTTTGCGAGCCGTCATAAAGAGTTCTCCCAGGGGCAGGTCTCGGGGACAGACCAGAGTGCAGTTGCCGCAGTGGTTGCAGGAGTAAGCGAGCAGCGGGTCGAGAGACCCCCGCTCGGTCAGCGACCGGAGGATCTCCCCCGGGTACGGCCCGAAGTCCTTCATCATGGGACACTCAGCCATACATCGCCTGCAGCTTTGCCCAAGACAGCTGTCCACGACCTCACAGGCCATCGACAACACCACATTATCGTAAGTCACCATAGACATCCTCGTGAAAAATCGGTCAATGTCGTCCGAAGAAAAAGGCGCAGAAACCGTAGAAGGCCTCTGCACCCCTTCATTCAAAAGCGGAACGCCTGAGAAATGATCCGGTAGCGTTCTTTGTTGACCCCCATATCGCCCACTCCGAGACGGGAGGAGCTGCGGTACTCGACCTGCTGCGTCTCATCGTCGAAGTAGAATTCCACATCGTCGCGGAACTTCCACAGGTGGGAAACGAAGACGACATAGAGATAATTGGGTTCATCTGCCATCAGTCGAATGTCATCCGGCATACCGCCGAGGATCCCTTTGATCTTGGTCCTCGTCAGTTCCCGGTCTCCATCGACATAGGGCAGGGGTGCGACCCGTTTGCGTTTCTGGTCGGTCTGAGTCGAAACGCAGTTCGGGGTCGACGGGAGTTTTTTTAATTTGCCGTCATGGACGCCGAGGCCCTTGTGAAAAGGGTTCCGGAACATGTCGATCGGCATCATCAAATAGGCAAGCATAGTGCTCAACCGAGGTAGTTTTCCGCAATGGTGTCGTACCGCTTCTGGTTGACGCCCATGTCGGAGAAGCCCATGCGGGAGTTGGACCGGAAGTGGATGACCTGCTTCTCGTCGTCGAAGTAGAACTCGACGTCATCCTTGAACTTCAGGCCGTTGGAGACGAAGACCACATAGTAGTAGTTCGGCTCTTCCTTGACGACATTGATGGTGTCGGGCATGGCGGCCAGGGCTGCTTTGATCTTTGCATAGCTGGCTTCCTTCGTTCCCACATAAGGCAGGACCGGGACGCGTTTGACATGCTGAGCCGTCTGGGTAGAAACGCCGTTCGGAGTGTCGGGCAGCTCTTTGAGTTTCCAGTCCTTGACGCCGAGGCCCAGGTGCAGGGGGTTGAGCATTGTGTCGATCATGGCTTTGAACAAATTCATAACATTACCTCCATAAATCGTTCTTGGAACGAATTCTCTTACTTGTTGATAATAGCCATGACCTGCTTGACCACCGGCAGACGGAAGATGTTGTCGATCTGGACGCGCTTCCCGAACTTCACGAGGATCTCCGCATAGGTCGGGTACGGGTGCAGGACATTGGCGAGTTTCGCCGTATTGAGTTTCAGGGTCTTCAGGACCTGGATCTCAGAGATGATCTCACCGGCACGGTCGCCGATGACG
>JAFUZN010000092.1 GCA_017476565.1 Clostridia bacterium
TCCATGACGGAGGCGGCACAGAAGGCCTACGAGGCTCTGAAAGGGACAAAAGACACCGTCCCGACAGACGCCCCGGCCGCAGTTCCGCCGGTCGATGCGGACGATGATGACATCATCTGAAGACTCTGACAACTGAATCGTAACCCATTGCCAAGGCTCCACCACCGGTGGGGCCTTGTTGCTTGACAATCCCACAAGATATGGGATAAAATACGTATTTGTGATATTCTGCAAATGGGCAAATCTGCAAGCAGTATTTTGGAGGAAACATGGCGAAAAAGTCCACCAATTCCAATGAGACCATCCAGCAGCTGAAGGGTGCGGACCGGGTCCGGCTGAGACCGGCGGTCATCTTCGGCTCCGATGGCATCGAAGGTTGCCAGCACTCGGTGTTCGAGATCCTCTCGAACTCCATCGACGAGGCCCGGGAAGGGTATGGCGACCACATCGTCCTCACACGGTACCTTGACCACAGCCTGGAAGTCCAGGACTTCGGCCGGGGCATCCCCATGGACTACAACGAAAATGAAAAAGAATACAACTGGAAGCTCCTCTTCTGTGAAATGTATGCCGGCGGTAAGTATGACAACAACTCCAGCGCCGGCCTCTACGAGTTTTCCCTGGGCCTCAACGGCCTCGGCCTCTGTGCGACCCAGTACGCCTCCGAGTGGATGGAGGCAGAGGTCTATAAAGACGGCTTCCGGTATGAGATCAAGTTCAAAAAGGGTAAGCCCTCCGGGAAACTGAAGAAAGAAGAGTTCTCCGGCCGGAAGACCGGGACCCGCATTGCCTGGAAGCCGGACCTGGAAGTCTTCACGGACATCGACATTCCCCTCGAGTATTTCCAGGACATTTTGCGCCGCCAGGCCATCGTCAACAACGGCCTCAAGTTCATCCTGAAAGACCAGGTGAAACCCGGGAACACCCCGTCCTGTTTTGAAACCTACGAGTATGTCTACGAAAACGGCATCACCGACTACCTCAAAGAGAATGTGGAAGAGAATGCCTTTACCGGAGTCCAGTTCTGGACCACCGAGACCTCCGGCCGAGACCGGGAAGACCAGGAAGACTACAAGCTGGTCATCAATACGGCGGTCTGCTTCTCTAACAAAGTTCAGCTCAAAGAGTACTTCCATAACTCCTCCTGGCTGGAGCACGGTGGTGCCCCGGACAAAGCGATCCGCAGCGCCTTCGTGTCTCAAATCGATGCCTACCTCAAGCAGAACAACAAATACAATAAGTCCGATAAGAAGATTTCTTTCCAGGACATTGAAGACTGTCTCGACATCGTCATCTCGTCCTTCTCCACGAAGACTTCTTATGAGAACCAGACGAAGAAGGCTATCACCAATAAGTTCATCCAGGACGCCATGACCGACTTCTTCAAACAGTCCCTGGAAGTCTACTTCATTGAAAACAAGCTGGAAGCGGACAAGATCACCGACCAGGTCCTCGTCAACATGCGTTCGAGGGTCCGGGCGGAGACCACCCGTCAGAACCTGAAAAAGACCCTGACCGGCAACATGGATATGTCGAACCGGGTCCAGAAGTTTGTGGACTGCCGCACCAAAGATGTAGACCGCAGAGAGGTCTTCATCGTTGAAGGTGACTCGGCTCTCGGCGCCTGTAAGCAGGCGAGAGACTCCGAATTCCAGGCGGTCATCCCCGTCCGGGGTAAGATCCTCAACTGTCTGAAGGCCGACTACAACCGCATCTTCAAAAGTGACATCATCACCGACCTCATCAAGGTCCTGGGCTGCGGCGTCGAAGTGGCGGTCAAAAAGAAGGACATGACCTCCTTCGACCTTGACAACCTGCGCTGGAACAAAGTCATCATCTGTACTGACGCCGACGTGGACGGCTACCAGATCCGCACCCTCATTTTGACCATGATCTACCGCCTCATGCCAACCCTCATCAAGGAGGGGAAGGTGTTCATCGCGGAGTCGCCCCTCTATGAGATCCGGCACAAGGACGAAGTGTGGTTCGCCTACACGGAAAAAGAGAAGTCCGATGTTCTCGAAGAACTCGGGGACAAGAAATATACGATCCAGCGGTCCAAAGGTCTCGGTGAAAACGACGCCGACATGATGTGGCTCACCACCATGAACCCGAAGACCCGCCGGCTCATCCAGATCCGTCCGTCAGATGCAGAGGCCACGGCAGCTCAGTTCGACCTGCTCCTCGGAGACAACCTGGCGGGGCGGAAAGAGCACATCGCGAACAACGGACACCTGTTCTTAGACATGACAGACCTGTCGTAAAGGAGGTGGGAGAAGAATGGCAAAACGCACGAAAAAGGAAGCCCCGGTAGACCGGGACGAGAACCCCAACGCCCATATTATGGGAGCCGGGGAAGTGGTTCAGCAGCGGGTCACCGACACTCTGGAAATCAACTACATGCCCTACGCGATGAGCGTCATCATGTCCCGGGCCATCCCGGAGATCGACGGCTTCAAACCCTCCCACAGGAAGCTCCTCTACACGATGTACAAGATGGGGCTTTTGAACGGCGCGCGGATCAAGTCCGCGAACATTGTGGGCCGTACCATGCAGCTCAACCCCCACGGCGACGCGGCGATCTACGATACCATGGTCCGTTTGTCCCGGGGCTACGAATCCCTTCTGCACCCCTATGTAGACTCGAAGGGTAACTTCGGTAAGGCTTATTCCCGGGATATGTCCTGGGCCGCTTCCCGGTATACGGAAGCAAAACTCGAAAAGATCTCATCGGAACTGTTCCGGGACATCGATAAAGACACCGTCGACTTCGTCGACAACTACGACGCTTCCATGAAGGAGCCGACCTTGCTGCCGGTGACTTTCCCGAGCGTCCTTGTGAACAACAACGTGGGCATTGCCGTCGGTATGGCGAGCTCGATCTGCTCCTTTAACCTGCAGGAGATCTGTGAGACCACCATGGCTCTCATCAAGGACCCGGACGCGGACATTATGGACTACCTGAAGGCTCCGGACTTTCCCGGCGGCGGGAGGATCATCTATGACCGGGAGCAGATGGAAAAGGTCTTTGCCACCGGTCGGGGAGGGATCACGGTCCGCTCCCGGTATGCTTACGACAAGAAGAACCACTGCATCGATATTACGGAGATTCCGCCGACGACGGTGTCGGAGGCCATTATCGATAAGATCATCGAAAAGGCCAAAGCCGGCCAGCTGAAGGAAGTGGCGGACGTCCGGGACGAGACCGACAAGAGCGGCCTTAAGATCACCATCGACGTCAAACGGGGGACCGACCCCGACAAGCTCATGCGGAAGCTTTATAAGATGACGCCACTGGAAGAGGCCTTCCCCTGCAACTTCAATGTCCTCATTGCGGGCATGCCTCGGGTGCTGGGGGTCAAGGATCTGCTCCTCGAGTGGATCGCCTTCCGGGAAGAGTGTGTCCGGCGGAGAGTCTTCTTCGACCTGCAGAAAGCCAAAGACCGGCTGCACCTGCTGCAGGGCCTTGAGAAGATCCTGCTGGACATCGACAAAGCCATTAAGATCGTTCGGGAGACCGAAGAGGAGTCGGAGGTCGTCCCCAACCTGATGATCGGCTTCGGTATCGACGAGATCCAGGCAGAGTATGTGGCCGAGATCAAACTGCGTCATTTGAACCGGGAGTTCATTTTGAAGCGGTTGAAGGACGTCGAAGACCTGCAAAAGCAGATCGAAGACCTGGAAGATACCCTCAAACGCCGCAGCCGCATCAAGAAGATCATTGTCGAAGAGCTGAAGGACGTCATCAAAAAGTACGGTCAGCCCCGGAAGAGCGAGATCATCTATGCCGCCGACATCGTGGAAGACGAGCCGGAGGAAGAAGTGGTCTCCGATGCTCCCTGCACGGTTTTCTACACCAATGCGGGCTACTTCAAGAAAATCTCGCCCCAGTCTCTGCGCATGAGCGGGGAACAGAAACTCAAGGACGGGGACACCATGCAGCAGGTGGTAGAGACCACCAACGACCTGGAGCTTTTGTTCTTCTCGGACCGGTGTCAGGTCTACCAGTCTCGCATCGATGACTTCGAGTACACGAAGGCTTCGGTCCTGGGGGACTACGTGCCCACGACCCTCGAATTCGAGGAAGGGGAGAACGCCATTTACATGGCCATCACCAAGAAGTACAAAGGCTACATGATCTTTGTTTATGAGAACGGGAAAGTCGCCAAGGTGGAAATGTCCCAGTACGACACAAAGACCCGCCGGAAAAAGCTCCTGAAGGCCTATTCCGACAAGGCTCCCCTGGCCGGCGCCATCTACGTCGAAGAAGACAAAGACCTGGTCCTGACCGCTTCCAGCGGCCGAATGCTGCTTCTGAACACCGGTGTCCTGGCCGCCAAGACCACCAAGAACACTCAGGGGGTCTCGGTGATGCGGCTCAAAAAGGGCCAGCGTGTCCTGGGAGTTCGCCCCTACGTAGAAGGGGAATTCAACAAGCCTTCCCGCTACCGCACGAAGTCTCTGCCCGCCCTGGGAGCACTGCCCTCCGCGGAAGACACCGAAGGCGATCAGCTGATGTTATAAACAAAACTCCCGCTGTTCTTTCCGGAAAAATCCTTGCATTACAGCGGGAGTTATGCTATTATTCTTAAGCTTATTACTATTTCTTTTTGGAGGAACTACCATGACAGGTTTACAGATGGCATTCGCAATCGTGCTCATTCTGCTTGGAATAGTCATTACCATCGTCATTCTGCTTCAGAAGAACCGGGAAGCCGATGCTTCTGCCATGACCGGCCAGTCCAGCGCCCAGATGAACGACAACAAATTCTTCGACAAGACCAGCGGTCACGCCAAGGACGACACCCTTGCCAACATCACCAAGGTCCTTTCTGTCATTTTTGTCATTGTCGCAGTGGGTTATACGCTGTTTATGCAGTTCCACGGCTAACTTTCATCTTGACTTTAGCAAACATTTCTTATAAGATATAACAGTCGCGTTTACGCGACAACATGACTCATTAGCTCAGGTGGTAGAGCACTTGACTTTTAATCAAGGTGTCCGGGGTTCGAGTCCCCGATGGGTCACCAAAAAAGAGAGATGTCCATTTGGACATCTCTTTTTTTGTTTCCCATCGGGGACTCGAACCTTTAGGCACGAGCA
>JAFUZN010000093.1 GCA_017476565.1 Clostridia bacterium
ATATTACTTTTATAAAAAAGGTCAAGCGTAAAGAAAAAAGAGCCGGTCGTACGACCGGCTCTTTTTTCTTTACGCTTGACCTTTTTTATAAAAGTAATATAATAGTGGCACGTTTTGTGATTCAGAAACTGAATTGCACAAAATAATATTTTGCACAATATAATTTCTGTAACAAGGAGTTTGACATTATGAACACCATCAAAATCATCGATATGACGCTCAGAGAGCCCGGCAAGCGCACCTCTCAGAGCCTCTCCTTCAAAGAGAAGCTGGAAGTCGCTCGTTCCCTGGACCGCATCAAATTGGATGTGATCGAATTGCCGGCCATTGGGACCGCGAAGGCGGACCAGCTCTCCAACAAGACCATCGCCTCCATGGTGGGGACCACCCTGTCCGCTGCCGTCGAAGTCGGCTGCGGCACCATTGAGGAGACCTGGGAGAGCATCCGCAGCGCCCGTCACCCTCAGCTGAACCTCCTTGTTCCCGTTTCCACCGTGCAGATGGAATACACCTGCCATAAAAAAGCTCCGGCCATGCTGGAAGTCATCACCGAACAGGTGAAGCTTTGCCGCTTCTTCTGCGAGAACGTGGAGTTCTCCGCTGTGGACGCCACCCGTGCGGAGACCGACTTCCTCTACGAGGCGGTCCGTACCGCCATTGCCGCCGGCGCTGACCGGGTGACCCTCTGCGACTCTGCCGGCATTTTCCTGCCCGGCGAATTCGTCGACTTCGTCAAAGGCCTTAAAGAAAACGTTCCCGAAATGGAGAACGTGGAACTCTATGTGGAAGTGTCCGACGAAATGGGCATGGGCATTGCCTGTGCGGCAGCCGCCATTGAGGCCGGTGCCAACGGCGTGAAGTGCACCGCCGTCCCCGCGGGCTTCCCGACCCTCGAGCAGGCCGCGACCCTCGTTCAGAAGAAGGGGGCAGACCTGGACATCGCTTCCACCGTGAAGACCACGGACCTGCAGCGGACCATCGCCCAGCTGTCCCGGATCCTGGAGCCCGAAGACGAAAGCGGCTCCCCCAAACGGGACTTCGCCCCCGGTGAAATCGCAGGGGTCACCCTGGACGCCGGCGACGAGATCGGAGAAGTCATCAAGGTCATCCGGCAGATGGGTTACGACCTCTCCGAAGAGGACAACGCGAAAGTCTATGAGGCTTTCCTGCGGGTCGCCAGCAAGAAACACTTCGTCGGCACCCGGGAGCTGGACGCCATCATCGCCAGCACCGCTATGCAGGTGCCCTCCAGCTACCGCATCAAGAACTATGTCATCAACTCCGGCAACGTCATCACCGCCACCGCGAATGTGCTCCTTGAGAAAAACGGAGACGAAGTCCGGGGCGTGGGTGTCGGCGACGGCCCCATCGATGCCGCCTTCGACGCCATCGAGCAGATCATCGGCCACCACTACGAACTCGACGACTTCCAGATCCAGACCGTGACGGAAGGGAAGGACGCCATGGGTTCCGCCCTGGTCAAACTCCGGGCCGACGGCAAAGTCTACTCCGGCAGCGGCATCTCCACTGACATCATCGGTGCCTCCATCCGGGCCTACATTTCCGCCCTCAACAAGATCGTCTACGACGAAGTGTAAGAGGAGGGCCTTATGAAATTATCCTTTAGCATCCAGAACTGGGCGGACACCGGCTGGCAGGAATTCTGCGACGTCGCCCAGGACACCAGAATGAAGGGCGTCGAAGTCTATGACGTGACGGCCCCCATCTTCCGGGAGAAGACCTCCATCACGAACCCGGAGTACGCATCTCCCACCCGCCGGCACCTTCAGAACCAGGGCCTCAGCATCCCCTGTCTGGACACGGTCGCCGACTTCACATCTGAGGACTTCCTCAATGAGTTCACCGAAGCCATGGAAGTGGCCGTGAACCTGAATGTCCCCGCCATCAGCGTCCACACGGACTGCGAGGACCACGACACCTGCGTCGAAGCTCTGTCCATCCTCATGGAAGTTTCCGTCGGTTTCCCCATCACCATTCTGGTGGAGACCAGCGGCACCTATTCCGACACCGCTCTTTTGCGGGAACTCCTCAATGAGTTCGCCGACGACCAGGAGCTGGCGGCCTGCTGGAACATGTACGCCACCTGCGCCGAGGGGAAGGAAGACGCCGAAGAGACCATCACGAACCTCGGAGCCTATGTCCACCATGTCCACCTCCACGACTACCGAAAAGCCGGCGACGAGGTCCTTCCGGAACTGGTCGGGGAGGGCGATTTACCCATTGAGGACCTGATGAACGCCCTGCGCTCCGTCAACTATGACGGCTTCATTTCCCTTCAGTGGGATCCCGCATGGATCGAAGGCATCGACGACATCGAGATCATCCTGACCCACTTCCAGAGCTGCATGCGCCGCTTCCGGCCGACCCGCTACAATGAAAAACACCTGCAGTGGAACAAGGCTCACACCGGCAACTATGTCTGGGAGAAGGAAAAACTCATCGACAAGACCTTCCCGGAAGTCCTCGACAGAATGGTCGAAGAGTTCCCGGACCAGCTGGCCATCAAATTCCCGACCCTCGACTACACCCGCACCTATGCCCAGTTCCGGGACGACGTCGAGGAGTTCGCGAGAGCCCTCGTGTCCCTGGGGGTCCGGGCCGGTTCCAAAGTCACCATCTGGGCCACCAACGTACCCGCCTGGTTCCTGACCTTCTGGGCCGCTACCAAAATCGGTGCGGTCCTGGTCACCATGAATACCGCCTATAAGATCCACGAAGCGGAGTACCTCCTCCGCCAGTCGGACACCCATACCCTCGTCATGATCGACGGCTACCGGGACTCCAACTATGTGGAGATCATGAATGAACTCTGTCCCGAACTGAAAGACCATAAGGCGGGCCAGCCCCTTCACGCAAAACGGCTGCCCTTCCTGAGAAACGTCATTTCCGTCGGCTTCCGCATGCCCGGCGCCCTGACCTTCGAAGAGTCCCTGACCTATGCGGACCAGACTCCCCTCGAAGAGATCCATCGCATGCAGGCCGCCATCGACGTCAACGACGTCTGCAACATGCAGTACACCTCCGGTACCACCGGGTTCCCGAAAGGCGTCATGCTGACTCACTACAACATCGTCAACG
>JAFUZN010000094.1 GCA_017476565.1 Clostridia bacterium
ATACGTATAGGGACGGCCCTCCCCGTCCACCACACTGGCCTCTTCCAGAAAAGACCGGATGGAGGCAAGTTGTTCCGGGGAATCTTTCACCCCGGGGATGACAGGTGTGCGGATGGTTTTGGGCAGGTCCGGGAACTCCCGGAAGAGCATTTTGAGGTTTTGCAAAATGCTCCGGTTCGACCCACCCGTTTCCCGAAGATGGGCCTCATTCTCCATGAGCTTGATGTCGAAAAAGATGTGATCGAGCAACTGTGCTGCTCTGCGCAAGTCCTCTTCTTTGCAGCACCCGCAGGTCTCCATATCGGTGCGGATGCGCCGCCGTCTGGCCTCTTGCAAAAGGCCCAGGGCAAATTCCGGCTGAGCCAGCGGCTCCCCTCCCGAAAGGGTCATGCCACCGCCGCCGTGTCGGTAGAAGGCGGCGTCGCCCTCGACGGCATTCAGTACATCGCCCACCGACATGGGGGTCCCGTATACGGTCAAAGCGCCGGCGGGACACTCTTCGGCGCACCGAAGGCAGCGAGTACAAAGGTCCCGGTCCAGACGGACTGTCCCCGTTTCCAGCGACAAGGCGGTTTCCGGACAGGCGTCGACGCACCAGTCACAGCCCTTCCCGGCAATGCATTTTTCCGGGAAGACCCCCACTTCCGGGTAGAAGTTCTGGGACTCCGGGTTCGAACACCAGCGGCAGCGAAGGGGGCATCCCTTCAAAAAGACCACGGTGCGAATGCCCGCTCCGTCGTGGAGAGAATAGGGCTGCAGGTTGAAGACGATGCCCTCGGCTTCGGCACTCATACGGCAATGTGCTCGGTCCGGGCAATGATGTCGTCCTGCAGGTCCTTCGACAGCTCACAGAAATAGGCGCTGTACCCGGCCACCCGCACGAGGAGGTTGCGGTACTCCTCCGGCTTCTCCTGGGCCGCCAGGAGAGTCTCCCGGTTGATGACGTTGAACTGGACATGCCAGAGTTTCAGGTCTTCCCAGGTTTTGATGAAGTCCACGAGTTTCTCCGTACCCGCTTCTCCCTCGACACACTGGGGGCTCAGCTTGATGTTGAGGAGCCGGGCTGCCCGGTTGCGGTAGTCGTAGTTCTTCGTCGCGAAGTTCGAAAGAAGGATGGCGGTAGGCCCGTTCTGGTCGGCCCCCTGAGAGGCAGAGGAACCGTCGGAGAGGGGCGTGTAAGCAAGGCGGCCGTTGGGAGTCGCCGAAACCACCTTTCCGAAGGGAACATTGGAAGTGAAGGGGACGTACCGAAGGTCCAGGTGGACCCCCAGTTCCCTCGAATACTTGTCGGTGAAAGCCACCAGTTCCCGGTCCAGGGTCTTGCCGATCTCGTCGGCATAGGAATCGTTGTTGCCGTAAGCCGGAGCGTTTTTCAGAAGGAGTCGCTCCGCTTCATACCCTTCGAAGTCGTGTTCCAGGGCCTCGATGACCCGGGAGAGGGTGAGGCGCTTCTTCTCAAAGACCACCTTTTTGATGGCGGCCAGAGAGTCGATGACGGTGCCATAGCCGATGAACTCGAAGTACCCGAGGTCAATGCCCCCTTCAATGTGGGGAGAATGGATATCTTTGAGCTCCTTCATGCACAGTTCATGGAGTGAAGAACCCAGGGGCGATGCAAAGTGTTCGGCCCGCAGACGGATGATCTCATGCTGCTGGATGAAAGCGTGCTTCATGAAATTCTTCTGCTGTTTGAGGTACGCCTCCAGGAACTCATCAAAGGTTTCGAAGTTGGTGGGATCCCCGGTTTCAAGGCCGATGACTTCGTCGCCATATTTGCGCATTTTGCCGTTATAGAGGGTCATCTCCAGGGCGGCCGCAAAATTGATGTAAGCACAGGGAGAAGTAAAGGTGTCCCGGTTGGGCATGCGGACTTCCGCACAGCCGGAGACCGAGTAGTCATAGGCTTCATCGAAGCGGGCACCCTTGGCCAGCAGGAGCGGGATGACTTCCTCGTCGTTGATGAGTTTCGGGAAGCCGCTTCCCTCTTTGATGGTCTCGGCGACTTCATAGAGGTAGCGTTCCGGAGCTCTCGTGTGGATCCGGGCCGCAAGGTCCGGGTAGTTCAGGGGGAATTCCCGCTTCGAGCGCAGAATGAGGTAAGTCAAGTCGTTGGTGGCATCGAGGCCTTCTTTGGTCTGTCCGCCGACGGTGACCGCCTCCCAGTGGGCATAGCCCTCGTTGAACGCGCCGCCGGTCTTCGAGAGGTAGAGGTCGATGTACTGAGCCATGGAGACCCAGAGGCATTCGAGCAGTTCTTCCGCCTTGTCTTCATTGATGGCGCCTTTTTCCAGGTCGGCTTTATAGTAGGGGTACAGGTACTGGTCCATCCGCCCGTTGGAGATGATGGTGCCGGTCTTCTGCTCGACCCGGGAGAAGAGCTGGATGAACCACTGGCTCTGGACCGCCTCATGGAAGGTCTCCGCCGGTTTTGCGGGAACTTTCCGACAAATGCGGGCGGTCTCCAGAAGTTCCGCTTTCCGCTGAGGGTCCGTTTCCTTTTCTGCTTTGGCAGCCGCCAGGTCTGCATGGCGATTCGCCCAGAGGATGATCGCGTCTGCGGTCAGAATGACCGCTTCCAGGAAGGGCTTCCGCTCAGTATTGTCGACGGGGCTGAACTCATCGAGAGCTGCGAGTTTCTCTTCCGCCTCTTTGCGGATGCCTTCGAAGCCGACCCGCAGGGGCTTTTCGTAGTCATGGACCCACTGGATCGAGGAACGGAAGGACGCCGTCTCGTTGACGATGAAGCGGGACGTGCCCTCTTCATCCCGGTTATAAGTGTATTTCCGGGTCTCTGCCGGAATGGCAGCGGCCAGGTCTTCGTGGAAGGTCTTTCCTTTCCAGTAAGGGGAGATGACGTTGATGATGTACTCGGCATCTTCCGGCTCAATGTCGAAGGGAGAACTCTCCCGGGAAGGAAGGCTGCGAATGGCTTCATCTAAAAAGTCTCCGTCCAGTTCCGGGTACAGAAGGCCGTAGCGGCCGCTCTTCCCGGCCCGGCCGGCCAGCAGCTGGTCGTCATCCACATAGACGGTGGCGTGTTCTGCATAGTGGTAAAGGGCTTTGGCAAAACGCAGGACCAGAGGCTCCCCATCCGTTGCAGCGAAGGACTCCGTAAAAAATTTCCCCCGCTCAATGTCGATCTTCGGGCGAGTTCCCTGGAACCCTTCCAAAATCTTCAGTGCTCTGGGGTTCCCGGTGGTCGTATGTTCCCGGACCCGACGCTCCTGAGGAGAGTAGATGATATTAGCCATAAGTGTTCGTCTCCTTTGTTATACCATATTTCCTATCTGTTTACTATGTTTTATATAGTATATGAAATCTTTTGTTGTTTTTCTACCACAGACCCCCGGAATTAATTTTGAATTTTTTCGCTAAAAGCCTTTCCGGCGGTTTCCGGAAAAACTCCCTTGACGATAGAAAACAAGTGTGGTATATTTATTCCCGCACGTGAGACGTGTCACATAACCGATTATGCTGGTGTAGCTCAGTTGGTAGAGCAGCTGATTTGTAATCAGCAGGTCAGGGGTTCAAGTCCGTTCACCAGCTCCAAGCCGGTGCCAGACACCTGACACCGGTACATATGGGAGAGTTCCCGAGTGGCCAAAGGGGGCAGACTGTAAATCTGTTGGTTGTACCTTCGGTGGTTCGAATCCACCCTCTCCCACCAAGTAAAAAAGGATACCCGTTCGGGTATCCTTTTTTGCTTTGTTGGATGGGTGAATTCGAACCGTAGGCCGGAGCGTCAAGAAAACAGCCCGGTGGGCTGTTGTTAGCGACGGGAGCTGCGGCAGCAGCTCGGTGCGGCTTTGCGGACCCCGCGTCTGGCAAAGGCGCGTCGAATCCACCCTCTCCGGAAGCAAAGTAAAAACCTGCAGCTGCCGAACCGCAGGCCGGGATAGAAAAAAGCCGGTTCCGAAGAACCGGCCTTTTTCCTTTTAGGACAGGTATATTATGGCTTAAATGAAGTAGGTCATGTCGGATTTCTCTGCGGAGCCGAGCATGGTGGCGACGCCGCCCAGCTCGATGCCGTCGATGAGCTCTTCCTGTTTGATACCCATGATGTCCATGGACATCTGGCAGGCTACCAGACGGACGCCGTGTTTGATGGCGTCATCGATGAGCTCTTCCAGGGAAGAGATGCCGTTCTGCTTCATGATCCAGCGGATCATCAGAGCACCGGCGCCACCCATGTTCATGCGGGAAAGGCCGAGCTTCTTGGTGCCACGGGGCATCATGAGGCCGAACGCGGTCTCAACGAGGTTTTTCTTCACGCTGATCTTTTCGGGACGACGAAGCACGTTGAGGCCCCAGAAGGTGAAGAAAATGGTAACGGGGCGGCCAAGGGCGGCTGCGCCGTTGGCCATGATGAAGGCCGCGATGGTCTTGTCGAGGTCGCCGCTGAAGACGACCATGGTCTTTTCGTGCTCTCTCGGCTCATAGAGGGCCGGGCCGTCGGTCTGCTTGGCTTCTCCCACGGGCGCCTGGGTCGCCGTCTTGGTGATAACGGTCTTGACCAGCGGGCCGTTCGGGTCATAGTCGTTGGAGACCAGGGTGTTGCCGGTCCGGTCTGCCCAGACGGCGATATCGGAATAGAACGCATCTTCCGTCGCCTCAATGGAGACGGTGGTGCCTTCCGGCAGGTCTCTCAGAGCATCGGCCACTTTAACGATGGGGCCGGGGCACTTGAGGCCTTTCGCGTCGATGAATACAGTTTCATTGGTCTTGGTGTCAGCCACTTTGGGTTCCTCCTCTTTCACTTCTTCTTTTGCGGGTTCTTCTTTCGCTTCTGCAGGAGCAGCCGCCTTGCTTTCCAGGAAGGTACGGTAAGACTTGTACCCGCCCTCAAGGTTGGTGACGTCGTACTCCCGGTCCGCTAATATCTCTGCGACTTCTTCCGACCAATCGCCTACACGGCAGTAAACGATGACCGGTTTGTCCTTCGGGACTTCGGAAAGCTTGGTCCCGATCTGGCTGAAGGGCAGGTTGATGGCACTGTCGATGCCGTGGACGATGACTTCATCGGGCTCTCTCAGGTCGAGAAGGGTGTAGTCATTGAAGTCCAGCGCTGCGAATTCTTCTGCAGTGATTCGTTTGAATGTGTCTGCCATAATGATTCCCTCACTTTTTCTCAGTCGAGAATGACCAGTTCTTCTTCGGTGGAAACGGTCTGGTTCTCGGAAATATTGAACGACTTCAGCACCGGTGCATCCCGGTACTGGAGCGACAGGATCAGATAGCTCGCTGTGCTGTCATAGGACAACCGCTTGTCTTCTTCAGACTGGCGGGAAGGGGTCTCCGGGTGAGAGTGCCAGTTTCCAAGGGGCTGCAGGCCCTTCGCCCGAATATCCTTGAGGGTCTTGAACTGGTCTTCCGGAGAAATGGTGAAGTGCTCGTTGGTATGGTCGATGTTCTCGAGAAGATACACCTCTTCTACGGTCTTGACTCCGGTCTCCGGGTCAATGGTCCCTCCGAGGAGCCCGCAGGCTTCTTCCGGAAGGTTCTCCCGGGAATGAGCAATGATGCGCTCCACATCTTCCCTTTTCAGTCGGATCATACTCCGCCTCCTGTCTACGTGTTAATGGTTTATTTCATATTAATTCACTAGGAATTATATGTTTGAAAGTATTATATGCTCATTGTCCCCCGCTGTCAACGACTCTTTTGATTTTTCTTTCAAGACGTAGCCGCCGGGCAACGGCGATTGACTTTTTTCCACACGAATACTATAGTTTTTCTATGATTCTTTTAATAAATAAAGGGGACCGCCCATGTTTTGTGTCTCATTGAATTTTCATAATACCGACGTCTCCCTTCGGGAACAGTTCCCCTATGGAGAGGAGCTGCTGCAGGACCTCACGGAAGGGGTCTTCCTTTCCACCTGCAACCGGGTCGAAGTCTACGGGGTGGGCGATTTATACCAGCTGGTCAACACCCGTTTTCGGGACTACAAGACGAAAATCTTCATCTATGAAGAGGAGTTGGCGATCCGTCATCTTTACAAGGTCGCTGCCGGCCTCGACTCCATGGTCCTCGGAGAGGACGAGATCCTCGGGCAGCTCCGGGACGCCTATGAAAGGGCCCGAATGGCCGGGAAAACCGGGACCGAATTGAACCCCCTTTTCCAGGGGGCCCTGGCCGCCGCCAAACGGGTGAAGACCGAGACGGTCCTCTCCCGCACCAGTGTTTCCGTGGCAACTCTGGCCGCCTCCGCCTGCGTCAAGTTCTGGGAGGAACGGCAACAGGCCCTCGGCACCGAGCACCGGGGCAGGGTCCTCATGATCGGCGGCAGCGGAGACATTGGAGGCAAGCTCCTCAAGGACCTGCTCTCCTATGACCGGTTCGACATTACGGCTACCGTCCGGGAACACGGAGTTCGCAAAGCGGTCCGGGCGGTCGACTACAAAGACCGGTATTCCCTTTTGAAGGACGCCGACATCGTCATCTCCGCGACGAAGAGTCCCCATTTCACAGTCACTTTGGAGGAAGTGGAGAAACGCGACGGAAAAGAAAGTCGGGAACGTCTCTATGTGGACCTGGCCGTCCCCCGGGACATCGACCCCCTCCTCTCTCCGGTCCTCACCATCGACGACCTGCAGTACATCGCCCGGCACAACAACGAATTGAAACAGTCTGCCGCCAAGGAAGCGGAGCAGATCCTCGAAGAGGAACTGGAGACCCTTTTCAAAGACCGGACGTTCCGCCGGCTGCTGCCCCTCCTGGAGGAGCCCACCGTCGGAGAACCCGCTTTGGACCCCGGCTGGAGACCGCTTCTGTACGCCTTTCGGGAGGAAGCCTCCGCAAAGGAGTTCTCCTCTTTCACCGACGTACTGCTGCGGCTGGCTGACGAAACAGAAAACACCCCTATGACATAAGGAGCACCTATGGTTTTATTCCCTTTTTATCAAAACATTGAAGACAAGACTTTCCTGGTCATCGGCGGCGGGCGCATTGCCAAAGAGAAGCTGGAAAAGCTGCGCCTGTTCACCGACAACATTGTCGTCGTTGCCAGAGAAACGGACCTCACGTTGCTGGACGGTCTGGCGGAAGGGATTTCCGACCTTCTGGTCCGTCCCTTTGAAGACGCCGACCTCGAACTGGGGGACTACGTCATCGGGGCCACCGATGACCGGGAGCTGAACCGGCACATTTCTACCCTCTGCCAGGAGCAGAAGAAGCCGGTGAACATCGTTGACGATCCGGAGCTCTGCACCTTCATTTTCCCGAGTCTCGTCAAACGGGGAGACCTGGTGGTGGGCATCACCACCGGCGGCAAGTCCCCGGCCTTCGGCCAGAGGGTCCGAAGGTTCCTGGAAGCGGAGCTGCCGGAGGACACCGAAGCCATCATCGACGACCTCTACGCCTTGAAATTACAGTTGAAAGAAACGGTGCCGGACCAGAGAGAACGGGCCCGGCAGCTGAAAGCCTATTTAAATGACCGTTTGAACGCCGACACCCCACCGGAGGAGGAGACCCTTTGAGCAAGACTTTGCGACTGGCGACCCGGGGTTCCCGGCTGGCGTTAGCCCAGGCGGGGCTCGTAAAAGAAGCCCTGGAAGCCAAAGGCGCCACGGTAGAACTTGTGACAGTCTCCACCAGAGGAGACCGGGACCGGACCAGCCCCCTTTCCGTCATCGGCGGACAAGGGCTCTTCGTCCGGGAAGTGGAGCACTGCCTTCTGGAAGGGTCTGCCGACCTGGCCGTCCACAGCGGAAAAGACCTGCCCTACGAACTGGCAGAAGGGCTCACCATCGGCGGAGTCCCGAAAGCCGCCGCTCCCCACGATGTACTGGTTTCCCGAAGGGGAGTTTCCATCAGACACATTGGGAGCAGCAGCCCCCGCCGGGTCCTCGAGTGCCGGCGCCACTACCCCCAGGCCGTTTACTCCGACCTGCGGGGCAATGTCGATACCCGGCTTCAGAAACTGCGGGACGGGCAGTATGACGGGATCCTTCTGGCCAAAGCCGGCCTCGAGCGGTTACAGGCAGACCTCTCGGACTTCGACGTCCGGGAATTCACCCCGGAAGAGTTCCTCCCGGCTCCCTGTCAGGGAGTCCTTGCGGTGGAGTGCCGGGAAGAAGATACAGCCCTCCGGGAGCTCCTCGCCTCGGTTTCCGACCCTCTGACCCGAAAACGGTTCGACCTGGAGCGGGCCCTCTTTGCACGGCTGCAGGCGGACTGTTCTGCGGCCATCGGGGTCTATGCCTCCTTCCCGACAGAAGAAGAGACGGAACTCTCGGTCCTCTTCCGGGAACAGAGGATGACCCGCCGGGGCAAGGACCCTGACGCCCTCATCGAAGAAGTATTAAGGGAGCTGATAGTATGATCACCCTTATCGGCGCCGGTCCCGGACCGGGGCTCATCACCCTGCGGGGGCTGGAAGCGTTGCAACAGGCAGAGGTCGTCATTTACGATGACCTCATCGATGAAGGCCTTTTGCAGGACCCGGCACTGAAGGACGCCGAAAAGCTCTATGTCGGCAAACGCCGGGGCGCCCACAGCATGAGCCAGGAAGAAATCAACGCCCTGCTCATCGCCGAAGGAAGAGAAGGAAAAGAAGTCGTCCGGCTCAAGGGCGGCGACAGCTTCGTCTTCGGCAGGGGCGGCGAAGAGGTCCTGGCCCTGCAGGAAGCAGGCCTTCCCTTCACGGTCATTCCCGGGGTCACTTCAGCTGTAGCCTTGCCGGAGGACTTCGGCATTCCGGTCACTCACCGGGGGCGGTCCCGCTCTTTTACGGTCATCACCGGCCACACGGCCGACGGGTCCGTCGGCGGGGAGTCCTTCGACACACTGGCCCGCCTGCAGGGGACTCTCGTCTTCCTCATGGGAGTTCGAAACCTCACCGCCATTACGGAAGGGCTGCTGGCCGCCGGAAAAGACCCGGAGACTCCCGCCGCCCTTTTGTCAAAGGGCTTCTCTCCGGATGCCCGCCGCTTCGACGGCACCCTGCAGACCATTGCGGACCTTGCCAAAGACGCAGAGACCCCGGGCATTCTCGTCGTAGGAGAAGTTGCGGCGTTACAGCTGGAAGGGCAGAAGCCCGCGCCTTTCGAGGCTGCAGGCAG
>JAFUZN010000095.1 GCA_017476565.1 Clostridia bacterium
AAAAGTTTGCCACGGAGTGAAGGGGGGAGCGATGCAATGCTTTATAGGCACGCGGGGGCTCGGCTTGGCAAGCTCCGGGGCAACTTTTTGACGGAACCCGATCAGACAGAAAATGACGAAATAATAAAGATCAAAAAGTTTCTCTGAGCGCAAATTGAGGGCTGCTAAGAATACCTCTTATGGATGAATACCTCAAGCGGACGCACCGACCTTTGCGTGAGGAGAAAGCTTTTTGATCGACTTCTTACTGTCTACGTTCTTTTTCGAGGTAAATGGGCAGCACGCTAATGTCCGCCGGGGTGACGCCGGAAATGCGGCTGACCTGGCCGATGTTCCGGGGCAACTTTTTGACGGAACCCGATCAGACAGAAAATGACGAAATAATAATAATCAATTAGTTTCTCTGAGCGCAAATTAGCGGACGCACCGACCTTTGCGTGAGGAGAAAGCTTTTTGATCGACTTCTTACTGTCTTCGTTCTTTTTCGAGGTAAATGAGCAGTACACTAATGTCCGCCGGGCTGACGCCGGAAATGCGGCTGGCCTGTCCGATGCTCCGGGGCTTGATGCGCTGGAGCTTCTCCCGGGCTTCCAGCCGGAGGCCGTCGATGCCTTCGTAGTCGAGACTCTCCGGCAGCGCGACTTCTTCCAGCCGCCGCATCTCCTTGACCTGAGCCTTCTGCCGCTTGATGTAGCCCTCGTACTTGATCTCTGTTTCTGCTTCAAAGAACACGTCCCTGTTTTGAGTCTCGTTCTCGTAGTATTGCGGCCGCGTGGGGTCAAAGGGCGCCAGAATGTCGTAGTTCAGCTGGGGCCGCTTCAGAAGGTCCGCCAGTTTCACGCCGCTCTCAATGGGAGATGTTTCACGTGAAACCAAAACCTCGTTCAGCGCCTCCGAGGGCGAAACTACGAGCTTTCGGGCCCGCTCCATTTCCGCTTCCATGAAGGAAACCTTCTCCTGAAGCCGCTCGTACCGTTTCTTCGACACCAGCCCCAGCTCGTAGCCGAACTGCATGAGGCGCTGGTCGGCGTTGTCCTGCCGCAGGAGGAGCCGGTACTCGGACCGGGAGGTCATCATGCGGTAGGGCTCGTTGCAACCCTTGGTGACCAGGTCGTCAATGAGGGTCCCAATGTAGGAAGAAGCCCGGTCCAGAGTGAAGGCTTCCTGGCCGTGGACCTTCCGCGCCGCATTGATGCCCGCGATGAGACCCTGGGCAGCCGCTTCTTCGTAGCCCGAAGAGCCGTTGAACTGGCCGGCACCGAAGAGGCCGGGGAAGTCTTTGAACTCGAGGGACGCGGACAGGGAAGTGGGGTCGACACAGTCGTATTCAATGGCGTAGGCCGTCCGGATGACCTGGACATGCTCGAGCCCCGGGATAGTCCGCAGGAATTTCAGCTGAACGTCTTCCGGCAGGGAAGAGGACAGGCCCTGTAAGTAGAGTTCTTCGGTGTGGAGGCCACAGGGTTCAATGAAGATCTGGTGTCGCTCCTTTTCCGGGAAGCGGACGACTTTGTCTTCAATGGAGGGGCAGTACCGGGGGCCGACGCCTTCGATCTTCCCGCCGTAGAGGGGAGACCGTTCCAGGTTAGCAAGGATGATGTCCTTGGTCTCTTTCCCGGTATAGGTAATGTAACAGACCGCCTTGTTCTCCGGCGTAAAGCTCAGGTCGTCGGAGAACCGCACCAGGTGTTCGTCTCCGTACTGGACCTCCAGTTTCTCGAGATTCACGGACCGGGCGTTGACCCGGGAGGGGGTGCCGGTCTTGAAGCGGCGGGTGGCAACGCCCAACCGCTGCAGGGAGGCCGACAGTTCCGTTGCGGGGAAGAGGCCGTCCGGGCCGGACTCATAGGACACATCGCCCACGTAAATGCGGCCCCCGAGGAAGGTGCCGGTGGCCAGAATGACGGTCTCGGCGGTGTACACGGCTTCCAGCTGGGTGGTCAGCTGCCACAGTGCCTTCCCGCGATGTACCTCTAAAGCGCCCTCTACGTCGGTCGAGGGCAGTTCCTGCAACGCCGCCAGAGCGCCGTCATCCACCTGCTGCAGGTCGACGATCTCGCCCTGTCGCAGGTCTAAGTTTTCGGTGCTTTCCAGCACTCGTTTCATATAAGCGCTGTAGTCCCGCCGGTCGATCTGTGCCCGGGGGGAGTGGACCGCCGGGCCCTTGCCCAGGTTCAGCATACGGGACTGGATGAGGTTCTGGTCCGCCGCCACGGCCATTTCGCCGCCGAGGGCGTCGATCTCCCGGACCAGGTGCCCTTTGGACGTGCCGCCGATGGCCGGGTTGCAGGGCATGTTGCCCACCCAGTCGGCGGAAATGGTGAAGACCGCCGTCTTGCACCCAAGGCGCGCCGCGGACAGCCCCGCCTCTATTCCGGCGTGGCCCGCCCCAATGACGGCGACCTCGTAATGTCCAGCGTAATATTTCAAGATAAACGCTCCTTTTGTTCCATTTCTAAGAGAAATTTTGCTGCGGGAAGGACTTCGATCGTGATTCCCTCTGCTTCGATCGTCTCCTCTTCATCGAGGGTGACAATGATAAAGCGCCGGATATCGGGGTCTTTCGCCGCGAGCCTCGTGAGAGTCCCGACTTCTCTGGCACGGGCGTCTGCGTCGGCCAGGGAGATGGCAGCCTGGACAGCCAGCCCCGCATCAGGAATGTAGAAATCCAGGTCGATGTCGGACTGGGAAGACTTTAAAAAATGCAGTGCATCGCCAAAGCGTTTATAAAGGCAGATGGCAACCTGGTTTTCCAGCAGGGCAGAGGTCTTGTCCACTAAGAACAGGTTTAAGATGCCGTTGTCGGCAAAGTAGTACTTAGGGGAACCCTGGGCTTCCGCAAACTTTGCTGCCGCGTTGTTTAGAGAGAAGAGGAGGAAGGCATCGGAAGCGTAGCCCACGTACTCTATAATGCTGTCCTTGCTGACCTTGAAGCCCACGGCCTTGACGGCGCCGTAGAGATTTGTGAAAGAGACGCTGTTGCGGACGGTTTCGGCGATTTTCTTCATTAAGATGCGCATCGCCTGTTCGTTCCGGATGCCATTTCTGGCAATGATGTCGCCCAGCAAGGTCTTCTGGTAGACGCTTTCTACGTAAGTCCGCTTGTTGCTGTAGAGCAGGGACTCGGGGAACCCGCCGTCCTGATAGTAGGATAGGAAGGCCCGGTGGATGGCGCCATAGGTTTTGGTGCGCAGAAGGTCCGTTTCTTCGTGAGGAATGCCGAGGGCGTCCAGGTATTCGGTGAAGGAGTAGGGGTACACATGCTGAGAGAGAAGTCTTCCGCCGAGGGTGCGTTCCATTTCCGAGCTGAGCATTTTGGCATTGCTGCCCGTCACGAACACCCGGGCTCCGCTGTCTCGAAGTCGACGGACGAATTTCTCCCAGCCGTCAATGTTCTGGATCTCGTCAAAGAAATAATACCCCGGTTTGGGGGAAAGTTCACTTTGGACTTCGACAATGTCCTGAAAGTCCGAAAGGGTGAATTCTGCGAGGCGCTCATCTTCGAAGTTGATATAGATGATCTGAGCCCAGTCGACGCCCCCGGCCACCAGGTCCAGGACCCGCTGGTAGAGGAGGGTGGACTTCCCGGCCCGGCGAAGACCGACCAGAATATAGTTCCCATTCTCCTCAAAAGAGTAGGTACGAGGAGAGATGACGCTGTTTTGGATGACATCGTGCTGGTCCAAAATTACGGTTTTCAATAAGGTGTGGTTCATAATACACCTCCTTTTGTCGACTATATTCTACAAAAAACAAAAGAATTTGTCGAGTATGATCGACAAATTCTTTATTTCCCCACGCAGAAGGTGGCGAAGGTTTTATGGTGGTTCTTCTTTTTGAATGAGTTGAGAAAGGGATCCATTAATACCCCGGGGCCAAATACTTTGGAGCATCTATTGAAAAGTCAATGAAAAGCGAATATAACCGTATTGAAAAGTCAATGAAATCGAGAAAAAATTGTTTGAAAAGTTGGTGGATTATGCTGTATCGCAAAAATGGTGTGCGGTGAAAAGAGCCTGGGATGGGGCTAAATACCAAAACGTTCTTCCAACGCTCCGGTGGCGATGTACCGTTTCAGTAAGAAGGTACAGAAGCATTTTACAAAAAATGAGGGAATCGGCCTATTTCCCCACGCAGAAGGTGGCGAAGACCTGTTCGATGATGGTGTCGGAGACGGACTCGCCGGTGAGCATCAATATGTCGAAAACAATTGTTAATTTGCACAAGTAAAGATGTTTTCGATTGTAGAACATTTACGAAAATATATCTTTACGAAAGAAAAAGATTGCAAAAGAAATAACGATGTGTAAAGATGAACTTGAAGAAGTGAGGAAACCAAATATGCTTTTGTAAATCTCCCGGGAGGTGATCATGAGAGAGTATAAGGTGTGGTTTAAACTTGTAGCCGTCGTCCTGTCCGTCCTGATCGGCTTCCAGGTTGCTCCCGTCTTTGCGGTTGCTCTGGAAAACGACCAATCTACGACTGCTACAACGAAATTACAGAAACCGAAAGCGTCTACGGTTCCAGCGAAAAACACGGTACCGGAGGACGTTCTTTTTGATTTAGCGGACACCGATGATGCGGAAGAGTTCTCGAAGGAAGATGCCCCGGTAACAACCGGAGAAGAGACCGCTCTTCGCGACGCCGGGGTCAAACACTTCCGTCTTGCAGATGGCCGCTTCATGGCTGTTATCTATCCGGAACCGGTCCACTATCTAAAAGGGGATGAGTGGGTCGATATCGACAACACTCTGAAAGTGGCAAAAGCGGAGGACGGAGCAACGGTCTACCGCACCGAAGAGACTGCAACTCCGGTTTCCTTCCCAGCAAAACTCTCCGAGTCTCCCATCACCATGACCGTCCGGGGACATGAGCTGAAGATGGAAGC
>JAFUZN010000096.1 GCA_017476565.1 Clostridia bacterium
GAGACCATTGCCATCAGCACTTTGAAACCCCTCCACACTTTCTATCCCGGAAGAGGCTTCTGCGGCGATGTACTGGTCCTTTCCTTCGGCCTTCTGCCTGCTTCTTTTGAGACGGTCGCCCCGAAACTCCTTGCCCTGGCGGAGGAAGAGGCGGGAGCCCTGTTACCGCTCCGCTCCCGGACGGCCCACAAAAATGACGCGGGACACATTTTGTCCCTTTGCGGAAGCTACAAAATGCCCGGCGCTGCCTGCCTTGCAGCCGGCGCCGCTCTTCGGGCAGGGGCGGGACTCCTGACGGCTGCCTACCCGGAACCCGCCTACCCGGCCATCTCGGCTCACCTGACCGAGGCTATGAGCCTGCCCCTTCCGGCAGATGGGGAAGGGCAGCTGTCTGTACTGGCCCTGCCGGAGATCTTAAAGGCAATGGAGACCCGCTCGGTCCTTGCCGCGGGGCCGGGGCTCGGTCGAAGCCCCGAACTGTCGGCTCTTTTGAAAGGACTGCTCGAGCAATGCTCGAAACCCATGGTCTTAGATGCCGACGCTCTGAACAACCTGGCCGGTGACCTTCCGGCCCTGAAAGCCCATGAAGGGCCCCTTGTGATCACGCCCCACCCGGGGGAGATGGCAAGACTCACCGGTCTTTCGGTCTCGGAAGTTCAAAAAGACCGGCCCGGCGTCGCAAAGAGGCTGGCCGACGAATTGGGGATCACGGTCCTTTTGAAGGGACCGGATACCGTGATCGCCTCTCCTGAAACCGAGGAACTCTATGTGAACCTCACCGGGAACGAAGGGCTGGCCAAAGGAGGCAGCGGGGATACCCTTACGGGGATCCTTGCGGCGTTCCTGGCCCAGGGCATGTCCTCGGTCGACGCCGCTGCCTGTGCTGCCTTTTACCACGGGAAGGCCGCCGCATTTTGCGGGGAGACCATGGCCCGTCGGAGCATCCTTGCAACGGACCTCATCGAAGCATTGCCTTACATATTATAGTTTTTCGCCCCTATAGCTTGATTATGGGGGCGTTGCTTTGTTATAATACCTTAGTCTGTATGCTTATTAGTAGAAGTCTGTCTATTTATAAAAAGAAAGGAACACTGCCATGGGACGCCTGCTGGTTTTGGAAGGGCTTGACGGCTCCGGGAAATCGACCCAGACCGAACGCCTGAAACAGACACTGGAAGCGGCCGGGCAGCCCCTGAGACAGATCAAACTCCCCGACTATGATCACCCCTCTTCGGCCCTGGTGAAACAGTACCTGGCCGGAGACTTCGGCTCCGACCCCGCCGCCGTCAATGCCTATGCGGCATCGAGTTTTTATGCGGTGGACCGGGTCGCCAGTTTTCTCCTCGACTGGAAGGCGGACTATGAGGCCGGCACCCTGGTGCTGGCAGACCGTTACACCACCTCGAACCCCATTTATCAGATGACCAAACTCCCGAAGGAGGAATGGGGAGCATACCTCTCCTGGGTCAGGGACTTCGAATACGGAAAACTGGAACTTCCGGAACCGGACCTCGTCATTTTCCTCGATATGCCGGTGGAGGTCTCGCAGAAGATGATGACCGGCCGCTACGAAGGGGACGAAGGGAAAAAAGACGTTCACGAGAAGAACGTCCGCTTTCTGGAAGCCTGCCGGGAAGCCGCCCTTTACACCGCCGAACAGTGGGGCTGGAACGTCGTTTCCTGCGCAGACGGGGACGCTCCGAGGAGCATTGCATCAATAGCGGAAGAGGTCTATCTACTTTCTGCGAAACTGATCGAAACGGAGGCTTGCACGTGGCAGAATCACTGACCGGCCCGGGACTGGCTTCCGGGGCAGATTTTGAGACTCTGGCGGACCTTTGGACCCGGTCCTATTCAGCCGGGGAACCCTATGTCCGCAACCTTCTGTCGCTCCTCGCTTCCGAAGACCGAACGGTCGTCTATCGGGAAGAGGGACATCCGGTCTCCGGAGCCTACCTGCTTCCGACGACCCTCCACATCGGCGACGCCGCCTATTCCGCCTATTATTTCTTCGGGGCTGCCACCAGTCCGAAGTTTCGCCGAAAAGGGTACATGGAACAGGTCATTCGGTATTGCCGTACCCTCTGTGAAGAGCGGGGCATCGATTTTCTGGTGCTGGTCCCCAGTGACAATGAACTGTACCAGTACTTTTCCCGCTTCGGTTTCCGGGCAAACTTCTATAAAAAGACCACTCAGCTGGACCGGGAGCAGCTTTCCGCCATGGTGGAAAAGTTAGAGGGGGCAGAAGACCTCTCGGAGGAACTGCCGGGCTTCGTGCCCACAGCCATGCCGGCGGTCCGCAATGCGGCCCTCGCGGGAGGCTCTTACCTCGAGTATGACGCCCCCACTTTGCAGTACCTGCTCTTTGACCATACGGTCAAGGGTGGCAAGACCATCCTCCTGGAGGACGGCTATGCCCTCTATGACCTTCATACAGAAGATACAGGGGAGACCACGCTCCACGTAAAGGAGCTCCTCGGAAAAGACTCCCTTTTACCATTGCTCCGCAAAATCGCTGAGGTCGACGCAGACCAGTACATCCTGGACCTGCCGGCCTTCGACAACCTCCGCGGCGGACGGACCTCTACGGGCCGCGCCGGGATGGACCTTGCCGTGTCCAAGGACGCGGTCAAAGCGGAGCGGACCATGAAAAATGCTTACCTCGGCCTGACCATCGGCTGATCCTTTTAAGGAGGGAACCCTATGCTCTACCTGTTCCTCGCAGAGGGCTTTGAAGAAGTAGAAGCTATTGCCACCTTAGACGTTCTGCGTCGGGCGGGCATCCGTGTGAAAACGGTGGGCATCACCGGAAGTCCTGTCACCGGTTCCCACGGTGTCTCTGTGACACCGGACCTGACGGCCCTTGAGGCCGTCCCGACAGAGGCTCTGAAAGGGGTCATCCTTCCCGGAGGCATGCCCGGCACGAAGAATCTGGAAGCGTCTTCCACCGTGCGGGAGCTGTTACAGTACGCCTCCGACCGTGACCTTCTCATCGCCGCCATCTGCGCGGCCCCCTCGGTGCTGGGACACCTGGGGTACCTCCGGGGGAAACGGGCCACCTGCTTCCCCGGGTTCGAACCGGAACTCCTCGGTGCGACCCCGACCCAAGAGAGTGTGACAGAAGATGGGAACATCATCACCGGAAAGGGCGCCGGCGCGGCACACCTTTTCGGCGAAGCCATCGCCGCCCGTTTTGTGGGGGGAGAGGCAGCCCATGACATTCTGACCAATATGCAATATACATTTTAAGGAGCACAAAACAAATGGCCGACAGAAATGAACGTTACGACGCGGGGACCGTGCGCGACCTCGAAGAGCTGGAAAAAATCTATTTCCAGCAGGTCGAACCCGGTTCCGGTGACGAAGCCCAGCCCCGGGCTGCGAGACGTCAGTCCGCAGGTCGTTCCACGGGCCGCCGCCGCTCAGCGTCAAACGCCTCCCGTGCGCAGTCGAGAGCGCCCCGGACCCGGAACAAGACGAAGTCTGAGCGCCCGTCTCTCAGAAGACGCGGGGAGCAGAAGGCGCCTGCCCGCAGTAAAACGGCTCAGGCCGATGCCGGAAAAGCCAACGACAAGCTGGTCTTTACGCCCCTCCCTCCGGAAGGGTATGAAGAGCCGGCGAAGACCCCTTCTGCCTCACAAGTGAGGTCGGAGGCGTCCACCGCTGCCAAAAAGGCTCTGGACAACCTCGGGAAACAGGGCGCCATCTACATTTCCGACACGAAGCGGTCCATGGAAGATATCCGCCGCCGTACCGCGGAAAATGCCTATCGCCGCCGCAACAATATGAAGGGCATGAACGGCCGGGAACGAGCTTCCTACATGCTCTCCCAGATCGGACCTACGGTCCGCAGCGTCCAGTCTGACCCGAAGCGTCGGGAAGCGGCTTACAAGATCCTCATCGTCCTCATCGCTCTGCTCCTTGCGATCCACTGGACCTCCTGCATCAACGATATCCTGGGCTTTGCCCGCAGTGATAAGGAAAAGGTCATCGTTGTGGAGGAAGGGGATACCACCAACAAACTCATCGGCAAGTTCGACCGGGCCGGCCTCATCAAGCACGGTACCGTGTGTAAGCTGTTCATTGCGGCGACTTCGGACATCCGAAACGATAATGACAAGTACCTGAAGGGCGAATTCACCCTGACTCCGGACATGGGCATCGAGAAAATGCTCGCCACCTGTACGGCGACCCAGAAGCGGGATACTGTCGAGATCACCTTCCCCGAAGGCTTTACGGTGGAACAGATCGCGGAGAAACTGGAAGAGTCGAAAGTCTGCTCGAAGTCGGACTTCCTGAAGGCGACCAACAGTGCCTCCTATGACTATGGATTCCTGAAGGAGATCCAGAACGGCGACCAGCGCTATCACCTGCTGGAAGGGTACATGTACCCCGACACCTATGAGTTCTACGTCGGTGAAAGCGCTTCCAGCGTCGTCTCGAAACTCCTTGGCAACTTCAACGCCAAGTGGTCCGACTCCTATGCCTCCCGGGCAAGGGAACTCAACATGTCGATGGACGACGTCATCACTCTGGCGTCCATCGTTCAGAAGGAAGACAGCAACCCGGACAACATGGCGGTCATCGCTTCGGTCTTCTACAACCGACTCAACTCCTCCGCCTACCCATCCCTGCAGTCCGACGCCACGAACTATTACGTCAATACGTACATCAAGCCCGCCGCCAGCTCCGGCGACTACAACCTCTACCGGAACCGCTACAGCACCTATGTCTGTAAGGGCCTGCCGGTAGGTCCCATCTGCAGCCCGGGCGACGACGCCATCAAGTCGGTCCTCTGGCCTGCCAGCACCAACTACTACTTCTTCGCTCACGACGACGACGGCAACCTCTATGCTGCCCGGACCGCCTCTGAACAGAATGTCAATGTGTATAATGCACTGACCGCCGGCGGTTCCAAGTCCGACGCCGAAGAAGAGTAAGGAGAACGAACCTTTGAACGAACCACGCATCCCGGAACTCCTGGCCCCGGCAGGGGACCGGGAGCGTTTGGACGCGGCTCTGCTCTTCGGGGCCGATGCCGTTTATCTCGGCGGACAGGAATTCGGTATGCGGGCTGCCCCTGCCAATTTCTCGGAAGGGGAACTCGCGAGAGCTGTGAAGGACTGCCACGCCCGGGGCGTGAAGGTCCACCTGACGGTGAATACTCTGCCCCGCAATGAAGAAATATCCGCTTTGCCGGCCTTTTTGGAACAGGCGGCCGCTGCCGGAGTGGACGCGTTCATCATTGCCGATGTGGGCGTTATGAAGCTCGCCCAGCAGTATGCGCCCAAGGTCGAGATCCACATGTCCACCCAGGCCGGTGTCGTCAACTACCTGACGGCACAGACCCTTTACGATATGGGCGCCAAGCGGGTCGTCATGGCCCGGGAATGCTCTTTGGAAGAAATCGCCGAAGTCCGTGCCAAGACCTCTAAAGATCTGGAGATCGAAGCCTTTGTCCACGGCGCCATGTGCATGTCCGTTTCCGGCCGCTGCCTTCTGTCCAACTATATGACCGGACGGGACGGCAACCGGGGAGAATGTGCCCAGCCCTGTCGCTGGCAGTACCACCTCATGGAGGAAAAACGCCCCGGAGAATACTTCGAGATCACCGAAGAAGAGCACGGGACTTACTTCCTCAACTCGATGGATATGTGTATGATCGAACACATTCCGGAACTCCTGGAAGCCGGCGTCACCAGTTTCAAGCTGGAGGGTCGGGCCAAGTCCGCTTTCTATGTGGGTGCCGTCACCAACGCCTATCGGGCTGCCATTGACGGCTACCTTCAGAACCCCTCACCGGACTATCTGCCGGAGCCCTGGGTCGTGGACGAAGTGAGAAAGATCAGCTACCGGGACTACTGTACCGGTTTTTATTTCGGGCCTCCGGAAAAGGATGCCCACATC
>JAFUZN010000097.1 GCA_017476565.1 Clostridia bacterium
CTATGCGGGACATGTCCCGGGTATCTACGTTCTCTTCCTTTCCATAGTCCAGGAAGTTGTGTTGTTTCGGTTTTATGTCGAGGGTCGCAAGGATGAGTTCTTTCAGATCCTCATCGCTGGCCCCCTCACGCAGGGGTTCCAGCAGGTTCTCCCCCACGTTGTACTGCAGACACAGTTTCAAAAAGCCCTCTGAAGTCATGCGGACCCGGTTGCAGGAGTCACAAAAGCTGTGGCTCATGGCGGAGATGAGACCCACCGAGCCGAGAAATCCTTCCGGTTTCAGGTACCGAGCCGGGCCGTGACCGTGGACCTCCCTGTCTTCCGACAATTCGCCGTAATGCTCCCGCAAAATGTCCCGGACTTCATCCATGTAGATCGCCTGCTCATAGTCGTGCTTGCCGATGGGCATGTACTCAATGAACCGCACTCTTACGGGCAGGTCCTTCGCCAGCGCCGCGATGGACGGGATCTCGTCGTCATTGACGCCCCGCATGGCTACGCAGTTGACCTTGGTGTTGAGCCCCGCCTCGGCAGAGAGACGAATTGCCTCCAGGACTTTGGGAAGGGTTCCCTCCGTTCGAGTGATCTCATTGAACCGGGCTTCGTCCAGGGTGTCGAGGCTGATGTTCACAGCACTGAGCCCCGCCTCCAGGAGCTCCGGCAGCAGTTCCGGCAGCAGCAGGCCGTTGGTGGTCATGCTGACGGACTCAATGCCCGGCAGGTCGTGGATGTCCTTCACCAGGGAGACGATGCCCTTTCGCACCGTCGGCTCTCCCCCGGTCAGGCGGATATGGGAGACTCCCAGTTCCGAGAACAGCCGGATGAGTCGCATGAGTTCTTCATACCGGATGACCTGGTCGTGGGACAGGAGTTCCACCCCCTCCGGAGGCATGCAGTAGACACAGCGGAAATTGCAGCGGTCGGTGACGGAGACCCGAAGGTAGTCGATGGTCCTTCCGTACCGGTCCGTCATAACACCGCTCCCTTCAGAGCGCCGCCCTCGTAGAGTTCCATGATAAAGTCGGCGACGGCTTTGACGTCCTCCCGGTCGAAGACCGGTTTCGAAGAATCATAGGCACCGTTTTCGGCGATGTACCCAAGAACCTTGTCCTCCGGTACCGCCGGGGACCGTTCGTCCTCCGGTTTGATGATCTCCAGTTTCGGCAGCGCCGTGTCCCTGAGGCCTTCTACCACAAGGAGGTCTGCATCCGGGAACAGGGTGAAGAGCTCGTCATAAGGCGGCAGGGTCTTCCGGCAGACCTGCAGCTGATGATCGTCGAAGATGACGGTCCCGGCAGCCCCGACCTGCAGGAACCGGTAGGTGTCCGTGCCCGGGGTGTCGGGAGTGAAATGTCCGCCGTTTTTCAGGACCGCTACTTTGAGGCCTCTGCCGATGAGCTCCGGCAGGAGTTTTTCAAGGAAGGTGGTCTTCCCGCTGTTTTTGATGCCGCAGACGGAGATGACCGGTTGCTGAGGCCCATAGGAGAAGTCCCCGGACTTGCCGCCGGTCTTCTCGCAGAGGTGGATGTTCTCCATCCGCATCCGTTTGTCCATGGCCTTGCACATATCGTAGATGGTGAGAAGGGTCACATTGACCCCCGTGAGGGCCTCCATTTCGACGCCGGTCTTGCCGTCGGTCTTGACGGTACAGAGGGCCGTGACCTTATGCTGGTCGTCATCCAGTTCAAAGTCGACACTGGCCTTCAGAATGGGCAGAGGGTGGGCCATGGGAATGAGCTCCGAAGTCTTTTTCACGGCCATAATGCCGGCGACCCGGGCCACCCCCAGTACATCGCCCTTTTTGGCGGTCCCTTCTCGAATGGCCGTCAACACTTCCGGGGAGACCACGATGGACCCTTTGGCAGTAGCCGTCCGGGACGTCACCGCTTTCCCGGAGACATCGACCATGACGGCGTTCCCTTTTTCATCAAAATGATTGAAACCCATACTTTCACCACTTTTTCTGTGTAATCCTCTTTATTATATAAGAAAAGTTCTCCTGCAACAACTCCGCGCTTCTGTTTACTTTTCTACAATCTTTACCCAAAATCAGCAAAAAAGTCAGTTGTCACAATTCAAAATTAGTGTGCCATATGATATAATCGTTCTCAACATAAGCATATTATGAAGATTACAAGCAGGAGGTTTCTCTATGGAAGAGAAAAAAGCGATCGATCTCAAAAAGATCGAACCCGTCCTCAATGAGTACCGGGACGTTCCCGGGAGCCTCATCGCCATCCTCCAGAAGACCCAGGCCATTTACGGCTACCTTCCGGAAGAGGCCATCACTTACATCGCCGAAGAGACCGGTACTGCACCGGCCACCATCTACGGCGTTGCCACCTTTTATGCACAGTTCCGGCTCCAGCCCGTGGGCAAGCACCTCATCATGCTCTGCCAGGGCACGGCCTGCCACGTCAACGGAGCAGAGCTCATCTCCGCCGCCATTACGGACGAGCTGGGCATTGAAGACGGAGAGACCACAGAAGACGGCCTCTTCAGCATGGAACATGTGGCCTGCCTCGGCTGCTGTTCCCTCTCCCCGGTCATGATGATCAATGGGAAAACCTACAGCACGCTGACCCCGGACAAGTGCCGCAAGGTCCTCCGGGAACTGGCCAGTGAAGGAGGTGCGGACGCATGAAGATCGTAGTAGGCGAAGGCAGTTGCGGACTTGCCGCCGGCGCCGGTGCCGTCTATGACAGACTGAGCACCCTTCTCAAAGAAAGCAACCCCTCCGGTGCAGTCCTCGACATCACCGGTTGTAACGGCATGTGCTTCCTCGAGCCCATCGTGGACCTCTACGATGATGAGGGAACCCTCCACCGTTATGTGAAGGTCACGGAAAAAGACGCGGACGCTATTTATGAGGCTGTCCTCACCGGAGACCTCGACGCCATTGGACGTCTCGGCATCACACCGGAAGACGCCCACTTCCTGGAAGCCCAGACCCGCGTAGCTCTGCGGGACTGCGGACTCATCAACCCCGAGAACATCGACGACTACATTGCCCGGGACGGTTACAAGGCCATCGAAAAGATTTTGACGACCGGCATGACCCAGGACGACGTCATCGAGCAGATCGACATCTCCGGCCTTCGGGGCCGCGGCGGTGCCGGTTTCTCCACCGCCTTCAAATGGAGAGCGGCGAAGAATTCCGAGGGCGATGAAAAATACCTCATCTGTAACGCCGACGAAGGAGATCCCGGCGCCTTCATGGACCGGGCGGTCATCGAAGGCGACCCACACAACCTCATTGAGGGCATGCTCATCGGCGCCTATGCCATTGGCGCCTCCACGGCCATCGTCTATGTCCGTGCGGAGTACCCCCTCGCCATTGAGCGACTGGAAAAAGCCATTGCGGACGCCACCGAGAGAGGCTTTTTGGGAGACCACATTCTGGGCTCCGACTTCTCCTGCGTCCTGCGCATCAAGGCCGGTGCCGGCGCCTTCGTCTGCGGCGAAGAAACCGCCCTCATCGAATCTTTGGAAGGTAAGCGGGGCATGCCCCGGCTGAAGCCTCCGTTCCCGGCCCAGTCCGGCTACTGGTTCAAGCCCTCCAACATCAATAACGTCGAGACCTACGCGAACGTTCCCTGGATCATCAACAACGGCGGTGCCGCCTTTGCGGCCATGGGCACCGAGCAGTCCAAGGGCACCAAGGTCTTCGCCCTCGGCGGCAAGATCAACAACACCGGTCTGGTGGAGATCCCGATGGGAACGACCCTGCGCGAGGTCGTCGAAGACATCGGCGGCGGCGTCCCGAACGGCA
>JAFUZN010000098.1 GCA_017476565.1 Clostridia bacterium
CGTCGGCAACAATTCGAAAATGCGTTACTCGACCATTGAGAACTGGTCGAAGAACATGTATAACCTCAACACCAAGCGTGTCGTGGTCGGGGAGAACAGTGCAATGGAGTGGGTCTCCGGTTCCTTCGGTTCCCACACCTCCTACCTGTACCCGATGACCGTCCTGAAGGGCGACAACTCCAAAATGGACTACACCGGCATCACCTTTGCCGGCGCCGGCCAGGAACTCGACACCGGTATGAAGGTCACCCACCTTGGCAAGAACACGACTTCTTCCGTCAACACCCGTTCCATCTGCAAGGACGGCGGCATCTCCAACACGAGAACGTCTGTCGTCATTGCTCCGGAAGCCGATGCTTCCAAGTCCATCGTGGGCTGTACGTCCCTGATGCTGGACAGCAAGTCCCGGTCTGACACGGTCCCCGCCATCGACGTCCGCAACCAGAATTCCGACGTCGGTCACGAGGCCAAGATCGGTAAGATCTCTGACGAAGCGGTCTTCTACCTCATGTCCCGGGGCATTTCCGAAGAGGACGCCCGGGCCATGATCGTCTCCGGCTTCGCCGAGAGCGTCTCCAAGGAACTGCCTCTGGAGTACGCCGTCGAAATGAACAACCTCATCCGGCTCGAAATGGTCGGAGCCATCGGTTAAGTGCGGAAAGGAGTAACTACTATGACTAATGTGAAAAGTATTACGCTGAACCGCATGAAGATGATCACCTGGCGCTGGCTCAAGATGAATGAGCGCACGGTGGAATTCGCGGCCGAAGGCGTGGCAGGCGCTCCGAACATCCTTCGCCCCGTAGGGGTCGATGTTCTGGAAGACGTCTCCGTTACAGCAAATGTCAAGGGCGGCAGCGGTCCTCAGCTGGAGGAACTGCTGAAAGACGCCCATACCATCGGCTTCAAGGTCGCAGAGGGTGTCGAAGTGGAAGAACCCATTCGCATCCGCTATGACCTGGAAGACGGTGTCAGCACCTTTGAAAAATATGCAGTCGTTGTCGGCGACAACGCCAAAGTGACGCTCATCATGGACGTTGCCTCTTCCGAAGGGGCTGCCGGCTATGCGGCTTTCCTGACTCAGGTCATCGTGGGCAAGGGCGCAGAAGTGAACCTCGTTCAGATCCATCGCTGCGACACCGGGTACCACATCATCGATGACTTCGGCGCTGAAGTAGCCGAGAAGGGTGCCTTCCATGCCATTCAGATCGCTTTCACCGGCAAAGAGAATGACCTGGGTGGCCATGTGGAACTGCAGGGAGACCATGCGGAGACCAGCATCCATTCCGGTTACCTGACCGCCGATGACCATGTCATGGACATCAACTATTATGCCAACCACATCGGTCGCGAGTGCGAGACCGATATCTATACCTCCGGCGTCCTTCGTGACAACTGCCACAAGGTCTTCCGGACCACCATCGACTTCCAGCCCGGTGCCGTGAAGTCCTCCGGTGAGGAGAACGAGAACGTCCTGCTCATGAACAACGGCGTCACCAACAAGACCGTCCCCACCATCCTTTGCGGGGAAGAGGACGTCTCCGGTGAACACGGCTGTACCGTCGGTCGTCTGGCCGATGACCTCATCTTCTACCTCGAGTCCCGGGGCATCCCCAACGAAGCGATCTATGAGATGATGGCCAAAGCCCGTCTGGAAGCCACCATCCGTCAGATCCCCGACCAGAAGATGGTCGACGAACTTGTGGACTTCAACAATAATCTGTAAATCGCCTTTGGGAGAAGGAAATAGCTATTATGATCGATGTAAAAGAAGTACGGAAGGACTTTCCCTTCTTTGGAGCGACGGACCTTGCGTACCTGGACAACTCGGCGACCAGCCAGAACCCGAAAGCGGTCATGGACGCTGAGTGGCAGTTCTACGTGGACTCCAACGCGAACCCCTTCCGGGGCATCTACGAACTGTCCGAACGGGCGACCAATGCCTATGAGCATTCCCGGGAGACGGTGAGAGAGTTCATCAACGCGAAGAGCGTCAAAGAAGTCGTCTTTACCCGCAATGCCTCGGAAAGCCTGAACCTTGTGGCTTTCACCTTTGCGGACATGGTCCTGGAAGAGGGGGATGAAGTCCTCGTCTCCATTCTGGAACACCACAGCAACATGCTGCCCTGGCGGGAAGCCGCCAAGCGGAAGGGTGCTACGGTGAAATACCTGGAAGTGGACCTGACCGGCGAAGTCACCCCGGAAACGGTGCAGAAGGCCCTGACCCCGAAGACGAAGATCCTTGCCATTACCCAGGTCTCCAACATCATGGGCCGGGAGAATGACATCAAGGCTTTTGCGAAACTTTGTCATGACAACGGAACCTACATCGTCTGCGACGGGGCCCAGAGCGTGCCCCACATGCCTGTGGACGTACAGGACCTGGACGTGGACTTCCTCGCGTTCTCCGGCCACAAGATGCTCGCCCCCATGGGCGTGGGTGTCCTCTACGGCAAAGAAGAACACTTTGCCGCCATGCCTCCTTTCCTGACCGGGGGAGAGATGATCTCCACTGTCAGCTATGACGGTATGACTCTGTCGGAACTGCCTCACAAGTTCGAGGCGGGCACCGTCAACGCCTCCGGGGCGGTGGCTCTGGAAGCGGCTATTGAGTATATTAAGGGCATTGGCTTTGAAGACATCCAGGCCCGGGAGACCGCTCTTTGCAAACGCATTTTGGACGGCATCAAGGACATTCCCCATGTCACCGTGCTGGGCTCCGACAAACCGGAAGAGCACCACGGCATCGTGACTTTCAAAGTGGATGGTGTCCACCCCCACGACATTTCCGCCATTTTCGCGGACAACAATGTGGCTGTACGCGCAGGTCACCACTCCGCCCAGCCGCTGCACATCTGCCTCGGTATCCCGTCCACGACGAGAGCCAGCGTGATGTTCTACAATACGGAGGAAGAAGTCGACCGTTTCCTCGACGTTCTTTCCCAGATCAGGGGGGCCATGGGCTATGGCGATTAATGCGTTTTACAATGAGATCCTGACGGATCACAACTTACATCCGGCACACAAATACAACCTCAAAGATCCGAACCTCATCCTCGAAGGGCTGAACCCCAGCTGCGGTGACGACATCGTCCTGCAACTCAAGATCGATGAGAACGGCGTCATCGTGGACGGTTCCTACAACGGAGACGGCTGTGCCGTGTCCATGGCTTCCGCCGACATGATGTTGGACCTCATCATCGGGAAGCACAAAGACGAGGCGAAACGGTACGCGGACATCTTTGTTCGTATGATCAAGTCGGAAGCTTCTGAGGAAGAGATCGAAG
>JAFUZN010000099.1 GCA_017476565.1 Clostridia bacterium
CAGGTCAAAGATGCCCTTCTGGAAGGGTCCTGTAAAGTCATCGACTCCCTCGATGAGATCACCGCGATCGGCCATCGGATCGTGCAGGGGGGAGATGTCTATAATCAGAGCGTCCTGGTCACCCCGGAAGTCATTCGGGAGATCGACAGACTTTCTGCTCTGGCACCCCTTCACAACCCGGCACACATCCAGGGCATCAACGCCTGTACCGAAGTCTTTGGCAGCCTGAAACCTCAGGTGGTCGTCTTCGACAATGCCTTCCACAGCACGATGCCGAAGGAAGCATACAGCTTCGCCATTCCCCAGGACCTGGCGGAAAAGTATTCGGTGCGGAAATACGGCTTCCACGGGACTTCTCACAAGTACCTGGTCGAACGGTACGCCGAAATGAAAGGGATCTCTCTGGAAGGGACCAGGATCATCACCTGCCACCTGGGCAACGGCTCTTCCATCACCGCGGTCAAAGACGGGAAATGCATCGATACCTCCATGGGGATCACGCCCCTCGACGGCCTCATCATGGGCACCCGCTCCGGCTCCATTGACGCCTCTGCCGTCACTTTCCTGCAGGAACACGAGGGCTGGACTCCGGAAGAAACTTCCGAATTCCTCAATAAAAAGTGCGGTCTGCTCGGGGTCTCCGGTTTCTCCAGCGATATGCGGGACAACATCGATGCCCGGAACAATGGCGATAAAAATGCAAAACTTGCCACCGATATGCTCTTTTACCAGATCCGCAAGTTCATCGGCGCCTATACGGCCGCTCTGAACGGCGTCGATGCCATTCTCTTTGCCGGCGGCATCGGAGAAAACTCGATCCCCACAAGGGAGGCCGTCGTCAAGGAACTGGGCTGGCTCGGCATTAAACTGGATGAAGCCGCCAACGACTCCTGCGGGAAAGAGGTCAAGATCTCGACCGACGATTCCGCCGTGGAAGTCTGGGTCATCCCCACCAATGAAGAACTGGCTATTGCCAGAGACACAAAGCGTCTGGTCGAAGGACTGTAAAGAAAAAACGAGCGACAGTTTCTGATGAACTGTCGCTTTTTTTCGGTTTCTCTCTTGAACTTTTTGCCATATGAGAGATAATATAAAGAACAACTGAACGAACGGAAAGGAGGAGAACGATGGCACACAACTATCCTTTTGTTCTCATCCACGGCTATAACAATATGGACGAAACCTTCGCCCCTGCCAGGCGCATCCTGACAGAGGCCGGGTACGAGTGTTACTCGCCCCATATCGGACCCTTTACCGGGGTCTGGGACAGGGCTTGTGAACTCTATGCCATGCTGAAGGGGGGCACCGTCGACTACGGACTTGCCCATTCTCAGCGGTGCGACCACGGCCGGTACGGAAGAACCTATGACGCCCCGCTCTTTGCCCGCTGGGGCGAGAAGGACGAGGTCGGCGACACGGTCAAAGCCAATTTCATTGGCCACAGCTTCGGCGGCCCCACCATCCGGACCTTGCTCAAACTCCTGAAAGAGGGGGACGAGAGGGAACGGGAGGCGACCCCGGAGGGTCAGCTGAGTCCTCTCTTCGAAGGGGGACATGAGGACTGGATCAACTCGGTCACGACCCTGGCGGCTCCTCATAACGGCACTACGGTCCTGAGTATGGCCGGCGGCTATGTTTACACGTCCTATTTCATGGAGTTCAGTAAGGCGAACCTCAACAGCGGTACCACCAAAGACAATGCGGACAAGTATGACCTCGACCGTTTCGGCTTCACCAGCGATAAGCTGCGGCTTCGCTATGCCCCGGACAAGATCAGAGCGTACCTTCGCCGGAAGGAAGACAACTGTTTTTACGAACTCACACCCTCCGGTACGGACCGGCTCATGGGGGACTATCACACTTATGACGACGTCTACTATTTCTCCATTGCAGCGGTCTGTACGACGCCGATCCTCGGAGGAGAGGCTCAGTGGCCCACCGACGCGACGGTCGAACGACACCGTTCTTCGGCCATCATCATGGGCAGCATGCATTCGAAATATTACGGACCCGAATGGCGTCCCAACGACGGCCGGGTACCCCTGGCTTCTGCAAGGGCTCCGAAAAACGAACCCCAGCAGGACTTTGACCTGGGAGAGGGGTTTTCTTACCGGGGACCCATCGAGAAAGGGGTCTGGAACATCTTCCCGGTGGAAGAGCCCAGGGACCACAACTTTTACATCGGAGAAGAAGTGGAACCGGAAGTCTACAAACAGTATATGCTGGACCTTGCGGCGTTCATCGCCCAAACCAACGAGCAATAAAAAAGGGCCTCGAAAGAGGCCTTTTTTTGATGGGTCAGGTATCGTAGATCTCGAGGTTTCCTTCAATGGTCTTGTCCATATAATCGATGACACAGGCCCTGGCCGACACCACGTCCCGCTGGGCGATGTAATCATAAAGTCGGCGGTTGTTTTCCACCATTTCCGCAATGCCGTATTTTTTGCAATAACGTTCCCACAGGGTGATGACCGGTGCCTTGAAGGACTGGATGCCTAAGGGCACGATGATGTCTCCGCTGCGGTAGGCCAGTTCATGCCAGAAGTCAAAGGCGATGAGAGAGGCTTCTTTCGGGGTTCTGGCAGCGGACATGTCGCCGAGGAGTTTCCCGAGCACCTCCAGGTCCTCTTCTGTGATGGTGTCGCAGATGCGGTCGACCACCATGAGTTCTGCAAACTTGCGAATCTCCAGAATGGAGCGGACAGACTCTTTGGTGAACGCGATGCCCTTATACTCCATGAGGGCAGTCAGGGTGTTGATGTTTCCGGTATAAATGTAGTCGGCCACTACGGCACCTTTTCGGGGTTTGATCTCGATGAAGCCCCGGTTTTGGAGCTCGTTGAGCCCTCCGTTGACTACGGAACGGGAGATGTTCATCTGCTCGGCAAACTCCCGTTCGGTGGGGAGCACTTCTCCGATTTGGAGCTCTCCGGAGATGATGGCGTCCTGGACGGTTTTGACAAAAAGATCTTTGAGGGACGGGGCAGTCAGTTGTTCTAACTTCATAGGTTTGTTGCTCATTTCTAACAAAATAGGATTGGTTCATCATGGCGTTGGTTGTACCACAGGCCACGCTTTTATTATACTATACAAAGTTCCATGGCACAATGTGTGATTTTTGTGACATGTTCTAAAGTCCAGTTAGCATAGAGTAACTTTGTTGAAATCTTGTCAATGTCACACTAAAATAAAACTGTGAATTAATGTTCATTAGGTAACCGTATGTTTTGAACTTTATTGGGAGGGAAACAAATGCCTAATATTCCGAAGAAAAAGATCCAGAGAAAGTATACTCCGGCTCAGATGCTGGGCGGCCGTATCGAAGTCTATGGGTCTGACAACCCGCCTCAGTCCATTCTTGACTGGACCAACATGATCACCCATGTACGTCGTAAGGCCGGTCCTCACGACTACGACACCGTCGGTATCGAAGCAGTTGCTACCGAAGAGATGGGTAACATCGCTGTCAAGATGGAGTTCCGCAAACCCAAGAGCCTTGACGAGATCGCCGAGCTCACCGGTATGACTTCAGAAACGGACAAGCTTCACCTGGAAGACGTCCTGGAAGAAATGTGCTACCTCGGTGTCTGCGAATTCGACCATGAGAACCCCGAGAAGATCAAGAAGTACTCCATCAAGTCCTTCGTTCCCGGTATCGCTGAAATGCTCAATGAGCATCCGGAGTGGTATGAGGAATATCCGGAACTGGCCGAGCACTTCGAACTCATGACTTACCAGCCCTTTGACGCTGCCATGATGGGCATCGGCGCAATGGGTCTGACTCAGATGATCCCCGAAGGCGGCGCCGGCGTCGGCATGCACGTCATCCCCGTCGAGAAGGCCATCGAGTCTGTCAACGAGTCCGTCAGCGTAGAGCACATCTCTCACTGGCTCGACAAATATGACGGCAAATATGCCGTTTCTCCCTGTTCCTGCCGGAACGAGCGCCATGAGCGCGGTGTCGGCTGCGCCGACGACCCGAACCATTGGTGTATCGCAGTCGGCGATATGGCTGAGTACATGGTCGAGTCCAAAAAGCCCGGTCATTACATCGACCGTGACGAAGTCCTCCGGATCCTGGAAGCCGGCGAAAAGAACGGCTTCGTTCACCAGATCACCAACATCGACGGTGAGGACAAGATCTTCGCGATCTGCAACTGCGACGTCAAGATCTGTAACGCTCTTCGTACGTCCATGCTGTTCAACACTCCGAACCTTTCCGCTTCCGCATACACTGCAAAGGTCAATCCTCAGAACTGTGTCGCCTGCGGTCGCTGCGTCGAGTACTGCCCGGCCGGTGCTGTCAAACTCGGCCAGAAGCTGAAGTGCAAAGACGGTTCCGAAATGACCTACGAGTTCCGCGATGACCCCGCAGATCACATCTGGCTGAAGGATCGCTGGACTCCCAACTACAGAGACGAGAACCGGGAAGAGACCTATGAGTCCGGTACCGCTCCCTGTAAGTCCGCCTGCCCGGCCCATATCGCCATCCAGGGTTATCTGCAGATGGCCAAAGAAGGCCGTTATGACGAGGCTCTCGAACTCATCAAGAGAGAGAACCCCTTCCCGGCAGTCTGCGGTCGTGTCTGCAACCGCAAGTGTGAAGAAGCCTGTACCCGCGGCACCATCGACGAAGCTGTCGCCATCGATGAAGTCAAGAAGTTCATCGCTCAGCGTGACCTCTTCGAAGAGACCCGCTTCATCCCCGAAGTCGTTCTGACTTCCAACCAGTACACCGAATGGGGCGAGAAGATCGCCATCATCGGCGCCGGCCCCGCCGGTCTGTCCGCTGCCAACTACCTGGCCACCAAGGGTTACAAACCCACCGTCTTCGAGAAACATGATGAACCCGGCGGTATGATGGTCTACGGTATTCCGTCCTACAAACTCCAGAAAGATGTCGTCGCTGCTGAAATCGACGTCATCCGTGAACTGGGTGTCGAGATCAGAACCGGCGTCGAAGTCGGTAAAGACGTCACCATCCAGGAACTGAGAGACCAGGGCTATCAGGCCTTCTACATCGCCATCGGCTGCCAGGGCTCCAGAAAAGCCGGCGTCGAAGGTGAAGATGCTGAAGGCGTCATCTCCGCAGTCGATCATCTTTACAATGTCCACGCTCTGGGCGAGAAGATGAAAGTCGGTAAGAAAGTCGTCGTCGTCGGCGGCGGTAACGTCGCAGTCGATGCGGCCCGGACCTCTGCCCGCCTCGGCGGTGAAGACGTCCAGATGTTCTGCCTCGAGTCCCGGGAGACC
>JAFUZN010000100.1 GCA_017476565.1 Clostridia bacterium
GAGGAAGTCGACCTCATCATGAAGGAGTTTTTCGAACATGCCAAGCAGCCCATATAAACTATGCTTTTCGGAAGAGGCGATTCGTGACTTACAAGACAAATCGCTGTACATCTTCAGCATCTCCGGTGATTTACATATTGCAGTACAATGGGAAAACAGACTTCGTCAAAAGATCCGATATACCATTCCTGTCTTTCCACATAAATTCCCTGTTTACGGGGAATACAACAATGTTGCAGTCCGTTTTTGGCCATACCGGAATGATGTAGTCTTCTACATATGTGATGATACATCGCGTACCGTCACCATCATTGCCATTGCAACAGCAGGTCAGGAATTCCAAAACCTGCTACGCAGTCGCTCTAACTAACCCGCTCCCTGAGCGGGTTTTGTTTATGCTGCAACTTTCTGGCCAGTCACTTTGCCGTTTTCGATGGTGTAGATGGTGCCGTCGTCTGCTTCCAGAGTGCCGGAGAAGGTGAAGTCTACATAACCGTCGACGATGTACCAGAGACCGTTCTCATTCTCGGCGACACCGGTGAAGTCGGTCGCCACCTGGTCGCCCTCCATGAGGGCCCATTTGCCGTCTTCGGTCTGACGGACCGCTTCGGCGTCTTCCGGCACATCGAGCCCACCCTCTTCCAGGAACTCGGCGTAGTCATCATCGAAGACCGCTTCGATCATCTGGTCGATGCCGTCAGAGCTGAGTGCTCTCACACCAAAGACGCCGATCGAACAACCTGCGGCAAAGGCCAAAAGCGTGATGATGACTCCCAATGCCAGAGCACCGCTGACATTTCCTTCCGCCTTTTCCCCGGTCCGAATGCCGAGGGCGGTATTGATCTTGTCCTGCAGGTAAAGCGATGCAGCAAGAGAACCGCCAAAGAAGGACAGGAGAAGGGTCACAACTCCGCTGTCGCTTTTCTGTCCGGCGGAAGACATCATGACATCGACTCTTTTCGAAGTCTGGTAATTCCAGTAGATCTCATAAAAGGGTACCAGCATGCACAGGAGCAGCTGGGCCACCGGGCTGCGCTGTGGCAGCGTCGTCACTTTGTTGGACAGCTGGGTCACTTTATAGATCCAGTAAAGGTAGTAAATGCCCAGAGTCACGATGCTCAGGATCACCATCTTGGTCAAATTCCGTTTGTTCTGTTCTGCCATAATTGTTACCTCCCCGAAGGTGTTTCTTCTCAAAACAAGAATTAATAATTTGTTCATATTCCATTATGCCACAGCCCGGCCGTAAAGTAAAGTTTTTCGTTACTGCATTGACAAACTTTTCTTAAGCATTCTTTACCCAATATATAAGAGCCCTGCAAAAGCAGAGCTCTTTTGGTGTCTTTTGGGGTTATGCCTTTTCCCCGTTGAGGGAAGCGAAGGCCTTTTTATTGTTCTTATAAAGACTCTTGAAGACTTCGAAGTTCCGGTCGTGGACCGCTTTGTTGGCGGGGTCCGGTGTGTAAGTCTTGCTAGCGGGGATGAAGTCCTTGACCTTGTCGATGGTGCTGATGACCCCAAGGCCCACGCCCATGATAGCGGCGGCCCCCACAGCTCCCACGTTCTGGGGCGAGGGAACGGTCTCGACCTTCCGGCCGGTGACGTCGGCGAGGATCTGGCAGGTCACAGGAGACAGGGCACCGCCGCCGACGAAGCGGATGGTGTCGGAGGTCTTGACGTGCTTGGCCTCCTGTTCCAGCATCCACCGCTGGTGGTAGCAGACGCCCTCTACGACGGAGCGGATCATTTCCCGCTTGCCGGTCTCCAGGGTGATGTTGAAGAAAATGCCGGCGGCGTTGGGGTCTTCGAAGGGACAGCGGTTGCCGTGGAGCCAGGGCGTGAAGATGACCCCTCCGGAACCGGCGGGCACGGTCCGCATGATCTCGGTCAGGTAGTCATAGAGGCTCGTATAGGCGGCTTCGAAGCCCTCCTTATTCTCTGTGACATCATGCTTGTCGAGATAAATGTCCACTTCGTCGAGTGCCAGGTGGTCTTTTACCCATTCGACGCATTTGGCAGCGGTCTCCATTTCAGCGAAGTAGTTGTACCGTCCCTCCTGGGCGCCGACAATGGCGGCGATCATGGCAAAGACGTCCACTTTCTGTTTGTCGAGGACCGTGCCTACCCAGCCGGAAGTCCCGGAATAAATGTGTGTGTCTCCGGGCGCCACTGCACCGGCACCTACCGGAATGAGGGATGCGTCCCCGCCGCCTCCGAAGACGGCAATGCCGGGCACCAGGCCCAGTTCCTCTGCCGCCTGCTTCGTCAGGGGGCCCACTTCGTCCGTGGACTTCACGATGGTGGGCAGGTGCTGTTTATAAATGCCCATCATGTCACAGAGCTGATCGGACCAGCCCTCATGGCCTTTCCGGGTGTCATAGAGCAGAGTCGCAAAGGCGGAGTCCTCCGTCATGACACACTTCCCGGTACAGCGGGCGATGAGGTATTCCTTGACGTCCAGCCATTTATAAATGTTGTCGTAGACCTCCGGTTCATTGTTCTTGATCCAGAGGTATTTGAAGATGGGGTCTTTTACAGAGGAAGACACTGCGTGGGTATAGTAGAAATAGGGCAGGAATTTAAAGAGGTTCGCCCCCGCGACCTGCGGGCCATAGGCGATGGTCTCCTTCAACTCCTGTTTGGCTCTCTGGTCCATATAGGACATGGCGGGGCGCAGCGCATTACACTCCTTGTCCACGACCACGACCCCCTGCATCTGGCTGCAGAAGGAGATGCCGTCGACCTGTTCCGGCTCGATGGAGCTTTCCGAAAAGACTTTTTTCGTGGTGACGCACATCGCCTCCCACCATTCGTCCACGTTCTGCTCCACGCCGCCGTTTTCCAGGACGGTGAGGCCGTAGCCCATGGAGGCAGACTCGAGGAGCGTGATGATCTGGTCGATGCGGAAGAGACAGGTCTTGACCCCTGTAGTTCCGATGTCATAAGACAGTACGTATTTTTCCATGTTTGTATCCCCCATCTGTTAATTCTCCAGTTTTTTCACATCTTCCCGGGAGAAGGTGAAGGCACTTTCTAAAAACTTCAAAAGCTCCCGGACCACTTTTTCATTGTCCTCTAAAATGTCTTCTCCGCAGTAGACTGTGAACCGCTCTTTATAGTAGTCGCAGGTGTAGGAAAACTGCAGAGTCATCAGGAGGGAGTCAAAGAAGAAAGCAAAGAGCCGCTCGTCGCAGTCAGGGCGGATGTCCCCGTCGGCTTTGGCCCGCGCCAGGAACCCGGTATAAGCTTCGTAGGACACGCTCTCAATGCGGTCGGCATAATAACGGACGTTTTTCTCATCGGACATTTTTGTGATCTCATTATAGAGCTTCACATAGCGGGAGTTGGGTTCCGCCGCCTCCTGAATGGTACGGATGAGTTTTTCCGCTCGCACCAATATCTTGTCGTCAGATTCGAGGACTTCCCCGATGACTCGGTGAAGTTCGCTGATGGCTTCCTCAAGACACAAAATAAAAAGGTCTTCTTTGGTTTCGAAATACTTATACATGAGACCGATGGAAATGCCGGCCTTCTTTGCGATGACATTGATGTTCGCGTTCTCGAAGCCCAGGGCCGAGAACTCATCGATGCCCGTCTGTAAGACCGTTTCCCTGCGGGCAGGATCTGCCCGTTCAAAGGCCGGTTTACAATGCTTTCGCTCCATTCTTTTTCCTCCATGGATCTAAAAGGGTGAGCAGTTGCTCATAGCTATTATAATACATCGCCCAAAAACTTTGCAAGGTGTCAGGAGAATCTGTGGAAAAAGTGCATAAAAATTCCCCATTTCGGATGTTTTCCTCTTCCCTTCCCCCACACAATTTGGTATACTGTTATTTGTAAAGTGTGAGTCACGACTCACCCCGACGAAATTCAACCAATTGGAGGAATGAAACTATGGATACCAGATTCGCAATTTCTCAGTACCCCGATGCCGTTGCGCTCAACGACGAGCTCAACGCACTCATCAAGAAGCCCATCTACTCCATCGCCCCGGAAGCCCTGAAAGCTTACGAGGACGAATACTACGCCAAGAAGTGCCAGAAGTCCAAGGCGATGATCGAAGAAGCCAAGTCCGTCATCCCCGGCGGCGTCCAGCACAACCTGGCCTTCAACTACCCCTTCCCCCTGGTCTTCACCAAAGCGGAAGGCGCCAAGCTCTATGACATCGACGGCAATGAGTACTACGACCTGCTTCAGGCCGGCGGCCCCACCGTTCTCGGTTCCAACGACCCCGTCGTCCGCGACGCCGTCATCGACCTTCTGAACACCTGTGGCCCCTCCACCGGTCTGTTCCATGAGTATGAGTACAAACTCGGCAAGAAGATTGCCGACAGCGTGCCCTCCGTCGACATGTTCCGTATGCTGGGCTCGGGTACCGAAGCCTGCATGTGTGCCGTTCGTGTGGCCCGTCTTGCCACCGGCAAAAAGAACATCCTCAAAATGGGCGGTGCCTACCACGGCTGGTCCGATCAGCTGGCCTGGGGCATGCGTGTCCCCGGCACCCGGAACCTCCAGTCCCGCGGTGTCCCCGGCTTCGTCTTCAAACACACCCAGGAATTCTTCCCCGGTGACCTCGAAGACCTCGAGAAGAAACTCTGGCTGAACAAATTCAACGGCGGCACCGCTGCTGTTTACATCGAGCCCATCGGCCCCGAGTCCGCCACCCGTCCCGTCTCCCGGGAATTCGTCAAGGGCGTCGAGACTCTCTGCCGCAAGTATGGCGCTCTCCTCGTCTGTGACGAAGTCGTCTCCGGTTTCCGGATCGGCATGGCCGGTGCCCAGGGCTACTACGGCATCGACCCCGACCTCACCATCTTCGGTAAGGTCATCGCCGGCGGTTACCCCGGTGCTGGCGGCGTTGCCGGCCACAGAGACGTCATGAAGCACCTCGGTGCAGGCCTCGACTCTTCGGGCAAGAAGGTCAAAAAGGCCATGTGCGGCGGCACCATGGCAGCCACTCCCATCTCCTCCATTGCCGGCTATACTGCCATCTGCGAGATCGAGAAGAGAAACGCCTGCCAGGTCGCCGGTCAGAGAGCGGACCAGCTGGTCAAGGGCATCAATGAGTCCATCGCGAAGTACAACCTGCCCTTCGTCGCATACAACATCGGTTCTGTCTGCCACCTCCACACCGTGGCCACCATGCAGTTCTCCATCGACTGGGGCAAACTGTGGCAGGTCCCCGGCATCCTCGACCAGACCGGTCTTCGCCAGAAAGAAATGGAGCACATGGGCGCCGCCTACATGGCAGAAGGCATCGTGACCCTCGCCGGTTCCCGTCTCTACACCTCCGCTGCCTACACCCCGGAGATGATCGACGACGTCATCGGCCGCTTCGACCACGTCCTGTCCCAGTGCAAACAGCTGGACATCGTCAAGAAGAAATAAGAAAGGCTTAAGGTGAATTCTTATGGCCATTGAAAAACGCAAAGCTCAGGAACTGGTCGTCAAGGCCGGCCTGGAGCTCATGGAAAAGGGGCTCATCGCCCGCACCTGGGGCAATGTTTCCGCCCGCATTTCTGACAACGTTTTCGTCATCACTCCCAGCGGTATCCCCTATGAAAAGCTGACTCCCGACGACATCGTGGAAGTCACCATCGATGAACTGGAGTATGATGAAAACAACCTGAAACCCTCTTCCGAAAAGGGCGTCCACGCAGCCGCCTACAAACATCACCCGGAAGTGGACTTCGTTATCCACACCCATCAGATCGCCGCATCCGCTATCTCTGTCACCGGCAGAGACGTGCCGGTCAGCGGAGAAGAATACAAAAAAGTCCTCGGTGCCCTCATTCCCAATGCGGAGTACGGCATGCCCTCCACCGGCAAACTGAAGAATGCGGTGGACGCCGCCATTGCCGCGAACCCCACCAGCAAGGCTATCCTCATGCGCCACCACGGCACCGTGTGCCTCGGCAAAGACTATGATGACGCTTTCGCGGTCGTCAATGCCCTGGAAGCCTACTGCAAAGAGGTCATGACGAAGACCATCTCGGAAGTCGGTCACAACCCGAAGCTGACTGACGGAGACCTGGCCGCCGTCTACACCGCAGCATGCGTGGCTCCGGAAGACCGGGACATCCCTCTTGTGGACCTGGGCAGTTCCGTACGGGACGGTGACACCTTCACCCTCTTCCTGGACGGCGGCGAAAAGTTCGAGTGCTCCGTCGAGACGGGCAAAGCCGTCCATGGCATTGCGCCCCGAGTCTCTGAGCTCCACGCCGAAATCTATAAGAATACGGATGACATCCTCATCCGCAACTATCAGACTCCGGAAGCCGTGGCCCTCAGCAAGAAGGGCGAGCCCGAGAAAGCTTACCTCGATGACTTCACCCAGATCGCCGGTACCACAGTGAACAACTGCAACTGGGACCCCACCAGCTACCGGACGGACGCCGTCGAGATCGGCAAAGCCGCCTCCGGGCGCAACGCCATCCTCATCAAAGGGCAGGGCGCTCTTTGCACAGGGCTCAACCCCTATGACACCGACGCAGTCAAACTGGTCCTCGAGAAAGAGGCCATTGCGGCGATGTACGCCCAGCTGGTCCTCGGCACCAGTCCCCTCTCCACCGTGGACCGTTTCCTGCAGAGACTCATCTACAAGATGAAGTACTCCAAGCAGGCTGACCAGAAGTAATTCTTCCAATTGGATACAGTAAAGAAGGACCCCGACGGCCGTTGGCCGCGGGGTCCTTCGCTGTTGTCGGAAAGACTGCTGAGGGAACGCTTAGTCCTCTTCGTAGAGGATACCGTTCTCAAAGAGTTCGAGGACCTTCATGGTGACTGCATAGCAGTCGCCGATACCCTTGTGGGACAGGTTGTCATAGGTATCTCTTCTCGTATGATAGTAGTTCTCAAGTTTATGGTTCAGACCGGTGACACCGCCGGAGCGGAACCCGCCCTGGGTGAAGGCTGCGGTATCGGTGGCGCCGCCCAGAGGCGGGACCCAGCCGTGACGGCAGGCAATGCCCAGCTCTTCGGCGGCCTTCATGAAGATGTCGTTGGCCTGTTTGTCGGTCTTGATGGTACCGTTCAGGTCTCTGTAGTTAGCCATGAGCCACTTCGGGTCATGCATGGTGTCGAAGGAATAGATGATGGTGGGAACATCCTGGAACTCACCCTTGTGAGCTTCTGCCCAGGCTTTCGCGCCGCGAAGACCCGCTTCTTCGGAACCGGTGATGATGACGCCGACCTCGGTGTTCTCGAGTTCGATGCCTTCGTCATGGAGGGCCTTCAGAACGGCAATGCCCATTTCACAACCGGTCAGGTTGTCATTGGCACCGTCCACGATGTGGCGCTCATTCCAAAGGAAGTAAAGACCAATGAGGAACGGAACGAAGGCAAGGCCGTACACGCCCATTTTGGTCAGGGTCAGAGTGGCAGGGCCGCCGAGGATGCTGCCGTTTTTGATCATGGAAGCAATGGAGATGCCAAGGGTGTAAAAGAGCCCTGCAAAACCGATGACTGCATGGGCTTCAAAGCCGATGCCGCCCAGCAGATAGTTGACAGGCCACTCCCAGACGGCGTCCGCATGGCCGTTGAAGAAGATGCGCTGTTTGACTTCGCCCTTCGGCTTTTTGATAGCGGTCATGTTATGCCCGGTCGCCTTTTTGAACAAGGGGTCCATAAACTTCTTGTACATGCCGAATTGCAACAGGGCGATCACCAGCCCGAAGGAACACATGATGGCACCGCAAATGGGAGCGAACCAGTAAGTGACCATGGAGAGAAGGACCATAGTGACCACATAATAGATCCAGCCGAAGAAAGAATTCGGGTGTTCCTCGAACTCCTCGACCTCAACGGTGTCACAGCCGTACTCCTCACACAGCTCTGCGTAGTATTCGCAGGCCTGGAGTTCCCCTTTGGAACCGGGGTTACGTTTTTCAAATGTCGTGATGATATGAGTGATGTCCCCGATGATCCAGTCGGCCATCTGGTCTTTCATATCGATCAGCTTTTTGAGAGTCATAGAAATACTCACACTCCTTTTCATTTCAAATTGACGTTACCGTCAGCTTACTTCAATATTGTACGCCTTCCTCTCGTCCGCTTTCAAGGAGCGACCGCTCACCCCGGCGCCAAAAATGTTCGGTCAAATTACAGCAACTTGCACAATTGGCAAAAGACCATAAAAAAACTCCAACTCAGGAGTTGGAGTTTCTGGAAATCATTTTTTCTATGGGGATCTGTGAGAGGACAACGGCGGCGAACATGATCGCACAGCCGAGGTATTCCCGACCCGTCAGCCGCTCGTGGAGGACCAGGGCTCCGGAGAGGACGGCGAAGACGGACTCAAGGCTCATGAGAAGAGAGACCAGGGTCGGGTTCGCGCCTTTCTGGGCGATGATCTGCAGCGTGTAGGCAACGCCACTGGAGAGGATACCTGCATAAAGGATGGGCCCCAGCACGGCGGTGAAGTCCGAAAGGGAAACGTCGGAAAACAGTAAGACCAGAACCGCGCTCTCAATGGACACGACTATGAACTGGGCACAGGAGAGTTCAATGCCGTTGACCAGCTCCGAATAGTGGTCGATGGTCATGATCTGGAAGGCGAAGGCCAGCGCACAGAGGATGAGGAAAAAGTCTCCCCGGCTCACGGAAAACGCTCCGGGTTTTATGGACAGAAGGTAAAGGCCGGTCACAGCCAATACCACACTGACCCAGACTCGGGCCGGCACCCGTTTTTTCAAAAAGACGCCCAGCAAGGGAACCAGGACCACATAGAGGGCCGTGATGAACCCGCTCTTCCCCGCTCCGCTGAGGGCAATACCCGCCTGCTGGAGGTTCGCTGCCACCGTGAGCATGGTGCCGCAGATGAGACCGCTCACAAGGAGGGCTTTTCGGGAAGCCTTTTTCTCTTCCGGAGTCTTCTCCCGGTAAGTCCCCTTTTTCAAAGCATTCTGTTTCTGCCAAAGACGGACCCCCAGGGCCACCAGGAAAAGAAAAACGGCGGCGACTACACTTCGGGCCATGTTGAAGGAAAAGGCATCGAGGCGCTCGGACCCCTGGACCTGGGAGACAAAGGCCGTACCCCAGATGAAGGCTGCCAGCAAAGGCAGAATGGTGTGGCGCAGGAATTGCATGTCGGTTCTCCTCCAAAACTAGTCAATCGTTTAAGCATACAAATTATACAGAGAAAGGAAAACCCTGACAAGACTTTTTCGTCTGTCAGGGTCAACTTTTCATAATCTTTTGTCGGGTGCTCTTCATGCCGGCGAGAATGACCGACCGGGCGTGGAGCGCCTCTTCTTTTGTGGCGGGCGCCGTGTCCTTCAGCGGGTATTCCAGGCCGAGGGCCTCGTACTTGACTGCCCCCATATTATGGTAAGGCAGTACGTCGAGCGCTTTGATGTTTCGGAAACCACCGAGGAACTCACCTAAGGGGTAGAGCCAGCGGTCCTCGAGAGTCAGCCCCGGGACCACAACGTGGCGGATCCACACATCCTGCCCCTTGGTATCAAGGTACTGAAGAAAGGCAAGGACGTTCTCATTGGAATGGCCCGTCAGTTTTCGGTGTTCCTCCGGGTCGATGTGCTTGATATCCAGCAGAATGAGGTCTGTCACCTCGAGGAGCCGGTCAAACTTTGCCAGCTTTCCTGAGTCTTTCGGGTCAAAGGTGATGCCGGATGTGTCAAGGCAGGTGTGGATGCCCCTCTCCTTTGCCGCTTCGAAGAGTTCCGTCACAAAGGCGATCTGCATTAAAGGCTCGCCCCCGGTACAGGTGATGCCGCCGCCCCGCAGCAGCGTCTTCACCCCGTCGTACTCCTCTAAGATGTCCTCTACACTGCGCTCGGTGCCCCGGGTCCGCTCCCAGGTGTCCGGGTTGTGGCAGTAGAGGCAGCGCATGGGACAGCCCGCGAGAAAAACCACGAAACGGAGTCCCGGACCGTCAACGGTACCGAAGGACTCCGTGGAGTGGATGAAACCGGTGCTCACAGACCCGCGTGGAAAGTGCGGGAGATGACGTCATCCTGCTGCTCTTTGGTGAGCTTTGTGAAGTTCACCGCATAGCCGGAGACGCGGATGGTGAGCTGAGGGTATTTCTCCGGGTGGGCCTGGGCGTCCAGGAGGGTGTCCCGGTTCAGTACATTGACGTTCAAATGGTGGCCGCCCTTTTCGGCATAGCCGTCAAGAAGTCCGACCAGGTTTTCGACCTGAGATGGTGTTGCCATAGTGTTCTCTCCCTTTCTTATTCGATGGTGATATTGTCTTCGCAGCAGCCTGCGTCCAGTTCAATGTCCAGGTCCAGTTCTCCCAGGAATACATCGTCCTTGCCAAGAGCATTGGGGATGATGGTGAAGGTATTGGAAATACCGTCCTGAGCGTACTCAAAGGGCAGCTTGGAAACAGAAGCCAGAGAAGCTGCCGCTCCGTGGGTGTCTCTGCCGGACATGGGGTTGGCACCGGGAGCCAGAGGGACTCCCATTTTTCTGCCGTCGGGGGTGTTCCCCGTCTTTTTCCCGTAGACCACGTTCGATGTGATGGTCAGGATGGACATGGTGGGAATGCTCTCCCGGTAAGTATGATGCTTCCGAATGCTGTACATGAACTGCTGGACGGCTTCGACGGCGAGGCTGTCCACCCGTTCATCGTTGTTGCCGTACTTCGGGAAGTCACCTTCCACCTCATAGTCCACAATGACCCCTTCCTCGTTGCGAATGGCTTTGACCTTCGCATACTTGATGGCAGACAGGGAGTCGGCCACTACGGAGAGGCCGGCAATACCGGTGGCAAAATACCGTTTGACATGCTCATCGTGAAGAGCCATCTGAAGGCTCTCGTAATTATATTTGTCGTGGGAATAGTGGATGACATTCAGGGTGTTGACGTAAAGTTCGGCAAGCCAGTTCATCATGGCAAGGAACTTCTCCCAGACGTCGTCAAAGTCCAGATAGTCCCCTTCCACGGCCCGGAACTTCGGGCCGACCTGGACCCCAAGACGCTCGTCCACGCCGCCGTTGATGGCATAGAGGAGGCACTTTGCCAGGTTTGCCCGGGCACCGAAGAACTGCATCTCCTTGCCCACTCTCATGGAAGAGACACAGCAGGCAATGGCGTAGTCGTCCCCGTGGGTGACCCGCATGAGGTCATCGTTCTCATACTGGATCGAGGAGGTGTCGATGGACACCTTCGCACAGTAGTTTTTGAACCCCTGAGGCAGCCGGGTAGACCAGAGGACCGTCATGTTCGGTTCCGGAGCCGTGCCCAGGTTTTCCAGGGTGTGCAGGTACCGGAAAGAGTTCTTCGTGACGAGAGGCCGCCCGTCAATGCCGACCCCGGCAAGGGACTCGGTGACCCATGTGGGGTCTCCGGCAAAGATCTCGTTATAGGCAGGTGTCCGGGCAAACTTCACCATCCGCAGTTTCATAACGAACTGGTCGATGAGTTCCTGGGCATCCTCTTCCGTGATGAGCCCCTTCTGCAGGTCCCGCTCAATGTAGATGTCCAGGAAGGTGGAGGTCCGGCCGAGGGACATGGCTGCCCCGTTTTGCTGCTTGACCGCTGCAAGGTAGCCAAAGTACAACCACTGGACCGCCTCTTTGGCATTCTTCGCAGGTTCCGAAATGTCTAACCCGTAAATGCTGCCCAGTTCCTTGAGTTCCTGCAGCGCCCGGATCTGCTCGGTCAGTTCTTCCCGATGACGCATGTTTTCTGACGTCATTCGGGTCGGTGCGAACCGGAACTCCTTCTGCTTTTCGGCGATGAGGTTGTCTACCCCGTAAAGTGCCACTCTTCGGTAGTCCCCGATGATGCGGCCCCTGCCGTAAGCGTCCGGAAGCCCCGTGATGATCCCCGCATGGCGGGCCGCTTTCATATCGGGGGTATAGATGTCAAAAACCCCCTGGTTGTGGGTCTTTCTCCACTTGGTAAAAATGTCAACGACTTCCGGGTCCACCGAATAGCCGTTGGTCTCGCAGGCCTGCACCGCCATGCGGATCCCGCCGAAGACCTGAAGGGAACGCTTCAGCGGAGAGTCTGTCTGGAGTCCCACGATCTGCTCAAGGTCTTTCTCGATGTACCCGGCCCCATGGGAGGTGATGGTAGAGACGACCTTTGTGTCCATGTCGAGGACTCCGTCGTTTTCCCGTTCCTTCTGGAACAGCCCGAGGACTTTGTCCCAAAGCTTCTGCGTCCGGGCAGATGGCCCGGCCAAAAAGGAGTCATCCCCCTCATATAGCGTGTAGTTCAGGAGAATGAAGTCCCTCACATTGATGTGCTTTTTCCAGGCTCCTCCCTGGAACCCGTCCCAGGCACCGTTATGTACTACGAAATCCATAACCCATATTCCTCATTTCTCTTGCGCCTCAAAAGAGCACAAGATATTGTATCGAATACGCATTATTATACTCAATATTGAGTACAAAGACAATAAACCAGAGGAATTTCCAAAAAGAATAGCAAAATAACTAAAAGCCCCTACAAAATGTCGGGGCACCCTGTGAAAAAAGGATAGCGCAGTGGGCAGAGCCAGGCCAGCAGCGCCTTTGGCTTGCTGCCACTGGACTGCCCTTGCGTTCGTTCTGCTAGGCGGCTCGTCGTCCCTTTGGTCCTAGACCCGCCAAGAAGAACAGAAACAAAAGGAGCAGTCCGTTGCCGGGCTGCTCCCTGATTACCTAGAACATTGGAGTTTCCTCACAAAACTGCGTTTTGTTTTGAACTTTCGTAATAATCTTCAGAAAATCAATTGAAACTGTATTTCGGACTCACCTATTTTCCTTTTGAGTTCTTTTGGTTTCCCCTTTTTACTTGATTATTATCTTTCTTTACCGTTCAAGGTTGCTTTTTGATTGGTTGTTTTGACTCGAAGGTTCTTTACAGTTGATCTGATTTACGTTTCATTCCATCTCGTTTCAATTACTATGTCTGTCTCCGACAGTCATTCTTTTCTTTGAAAAGTGTTTAAGGTCTTTTTCCGCTCGTCTCTAATGACATGTCTTTTTTCAGAAAGACCGCTGTCTCATTGCAACTCAGATATCTCTTATTCTCTCTAAAAGGTCTCCGAAACCTTCCGGTTTCCTTCTTTAGAAGACGATCTTGAGTTTCCCATCGGTCTCAAGAACACTGACCTTTCTCTGATTGCCTATTTACACCAGGTTAGACGTTGCCATTTTCGGGGCGTCTGCTCAACGTTAGTCTTTTCTCTTGTGAAAAAGGACTTTGTCGTTTTGGCTTTGACGATAAGGAAGTTATATGGACCTTAACTTTGGAATGTTGTGTTTTAAAATTCAGTTGATCTGTTGTTTTGTTTTCTTCGAGTTTGATTTTGATGGCCGTCCTGGCGGATTGCTCTGTCAAAATCGGAATAATATTCAGTTTTCCGTCGCTTTCCTTCATCTTCAAAAACGACCGGAAGAAATTCATTCTCAGTTGGTTCCGGGTTTCTCTGTTTTCCCGGTTGCGAATTTCGGAACGTTTTTGAAGATTACCGGCAAATTACCTCTTCACTGTACATTGGAATCATTCCTTTCGCTGCGCTTTTGAACGTTTCATCTTCTTACATGAAACAGCGCTTTCGTTATTGTGGAAGATGAGAGAATGCGGACACTTCTTTTTGCAGGTTTCCTTTCAGCTCGCTTTGGCTGTTTTCTTATCCTTTGAAGTGTGGTTCTCTTCTCTTCGCCTTCATATTATCATCAGAGGCGGGAAAAGTCAACGGCCTTTTGCATAATTTTTGTAGAAATTTTCAGGATTCCGGAAAACTTTTATCTATTTTGCACAAACATTGTTCGTTCAACCGCATATAAATAGACCTCTACCCCATTCGGACAGAGGTCCTGAAACGTTTTCTCAGATGCTGATCTCGTGGGCCATACGGTAAATGTCGAAATCGATGGATTTTTCCATTTGCAAAGCCTCTTCAATGTCGTAGTCGACAATGATGTCATTCTTGACCGCCACGACCCGGCTCGTACAGTCATCCCGCAGAAGACGGGTCGCATAGTTGCCCATACGGGATGCAAGGACCCGGTCGTTGACAGTGGGAGAACCGCCCCTTTGGACGTGACCGAGAATGGTAGCCCTCGATTCGACTCCTGTTTCTTTCTCGATCTGCTTTGCCATTTCTGTGGCATCTCCGCAGCCTTCCGCAAAAATGATGATGAAGTGCTGCTTCCCGGTGGAAATGGTCTTCTTCATCCGCTCCACGACGTCAATGTCGAAATCGTACTCGAATTCCGGAATGAGAATGGAGGTCGCACCGACGGCAATGCCGGAATAGAGGGCGATGTACCCCGCCTTTCGTCCCATGACTTCGATGACCGAACACCTACTGTGGGATTCGGTGGTGTCTCGCACCATGTCGACCATCTGCATGACGGTGTTCACCGCGGTGTCGAAACCGATGGTGAGGTCTGTACAGGAGATATCGTTATCGATGGTGCCTGGCACACCGACGGTGTGGATCCCCTTGCGGGGCAGAGCCTGAGCTCCGCGGAAGGAACCGTCACCGCCGATGACGACAACCCCTTCGATGCCGAGGCGCTGACACATTTCTGCCGCTCTTTCCTGGCCCCGGTCGGTCATGAACTCCATGCTCCGGGCCGTCCGCAGGACTGTACCGCCCCGCTGGATGATATTGGAGACGCTTCGAAGGTTGAGTTCCTTCACATCGCCTGCCATGAGGCCTTCGTAGCCGTTATAGATGCCGAGGACCCGCATATCGTTTTCCAGTGCAGACCGAACGACGGAACGGACCGCTGCATTCATGCCGGGGGCGTCGCCGCCGCTGGTAAGAACACCGATGGTTTTCATGAAAAGACCTCCTGTTTTCGACGAGTCAAATAATGGATATATTCTTTCACAACGGAACTTCCTTGTCAATGGATTTCACCGGAAAAAGTCAGCGATGGAACACGTTCTCTTCCCCAAGGATCCGCTTCAGTTCGGAAAGCAGCCCTTCGCTGAGAAGGATGGTCCCGAACCGCTGCTGGTTCACGTAGCGCTCCGTATTTTTATAATAGTAATAGACCGGGTTCGTGCCCCCGGAAAAGATCTCCATCAGGTTGTCCACTTTGGAGACCCTCCGGTCCTCCTCACTGTCATAGCGGAGGAAGAGGCCGTTGACCTTGTGCTTCGGTTTCTTCTCCACCGGTCCGCCGGAGGGACATGCCTGAAAACTCATGGCGATCAGCCGTGGGCGCTCCTCGTCGAGGACCTGGAGCCGGGCTCTCACCAGGAGCACGGCACCGTCCCGGAGAAGGGGCC
>JAFUZN010000006.1 GCA_017476565.1 Clostridia bacterium
ATGATGTCGTAGACTTCCTGGTCGATGGCAGCAGCCGTGGCCTCCGAATAGTCTTTGGTGCGGCCGTAGTCCATTCCAAGGAAGACTTCGTTGTTATCGGAGCCATACATGATGGTACCGAGTTTTTCACTCATACCGTACTTGGTAACCATGGAACGGGCCATCTTGGTGGCGCGTTCAATATCGTTGGAAGCACCGGTAGAAATGTCCCCCATGATGAGTTCTTCTGCCACACGGCCGCCGAGAAGGGTGACCAGGTTCTGAAGCATGACCTTTTTGCTCATGTAAGCCTTGTCATCGGCGGGCACCGACATGGTGTAGCCGCCGGCAGAGCCTCTCGGGATGATGCTGACCTGGTGGACCGGGTCGAGCAGGGGCAGGTAGAAGTTCGTGACCGCATGACCGGACTCGTGGTAAGCGGTGAGTTTCTTCTCCCGGTCGTCCATCTTCCGGGACTTCTTCTCAGGGCCGACCATGACTTTGATGGTGGCCTCTTCAATATCGTCGTTGGTGATGGCTTTCCGGCCGGCGCGGGCCGCCAGAAGAGCCGATTCGTTCATAAGGTTCTCAAGGTCCGCTCCGGTGAAGCCGGCGGTGGAACGGGCGATGACGTTGAGGTCGACGTCCGGACCCAGGGGCTTGTTCCTGGAGTGGATCTTCAGAATGGCCTCTCTCCCCTTGACGTCCGGGTACGTGACGGTGACCTGGCGGTCAAAACGTCCGGGACGGAGCAGGGCGGGGTCGAGGATATCGGGCCGGTTGGTGGCGGCGATCATGACGATGCCGAGGTTGGCGGCAAAGCCGTCCATTTCCACCAGCAACTGGTTGAGGGTCTGCTCTCGTTCATCGTGACCGCCGCCCATGCCGGCGCCTCTGTGGCGGCCGACGGCGTCGATCTCATCGATGAAGATGATGGCAGGTGCGCTCTTCTTGGCCTGGTCGAACAGGTCCCGGACACGGCTGGCGCCGACACCGACATACATTTCAACGAAGTCGGAACCGGAGATGGAGAAGAACGGAACGTTGGCTTCTCCCGCAGTAGCGCGGGCCAGGAGGGTCTTACCGGTACCGGGAGGGCCCACCATGAGGACACCCTTCGGGATGCGGGCGCCCAGGGCATCGAACTTCTTCGGGTCTTTCAGGAATTCGACGATCTCCTGGAGTTCTTCCTTCTCGTCGTCGGCTCCTGCCACATCGGCAAAGGTGGTCTTCTGCTCTTCGCCGCCCTTCTTGACCCGGGCCTTTCCAAAGCCCATGCCTCTCTGGGCATCATTCATGATGTTGGAATTCATGCGGCGCATGAACCAGATGATGATGGCGGCCATGATGAGGGTGGAGAACACAAGCGGTAAGATCTCGACCATCCAGGAACGGGAAGTCCCGGCGACATAGTCCTGTTTAACAGGCTTGTCGGGGTGCTTCTTATTGTACTCATGGACCTGGTCGTGGACGTCGTTGACAAAGAGTTCCACGTTGGGGACGGTATAGCTCCGGGGCTCTTTCTCGCCCTTCAGGGTATAGACGAGTTTGCCGCTGGAGAGGTTCAGGGAATAGTTCGTGACCTTCCCCTCGTCGAAGTACTGAACGACTTCGTAGTATTCGTCCTTAGTCTGGTTCGAAGAGGAGTTGAACGAGAAGAACATGGAGCCGATGAGCAGCAGCGGGATGATGATCCACATAATGGTGGCCACCAGAGAACCTCTGCGGTTTGGATCCTGTCTGTTCGGTCCCATCCCGAACCCATTGTTATTGTTGTTGTTTTCCGGCAAAACTTTGCCCTCCTTCTTATTCCTCCGGAGAGTAGATGCCCACATAGGGCAGGTTCCGGTAGGCTTCGTCATAATCGAGCCCGTACCCCACTACGAACTCATCCGGGATGACTTTCCCGGTATAGTCTGCTTCGATGTTGGAGACCCTGCGGTCCGGTTTATCGAGGAACGTGCAGATCTTCAGAGATGAGGGATTGCGCATTTTGAGGATGTCGATCAGGGAAGCCAGGGTCCGGCCGGTGTCGAGGATATCTTCCACAATGAGGATGTCCTTGCCCGTAAGGTCGGTGTCCAGGTCCTTGATGATCTTGACAGTCCCGGTGCTCTCCGTCTTGTGATAGCTGGAGACCACCATAAAGTCGATGGAAAGGGGGATGTCGATGGCTCTCATGAGGTCTGCCATAAAGACTACGGCGCCCTTCAGGACGCTGACCAGAACCAGGTTCTTGCCCTCGTAATCTTTCGAGATCTGCTGTCCGAGACGGGCTACGATCTCTTCGGCCTCTTCCTTCGAGACCAGAACTCCGCTGACTCTTTCTTCCAAAGCGCTCATCGCTCTACCTCCACAGTCCAAAACATTGTAGTGGTGTCCCCGACCGCAGAGCCGTCGGCAGCACCAAAGCCCTCCAGCCAAACGATGTCCCCATCCTGTTCCAAAAGGATGAGGTCTCCCCGGGCTTCTGCCGGGATGCCGGCCTCCTGATAGAGGGTTTTCAGTTTTTTCCGCACCCCTCTGCCCTTGGGGCGGAAGGTATCTCCGGGAGCCCGGGTCCGCGGAATAAAATTGAAGTCTATTTTATCATACTCCAGCGAGTTTTCCAACTGTAATGCCCCGAATTCTCCCGGTTTCATCCGGTGTTTTGTCAGACGGACCGTGACGGGAGTCGGTTCCATGGAAACATATTCGAGACAGTCGGCCATGGTGACCGTTCTCCGGAAGGTCCGGGACGTAGGTTCTTCCGGGTCCCTCGGCCAGCGGAGCAGCAGCCGGTCTTTGGCGAGGGTCACAAAGGCGCCCCCGGGGATCTGGATCTGCTTGAACTTTTCTCCCCCTTTGATCCACCGGAGGGTCTCCTCCAAATGGTGGCTCTCCGGACAGACGCCGGCATAGTCCCACATAATGGAGCAGAGGGCTCGCATGAGGACGGAATCCGGCGCCTCAGCCAGGACCGGGACCGAGTAGGTGTCCTCCGAAAGCTTCGCCCGGGAGAGAAGGGTCTGTTCCATGGCATCGAAGCACTCGTTGTCCCTCCGCAATGCAGCAGAAGTCTTCGCGATGTGCCGCACCGTCTCCGAATTGATCTCTTCGAGGGCGGGCAGCACCTCGAGCCGGATCCGGTTCCGGGAGTAGGAAAGTTCTTCATTGGTGGCATCGGTCACAAAGGAAAGCCCCTGTTCAGCACAGTAAGCTTCCACCTCTTCCCGGGTCACGTCGATGAGGGGCCGGATGATGTTGTCCCGCACCGGTGGGATCCCGGTGAGGCCGGAAAGGCTCGTGCCCCGGGCCAGGTGGAAGAGCACGGTCTCCGCATTGTCGGAAGCCGTGTGGGCCGTGGCCACTTTCACGCTTTTGTATTCCGGGTGCTGCCGCCGGAGCCGTTCTGCCGTCTTTGCAAAGAACTCATAGCGGACTTTGCGCCCGGCGGTCTCCAGGGAGTCCCCGGTCTCGGCAGCCAATTTTGGTACATCGGCAAACAGGGAGAAGTAGGGAATGCCCCGTTCTTCACAGAAAGCCTTACAGAAGGCTTCATCCCGGTCTGCCTCTTCCCCGCGAATGCCGTGGTGGACATGACAGGCGTAAAGAGGGAATTCCGGAAGCTCCCCCTCCCCTTTGGAGAGGTCAAAAAGAAGCGAGAGGAGCGTCACAGAGTCCGCTCCCCCGGAAAACCCGCACAGGACGGCGTCGCCCTCAGAAAGCATCTGGTAGCGTCTGAGGGCGGAAAGGCACAGGGACAGAACGGTGCTTTTTGCCATGTAAGCTCCCTCCTGTCCCGGTGTAAAGTTCTATTAGTTTACTCGCGTCATCACGCGAAAATGTCGTCATCCCGCTTTTCGATGCTGGTAAACAGGGTGAATTCTGAGTTCCAGGCAAGGTCGACGGACCCGACGGGGCCGTGGCGGTTTTTAGCGACGATGATC
>JAFUZN010000101.1 GCA_017476565.1 Clostridia bacterium
ACATCGAGATCATCGTCGCCCGCATGCAGGATTACCTGAAGTTCCCCCTGAACGTCGGCTACTGGGCCACCCAGGGCCGCAAGTTCACGAAGTTCCCGCTGAAGGGGAAGGGGACTGCCTGGAAAGACTACATGAAGGCCGGTGCGGGCAGGTCCACTGGCGTGGTGCCCTATGACCCGGACCGCTGTGCCGTCATCCTTTACAGCGGCGGTTCCACCGGTGCTCCCAAGGGGATCCTCCTTTCCGACCTGAACTTCAACGCCCTGGCCCTGCAGTGTGCCGTTGCCATCGACTTTGACTTCTTCCGGGACTTCCGGTTCCTGGCCGCCATGCCGGTCTTCCACGGCTTCGGTCTCGGCGTCGGGATCCACACCATCCTCCTCAACGGCGGCTGCGATATCCTGATCCCGACGGTCAATACGAAGAGCTATTCGGAGGCGATGCAGAAGTTCCACCCGAATATCATTGCCGGTGTCCCGACTCTCTTCAAAATGCTCATTGAGTCCGAGTACATGAAGGACGCCGACGTGTCCTACCTCATGGGCATGTTCTCCGGCGGCGACTCGATCCCGGTCCCCCTGAAGAGAGACGTGGACAAGTACCTGAGAGAGCACGGTGCAGACATCCAGGTCCGGGAGGGCTACGGCCTGACCGAGACCGTCACGGCTTCCTGCCTGACGCCCCGCACCAAGTATAAAGAGGGTTCCATCGGCATCGGCTACCCCGATACCACCTATAAGATCGTCAAACCCGGTACGGAGGAATTCCTGGCCCCCGGTGAGGAAGGCGAGATCGCCGTCCAGGGCCCCTCGGTCATGCTGGGGTATAAAGACCAGCCGGAAGAGACCGCCAAGACTCTGGTGCACCACTCCAACGGAGAAGTCTGGCTCCACACCGGGGACCTTGGACACATGGACGAAGAGGGCTTCGTCTACTTCCACCAGCGCATGAAGCGCATGATCATCACCTCGGGCTATAACGTCTCTCCGGCCCAGGTCGAGAACGCGATCAACGAACTGGACTACGTCGATTACTCCTGTGTCATCGGCGTCCAGGATGACTATAAGATGCAGCGCATCAAAGCCTTCGTGGTCCTGAAGGATGGCGTCGAAGGCACCGAAGAGCTGAAGAAGGAGATCGTCAACGAGTGCCGCAAGTCGGTGGCCGGTTACGGACTCCCGAGAGAGATCGAGTTCCGGAAGGAACTGCCGAAGACCCTCGTCGGCAAAGTGGCCTTCCATGCTCTGGAAGAAGAGGAAAATGCAAAAATCGCTGCGGCGAAGAAAGCGGCCGCTGAGGAGAAATAACCATGGCCAAGAAGCAGAAAAGTTACCGCCGGGTCAAGTTCCTTTGGAAATACCTGGCCCCGGTACTCATTCCGCCCTTCGACCGGCTGTTCCATTTCCACCGGACCGTTTATAAACCGGTGGAAGAACCCTTCCTGCTGGTCTCCAACCACACGGACGGGGCAGACCCCGGATTTGTCCTCAGCGACGTGAGGACTTACTTCCGCTTTGTCTCCAGCGACCACGTGATGGAGAACCCTCTGCAGAGGAATGTTCTGAAGTTCCTTGGTGACCCCATCATCAACTACCGGAAAAACGGGACCGATGTGGTCTATAACGAGATGCTGGAGACTCTGAAGTCCGGCATCAACGTCCAGCTCATGGCGGAAGCCCGGGTCACCGACTCCGGTGAGACGGGGTACATCTCCCGCCGGAATGCGACCCTCGTCAAAGAGGCGGACTGCGGTTTTATCACCCATCGGATCACCGGCGGGTACATGACCATTCCCCGGTGGGCAGAGGAGCGCCGCAAGGGCCCCGTCTACGGCGAGGTGGTCCATCATTACACAAAGGCAGAAGTGGCTCAAATGACCGAAGAGGAGGTCTATGAGGCCATGTGCCGGGACCTCTATGTCAACGCCTATGAAGAGAACCGGACCCGAAAGAAGACATACGTGGCGAAGGAGCCGGCAGAGCATGCGGAGTATGTCCTTTACGGCTGCCCGAAATGCGGCTCGGTGGGAAGACTTCATACGAAGCACGACTTTATGACCTGCGACTGCTGCGACTTTAGGGCGACCGTCGATGACTACGGCTTCTGGCATTCCGAAGACATGGAGTGGGACGACATTCCCCGTTGGAACGAGTACCAGAAGGGGCTCATCTATGACCTCATCGACAAGGCGACAGACCCGGAGGAAGTCCTCGTCTCCCACGACGGCCAGCTCGTCTACTTTATGGACGAAAAGGGCGATGTGAACCTGGAAGACGAGAACGGTACCATCAAGATGTATAGCGACTCTATTGAAGTGGACTGGAACGGGAAACAGGTCCGTATGAAAGGGGAGGACATCTCCTATGTGTCCTACTCCTCCAAAGGCACCCTCATTCTGGTGGGGCCGGACAGCAATTTCCGGATCAAGACCAAAGAGCCTCGGGCTGCAAATATCTATGTCGTCGGTGTTCGTTATATGAAGGGACACAAGACGATTTGAGGTTGTTTTCCTCAAGATATGAAAATCCTGAATTGTACATTTTCAATAAACTGCTGGAAAGTCTTGACAAGCCCGAAGTTCGGGTGTAGACTTTTAGCCAAGAGAAAGAGCGAAGGCGTTCCGATCACATCGGGACGCCTTTCTCCTTTTTAGCTTTGAACCTGGACCGGGTCACGGCCCACATCGGGGGAAGTCCAGTGTGCGCTCTGGTCCGAAGAGATGAGAGAGGAGTGTCTCGAGCACGGCATCGTCCTGCTGTAAGATATGAAATTCGATTCGATCCATGAAGAATGTGGCGTCTTCGGCGTCTTTGAAACCAAAACGACCCATGTCGCACAAACTGCTTACCTTGCCCTCTATGCTCTTCAGCACAGGGGGCAGGAGGCTTGTGGCATTGCGGTGAACGACGACGGTGTCTTCACCCATAAAAAGGGTAACGGCCTGGTCCCCGATGTGTTCTCGGAAGAGAAACTGGAGGCTCTGGGGAGCGGTAACATGGCCATCGGCCACGTGCGGTATTCCACCACCGGCGGAAAGGACCTTGGGAACATCCAGCCCCTGGTCATCCGCCACATCAAGGGGAACCTTGCTCTGGCCCACAACGGAAACCTGGTGAATGCGTCCGAACTCCGACAGGGGTTCGAACTCTCCGGGGGTATTTTCCACGGGACTTCGGACACGGAGTCCATTGCCTACAGCATCGTCTCCAACCGGCTGACCTCCAAGAGCACGGAAGAAGCCGTGGAGAAGACTATGGCGTCCCTCAAGGGGGCTTATTCCTGCCTTGTCATGACCGCAACCAAGCTCATCGCCTTTCGGGACCCGAACGGGTTCCACCCCTTAAGCCTTGGAAAGCTTCCGGAGGGCGGCTGGTGTGTGGCAAGCGAGTCCTGTGCCCTCGACACGGTAGGAGCAGAATTCGTCCGCGATGTACTGCCGGGGGAGATCCTCGTCATCTCTTCGGAAGGGCTTCGGTCGATTCGGAACTACTGTCCGCCGAAAGAGAAGACCAGCATTTGTGTCTTTGAATACATCTATTTTGCCCGACCGGACTCCGTTCTGGACGGGGCATCTGTTCACCGTGCCCGCATTCGGGCCGGAGAGTTCCTCGCGAAAGAGCACCCGGTAGAGGCGGACGTTGTTATCGGGGTCCCGGACTCCGGGCTGGATGCCGCCCTCGGCTACGCCCGGGAAAGCGGGATCCCTTACGGAATCGGTTTTATCAAAAACCGGTACATCGGACGCAGTTTCATCCAGCCTTCCCAGTCCCAGCGGGAAGACGCGGTCCGGATCAAATTGAATGTCATTCGGGAAAACATTGCGGGGAAGAGGGTCGTCATGATCGATGACTCCATTGTAAGGGGCACTACCTGTGCCAGAATCGTCCGACTGCTGCGGGAAGCGGGGGCGAAGGAGGTCCACATGCGGGTCTCAGCGCCGCCCTTCAAACATGCCTGCTATTTCGGCACCGATGTGGACAGCAGTGACGAC
>JAFUZN010000102.1 GCA_017476565.1 Clostridia bacterium
TCCCATGACCGACACAGCCACGTACTTTCCGTTATCGGAAAGGGCCGTCGAGGTGATGGAATAGTCGGAGCAGTTCCAGACGAACTGTTTTTTATCGTAGACGGAGTTCCATACCGTCAATCGCGATGTGGCGGACCCGGACAGGGTCCCAAGGGCGATGTTCCCCTTTTTTCCGATGCTGGCGGTAATGATGTCCTCACCCTCTGCGGTGGCGCTTTCAAAGAGGCTCTCGGTCCGGTTCTCCACCCGGAATCGGTTGCCGCCCCGGTCATAGACCAGTGCCCGGTCCGGGCTGATGGAGACTGCAGGAGTGGCAAAGGAGTGCTCGAAGGAGCGGATCTCTTTGGCGGAGCCGTCCAGGGTGACCGAACGGTCATTATAGAGGATATAGAGGTCCCCGTTCAAAACGTCCACTTTCTTCACGGAACTGGAATTGATCTGATAAGGGTACCCTTCTCCCCGTCCGACGGAAGAGAAGAAATTATGGTAACTGTCCCGGACAGAAGAAGTGGTGGTCCCCTTTACACGGGAAAGACCGATGATGAGGAGCATCAGGATAAGAATGACAACAGCGGCGAATCGAAAGACCCGCTTCGTCCCCTCCGAGACATTGCCCCGGAAAAGATTGCTCAATGATTCCATAGGGTCCTCCTCTCATCGGGGTTCAAACAGGTGTTCGTGGTTTTCATAAAAGACCTGGTGCAGGTAAAGCCCACAGGCAAGTGCCGTCTTTCCGGCCGCATTCCGGTCCCGGGCCTCCAAAATGGTGGGGATGCTCCCCTCTTCCCGTTTTCCGGTTTCGATGGCCAGGAGGGTCCCCGCCATGATGCGGACCATGTTGTAAAGGAAGCCGTCCGCTTCCACCAGGAAGACGATGGACTCCCCTTCCCGGAAGACTTCTGCCCGACGCACCGTGCGGACATTGTCGTTGATGACTTCTTTGCTGTTCGTAAAAGACGTAAAGTCGTGGGTCCCGAGGAAGGCTTTGGCCTGCTCATTCATACGCTCCGGGTCCAGTTTCGGGTGTACATAGTAAGCCCGGTCCTCCCAGAAAGGGTTCCGCGCCTTTCCGTTCCAGAACCGATACCGGTACTGCTTGGCGGTGGCATCGTACCTCGGGTGAAAGTCCTCCGGTACCTCGATGCAGTCAGAGACCGCAATGTCAGGCGGGAGTTTGGCATTCATCCCCGCGAAAAGCCGGTAGCAGGTGATCTCGTTCTCGGTACGCAGAGTGCAGCAGAACATTTCCGCATGGACCCCGGTGTCTGTCCGGGAACAGCCCGTCACCGGGTCTCGGGTGCCAAACAGGGCCTCTACGGCATCCTGCACCTGTTCCTGGATGCTTTTCGCATTCTCCTGGACCTGCCACCCATGGTAGTTGGTCCCGAGGAAACGCAGGGTCAAAAGTAAGGTTCTCATACTAATTTCCCAAAGAAATGATTCAGAAGGATAATGGCGGCCATGACGACCACAATGAGCAGCAGGGCCACATAGTCCCGTGCCTCCAGTTTCATCTGCCGCATACGGGTCCGGCCTTCATAGCCGTGGTAGCAGCGGCACTCCATCGCATAGGCCAGTTCATAGGCTCTGCGGAAGCTGGTGATGAACAGGGGGATAAAGACCGGGATGAGAGCCCGGGTCCGCTCGAGGATGTTCCCGGTCTCCAGGTCCGCCCCCCTCGCCTTCTGAGCGCTGGTGATCTTGTCGAACTCCTCAATGAGGGTCGGGATGAACCGCAGAGCGATGGTCATCATCATGGCGATGGTGTGGACGCCGCCCCGCATGAATTTCAGCGGGGACAGCAGCCGCTCGATGGCATCGGTGATCAGGGTGGGCGATGTCGTGTAGGTCAGCATGGAACTGGCGACGATGAGGGCCAGGATACGGACCACCATGAAACTGGCTGTGTAAATACCGCCGGTGTAAAGGTGGAGGAACTTCCACTCCCAAATCAGGTCGCCGGTACGGATGTAAAGGAGGTTCAGCACCGCCGTAAAGAGAATGATGATGACGACGGGTTTGATGCCTCTCAGAATGGTCTTAATGGAAATACGGGACAGAGCCACCACCAGGCCCAGGGTCACGACCATGAGCCCCAGGGACCAGAAATTGTGGCAGACGAAGATAAAAACGATGAAGAACAGGGTCAGCACCAGTTTCATCCGAGGGTCCAGCTTATGGATGACCGACCGGCCGGGGAAATACTGGCCGATGGTGATGTCTTTTACCATGCGACCACCCCCTTCGCCCGAAGGTCGAGAAGTTCAGCCCGGGCCTGTTCCACGGTATAGATGTCCGTACGGACCGGGATCCCTTTTTCCCGAAGCCCTAAGAACACTTTCGTGACCTGGGGCACGTCGAGCCCCATAGCGATCAGCTCTTCGGACCGTTCATAGATTTCATCGACAGTGCCGTACATGGCGGCATGTTTGTCGTTGATGACCAGGACTTTGGTGGCGATTTTTGCCACATCGTCCATACTGTGGGAGACGATCATGACCGTGCGTCCGGTCTCCTCCCGGTAGTTTTGAATAAGGCCCAGAATGGTGTCCCGGCCTTTCGGGTCGAGACCCGCTGTAGGTTCGTCCAGAATGAGGATCTTCGGTTCCATGGCCATGACACCGGCAATGGCGACCCGACGCTTCTCACCGCCGGAGAGGTCAAAGGGACTCTTTTCCAACATATCGTCGGGGACCCCGGTGAAGCGTGCCGCCTCCCGGACTCTCCGATCGATCTCTTCTTCAGAGAGTTTCATGTTCTTCGGGCCGAAGGCAATGTCTTTATACACCGTCTCCTCAAAGAGCTGGTATTCCGGGTACTGGAAGCAGAGGCCCACGGCGAACCGGCTGGCCCGCAGGGTCTTCTTGCTTTCCCAAATGTCCTGCCCGTCCACATACACTTTCCCCTCCTTCGGTTTCAGAAGGCCGTTGAAGTGCTGGATGAGCGTACTTTTCCCGGAGCCGGTGTGGCCGATGACCGCCACCAGTTCTCCGGTCTCGATTTCGAGATCGATGTCTTCTATCGCGGTCACCTCGAAGGGGGTGCCCGTGGAATAGGAGTATGTCAGGTGTTCCGTCTTCAGAATCGCCAAGGTTATGCTCCTTTGACTGTCAAAGTATTGGCGAGGGCTTCGATGCAGTCCTCAGTGGTCAGAATGTCCGGAAGGGCCATGCCCTCTTCCCGAAGCAGTGCCCCCAGTTCGGTGGCTTCCGGCACGTCCAGGCCCACGGCCCGGATGCGGTCGATGTCGGAAAAGACTTCTACCGGGGTACCGTCAGAAATAACTTTTCCGTTTTCCATCACGATGACCCGGTCCGCCAACGCCGCTTCTTCCATGTAATGGGTGATGTACACGACGGTCTTTTTCATCTCGTCGTGCATCTTCCGGATGATCCGCATGATGTCCCGGCGGCCTTTCGGGTCCAGCATAGCGGTGGACTCGTCGAACAGGATGCACTCGGGTTTCATGGCAAGGATGCCGGCGATGGCCACTCTCTGCTTTTGTCCGCCGGACAGTTTGTGGGGTTCGTGGCCCCGGTACTTGTACATGCGGACCGCTTTCAGAGCGCTGTCGACACGGGCTCTGATCTCTTCCGGAGGGAAGCCCAGGTTCTCCGGACCGAAGGCGACATCTTCTTCAACGACGGTGGCCACGATCTGGTTATCGGGGTTTTGGAACACCATGCCCACTTTTTGGCGGAGTTCCAAAAGCCGGTCCTCTTCCCTCGTGTTGATGCCGTAAACCAGTATATCGCCATAGTCCGGCACCAGAATGCCGTTACAGAGTTTGGCAAAAGTGGACTTGCCGGAACCGTTGTGTCCCAGGACCGCGACGCATTCTCCGTCGTAAATGTCCAGGTCCAGAGCATCGACCGCCATGGGGGCGCCTTTTGCCCGGGCCTCGGCTTCCGAGATACCTTCCGGCAGTTCATCGTAGGTAAAGCTGACTCCGCGCAGGCGGATGACCGCTTCTTTGTTCGTTTCGCTCATAAGGACTCCTTTCAGAGTCAGACGTTTCTCCAGATGGCTGAGGCCCCGCAGGGCAGACACAGGCCGGTCTGGGTGGTGGGCAGGCCGATCTCGTCGCAGGTGACAGAGCCGCCGTGTTTCGGCACAACGGTACTGCCTAAAATGTACTGCATGACAGAGGGGCTGAGGCCCGTGGTATAGGAATTGATCAGGACCATGAGAGGGTCTTCCGAGAGAACCTGTTCGCAAGTGGAGACGAATTCGAATACTTTCTCCTCCAGCTTCCAGACCTCCCCGCCGGGCCCCCTGCCATAGGAAGGCGGGTCCATGATGATGATGTCGTAATGGTTGCCCCGGCGGATCTCCCGCTGGACGAACTTGAGGCAGTCGTCCACGAGCCAGCGGACCTTTCCGTCTGCAACGCCGGAAAGCCGGGCATTGTCTTTGGCATAGGCGACCATGCCTTTGGAAGCGTCCACATGGGTGACCGCAGCACCGGCTTTCAAGGCTGCCACCGTAGCTCCGCCGGTATAGGCAAAGAGGTTCAGGACCTTCACGTCTGTCCTGCCGGAGGACGTGATGACTTCCCGCAGGTAGTCCCAGTTGACCGCCTGTTCCGGGAACAGTCCCGTATGCTTGAAGCCCATGGGCTTGATTTTAAATGTCAGATCTTTATAGGTGATGTTCCACTCTTCCGGGTAATTCCGGTAGACCTCCCACTGCCCGCCGCCTTTGGTACTGCGGTGATAACGGGCATCGGCCTTCTTCCAGAGAGGGTGGCTCTTCGGGGTCTTCCAGATGACCTGGGGGTCCGGCCGGATGAGGATCGTCTCTCCCCATCGTTCCAGACGTTCGCCGTCAGAGGTATCGAGCAGTTCGTAGTCGTTCCAGTCTTGGGAATACCGCATGGGTCCTTCCGTCTCCTTACAGTCGTAATTGGTCGTCGTCTGCCCCGTTTCCGGCACCGGGTTCCGGGAGTCCCAGGTGTCGGTAACCGGCCGGGGTGACCATCCGTCCCCGGGGTGTCCGGGACAGGAAGCCGATCTGCATCAAATAGGGTTCATAGACGTCTTCAATGGTGGTGGCGTCTTCCCCGATGGCAGCGGCAATGGTGTCAAGGCCTACCGGTCCGCCGTTATAGTTGCGGATCATGGCCGTCAGCAGAGTGCGGTCAATGTTGTCGAGCCCCAGGGGGTCGATCTCCATTCGGGAGAGGGCCAGGTCGGCATCGGCTTTGGTGATGACCCCGTCGCCAATGACTTCTGCGAAATCTCTCGCCCGTTTGAGGAGCCGGTTCGCGATCCGCGGGGTCCCTCTCGACCGGGAGGCGATCTCCTCTGCCCCTTCCGGGTCGATCTCGATGCCGAGGATCTGGGCACTGCGCTTGACGATCTGAGCCAGTTCCTCCGGAGAATAGAGTTCCAGCCGGAGAATGACCCCGAAGCGGTCCCTCATAGGGGCCGACAGAAGCCCCATCCGGGTGGTGGCCCCTACCAGAGTAAAGTGGGGCAGCTCCAGTCGGATGGACCGGGCGGAAGGCCCTTTGCCGATGATGATATCGATGGCGTTATCTTCCATGGCGGGATAAAGGATCTCTTCCACCTGCCGGGAGAGGCGATGGATCTCATCGATGAAGAGGACATCTCCTTCGTTGAGGTTCGTGAGCAGAGCCGCCAGGTCCCCCTGTTTTTCAATGGCGGGACCGGAGGTGACCCGAATGTCCACACCCATCTCGGCGGCAATGATGCCGGCGAGGGTGGTCTTACCGAGACCGGGAGGGCCGTAGAGAAGGACGTGATCGAGGGATTCTCCTCTGCCCTTCGCGGCATCCATATAGACTTTCAGGTTCTCCTTCGCCTTTTCCTGACCCAGATAGTCTTTCAGGGCCCGGGGCCGAAGGGAGAGTTCCAAAGAGTCGTCTTCCCCGCCGGTGAATTCCGGCGTCACAAGACGGCTTTCAAAATCCATATCTTCCGTGAACATTGTTCTCTCCTTAAGTCAGTTGTTTCAGGGCCTGCTTGATGAGGTCCTCCGTCGAAAGGGTCTGGTCCAGTTTCCCCACGGCCACAGCCGCTTCCGACTGGCTGTACCCCAGCATGACCAGGGCGCCGACCGCGTCCGCGGCACTGCTGCCGGGAGCGGCGGTGGACGCAGCCGCCACGAAGGTCTCGGAGCCGGCGCTGCCGTCCAGGTTCTTGGCCACTTTATCTTTGAGTTCCAGGACGATCCGCTGGGCCGCTTTCGGCCCGACGCCCTTCGCCCGGGTGATCGCTTTATAGTCCCCCGCCGCAATGGCCAGGGTCAGTTTGGCCGGGTCCATTTCCGAAAGGACCGCCAGAGCCGCCTTCGGACCCACACCGGAGACACTGGTGAGCATCTGGAAAGCATCTTTCTCCGCCCGGTCGTAAAAGCCCAGGAGGTCGACGCCGTCCTGTTTGAAATTCATGTAAGTGTAAAGGGTAACGGTGCTCCCCACACTGCCCAGGTGCTGGAACGTATTGAGGGAAATATCGCACTGGAAAGCGATGCCGTTGACGTTCACCGCCGCCACGTTGGGCTCGGAATAGACCAGTTCGCCGGTCAAGCTGTAAATCATACTAAATACCCTTTCGGACTTTCAGAGGTCTCTTGGAATTTTGTTCGAGGGCCCCGAGGGTCGAGCCCCCCACGTGGGCGTGGCAAATAGCCAGCGCCAGGGCGTCTGCGGTGTCATCGGGCTTCGGGACTTCCGGCAGGTTCAAAATGACCCGGGTCATTTCCATGACCTGTTTCTTCTCCGCCTTGCCATAGCCGACAACACCCTGCTTGACCTGAATGGGCGTGTACTCGTGGATGTCGAGGCCAGCTTTAGAGGCTTCCAAAAGCAGGACCCCCCTCGCCTGGGCGACATCGATGCCCGTAGTCTTGTTGTTCGTAAAGAACAGTTTTTCCATGGAGAGGACTTCCGGTTCGTATTTCTTCAAAAGGTAGCGCATATCGTTGTCGATGCACTGGAGCCGCTCCGGAAAGGCCATGCCGGCGGGGGTCGTGATGGCGCCGTAGTCCACCACCGAGAACCGGTTCCTTTCGTAGTCCAAAATGCCCCATCCGATGATGGCGTACCCCGGGTCGATGCCTAGGATCCTCACGATGCCCCTCCTTCTCTCAAGCGGGCAAACTCCCACTCTATAAAATATTCAAAATATTATAGCACCTTTTAATTATAAAGACAATAAAGAACGACCCGCCTCCACTCCGGTAGGACCGGGTAGATTCGAGTCGCCCATTTTATTGGATCTTATTGGATCATTTCGTCAGCAGACTGTCGGTGAACTGTTCGGCAGCCCGCGGGGTAGCCCCTCCTTTGCGGATGGCAAAAGCAGTGGCTTCCCGTTCCAGTTCTGCCTCCTCCATATGGATACCCTTGGAATCGGCCAGGGCTTTCACAATGGCGAGGTAATCCGGTTTCGAGGGTTTATTAAAGAGGATCGTCAGACCGAATCGGCTCGACAGAGACATCGTTTCCTGGATCGTATCGTTCCGGTGGACGTCATCCCCTTCCCGGTCGGCGAAGCTCTCCTGAACGAGGTGCCGCCGGTTGGAGGTTGCATAGATGACCGTGTTGGGAGCTTTTACGGAAGCCGAGCCTTCAAGGATCGCCTTCAGGGTCGCAAAGTTGTCATCGTCTTTTCGGAAGGACAGGTCGTCCACGAAGATGATGAA
>JAFUZN010000103.1 GCA_017476565.1 Clostridia bacterium
GTAGTGGTCCGGCGTGTAGTAGATGAGGCCGTCGGTGGAATAGACGAGGCGCTTCGGGCCCCGGCTCTTCTTTCCAAGGGTGTCAATGTCGCACTCATGGTACGTCCGCCCCTTTTTCTTCGGCAGCTTTCCTTCATAGTTCCCGAAGTAGCTCCCGCCAATGCACTTGCCCGGCGCATAGGCGTCCAGAGACCCGCCGTCCCAGCCGAGTTTTTCGGCATCCTTTTTCGTAATGAAGTTGGAGGGGAGTTCCCCGTAAGTGTGAAGGTAGAGGGCTACAGCGTCTTTGGAGGTATAGCTCCCATCCTTTGTAATTCCAACTTCCGCAGTCGAACCGGTCGGTTCCGTTGTCACCGTACAACCGGAGAAAACACCGACTAAAAGAAGGAGAGAAAATAGAATACTTAGAATACGTTTCATATTATTGCTGCTTTCTGTTTTGCATTTTGGCTCACAGTTTATTCAGGGGAGGAGAAAAGTTTGCCACGACGTGAAGGGGGGAGCGATGCAATGCTTTATAAGCACGCGGGGGCTCGGCTTGACAAGCGGCGGGGCAACTTTTTGACGGAACCCGATCAAGCCAAAAAGCCTAGTAGACTTCGGGGAACCAGTCCTTCAGACCGCTGATGCAGACCCGGTCGACGATGGCTTTACAGGGGTTGCCTTCCACCGCACTGTAGGGGGAGGAGGCGCTTTCAAACTGGGTGTAGACTGCCAGGGTCTCGGGGTCGATGGTGATCTCCTCCATCATGGGCGGAAGCTCCAAAGTCTCGAGAGCCTTGCAGTCGGCGAGCTTCAGGACTTTGCCCTTCTCCAGTCTGGAGAGGTCCACTTCATACCGGTAGACCTTCGAGGGGTTGACCCGGCCGCCGGAGACGGAAATGGCGAGGTATGTCTTGTCTCCAATGTCTGCGAGCATTGCCCCCTGGGCGAGGATCGGCATTTCGATCTCGCCTTCTTTCTGGAGGCGGGGGACACCGAGGACGTTCTTCACCCGGAAGCAGACCATGGTGCCCTCCTTTTTGGAATAGGAGTTGCCGACCCACATGCGGTCTTTGTAAGTGATGGTGAAAATCGCGTTACAGTGGATCTTTCGGGTCGTGATGTACCGGACACTGCCGTGACCGTAGTCGATGACCCGCTGCAGTTCGGAGAAGAGGACTGCGCTCATCTTCTGGTCGGTGTCCTTGGCAACCCAGACGAAGGTGCCGTCAAAGGAGATGCCCCCCACGTGGTTGCAGTCCGGTAAGGCGACCGTGGCGATGTGCTCTTTTGATTCCTTATCGACTACGTAGATGACCGACTTGTGCTGGGTGTGCTCTTTGGCCGCTTCCAGTCTGGCCGGGTTGTCACCTTTGTCTTTGTGCTTTTCCAGTTCTTCCCGGTACTTTTTGATGTTGCAGTAAGCCGTGATGAGGACATAGGGCCCTGCGACGCAAATGCCCTGGGGCGTCATGCATTCGCAAAGTCCCGAGTCGACCTTCGTGTGATCGAGACCCGGAATGCCAAAGGTGGCGGCACAGGAGATGCGGGAAAGGGTCGGGTATTTTTCGAGGGACTTTTGGAACGCTTTCTCATACCGGTACCCGGTGCTGGTGACTAAAGAACTCATTTCGCTTTATTGGCCCGGTTATACTTGGAGAAGGCCGTGTAGTCGAGCTGGACGCGGGCGTTGTCCAGCTGCTTTTGCCGGTTCTTGCCGGCATCGGTCTTCAGGTGTTTGTCGTTAGCGGTCTTGCCGTCCAGGTCGCCGGCTTTGAACCAGGGCTCTTCTTTGTTGGCGGTATAGTCTCTGAGAAGGCCTTCCGAGAAGGTGAGGTTCGTGCCGTTGTTGTTGAGGCCGTAGAGGTACCAGGCGGTGTATTGCTTCCGGTCGGAAAGTTTTTCCAGGAACCGGGCTTTGGTGACCGCGGTGTAATAGTCTCTCGGCTGGGACTGGAAGACATTGACGGCATTCCCGTCGTTGTCGATGGTGTAATAGTCGAGGACCGCGTAGGGGTAGTGCTGATAACCTTCCACGAAACCGATGACGAGGTCTGTGGTTCCATCGTCGTTGTAGTCATCGACGTAGAAACCGACGTTCTTCTGGGCGTCTTCGCCGTCGTATGCCTCGGTCAGAAGCGTGCTGAGTCCGGCTTTGCGCAGGGCATAGAGGTTGCTCTTCGCTTCCAGAGCGTCCTGGTACCGGTTCAGGATGGGGACATAGGCGCCGGGGACGACGACTTTCTTCGTGGCCGGCTTTGTGGTCTCTTCGGGGGCGGTGGTGGTTTTGGTGATATCATAAGCGCTGCGGACTTCTCCGTCTCCCCGGCGGGAAAGGAAGAACCCTGCAATGAGGGCTGCCAGGATGACGAGAAGGACCAGGGCAATGATCAGTTTGGTTTTCACATTCTGTTTCATAAGACGTTCCTCCTGTTCCTTGTATTCTATCATAAAGAAAGAACCCTTGTCGATACGAGAAAGTTCTGGAAGAGATTGACAGGTGTCTTTGTAACACTCCTGTAACTTGTGTACAGGCGAGCTGCATGATACAATATCTATGTCATTAGGAGGAAGTCATCGAATTTCCAATGATTTTTCTCTCCTTTCTGATTTTTGTTTGTGTGTTTGTAGAGCAAAAGACCTGCCGCAAGGTGGGTCTTTTCTCGTTGTGGGGAAACATTTTGCTTTTTTATAGAGGCTGGTGTAAACTGAAACTGAATGAATTTTGGAAAGGAGTCATACCATGGCTTTATTCGACAACCTTCAGAACCTCGACCTCAAACGCCTTGCCCAGGAGATCGTCCAGGACACTGCTAACGATCTCAAAGATGAGGTCAATGTCAACACGATGCTGAAACTCCTGAAAGAGGGGAACTCTCCCGCTCAGATCGCCCAGAAGATGGGCCAGGAGCTGAATGTCGTTGAAAAACTGCAAAAGGCAGCGGTCAAGAACATCAAAGAAGAGTTCGGCCTGGAGACCACCTCCACGACGACGTCTACTTCCTCGAGCGGTTCCTCCACCGGGGACAAGATCCAGGGTAACAAGATCAAACGGGAAGATATCAAAATCTCGGAAATGCCCATGTCCGGAAAGGTCGACCGGGACAAGATCCAGTTTGACGACGAATAATACCGGAGGCTGCGAAAACATATGGGTAATGTGATCATTGGACAGTCCGGCGGTCCCACCGCTGTCATCAATTCGAGTCTTGCCGGTGCCATTCGCGCCGCCAAGGACCATGGCATCAAGAAGGTCTATGGCATGCACCACGGCATTGAGGGCTTCCTCAATGACGATGTCATCGACATGGACAAGTACTTCTCGGACCTTTATGAACTGTCCCTTCTGAAACGAACTCCTTCTGCGTTCCTCGGTTCCTGCCGTTATAAATTGCCGGAAATCGAAGGAAACGAAGACGTCTATGAGAAGATGTTCCTTCTCATGGAGAAATACGATATCGAATACTTCCTGTACATCGGCGGAAACGATTCCATGGACACCATCAAACAGCTGTCCGATTACGCCGCTGCCCACGGGAAGAGTCAAAAATTCGTCGGGATCCCGAAAACCATCGACAATGACCTGCCGGTGACGGACCACACTCCGGGGTATGGTTCTGCGTCAAAGTTCATCGCCACTTCCATGAAAGAGATCATCCGGGACAATGAGTCCTTCGGTGCTTCGGAACCGAAACTCTGCGTCGTTGAGATCATGGGACGAAATGCAGGGTGGCTGACCGCCTCCTCCATGCTGGCCGATGACTCGGACTGCGACGGCCCGGACCTCATCTACCTGCCGGAAGTTGCCTTCGACCCCGATGCCTTCATTCACCGGGTCAAGGACCTGACCACCATCAAAAAGTCTGTGGTGATCGCCATTTCGGAAGGGATCCAACTGGCGGACGGGACTCTCGTCTGTGAGCTGGGCAACGACGCCACCTTCGTCGACGCCTTCGGTCACCGGCAGCTGTCCGGTGCCGGCAAGGTTCTGACCAACATGATCGCGGAACAGATCGGGTACAAGACCCGTACCATCGAGTTCTCGATCCTCCAGCGCTGTGCCACTCACCTGGCCTCCCGCACGGACATCGACGAAGCCTATAACGTCGGTTACGTAGGCTGTGAAGCGGCCATGAGAGGGGAGACCGGTAAGATGATCACCATCGAAGTTCTGAAGCGGACTCCCTATGTGGCAGACTACGGCATCCACGATATCCACGACATTGCCAATGTCGAGAAGAAAGTACCTCTTGACTGGATCATCAAAGACGGCACTTATGTCTCTTCCGATTTCCGTGAGTACGCTCACCCGCTGGTTCTGGGGTCTCTCTCCAAGCATACCGCCGGCGGCGTTCCAAAACATCTGGTCCTTTGAACAAACAGAAAAGAGCTCGGCGGAATGCCGAGCTCTTTTTTGATATTCTTTATTCTCCTCTGTAGTTGAGAATCCGGTTGCCCTTTTTGTTGACCGAGAAACGGGTGCCTTCGTCCATTTGGTAGTTTTCCTGGAGTTCTTTCAGGATGAGCTGGACATCCGGTTCCTTATAAAAATAGCCATGAAGCTTTTTGCACTCTGCTTCGATCTCTGCCTCTTTCTGCATGATGACCGCATAGCTGGCATCTCGATTGGCACGAATGAAGTCGTTGCCCTCTTTGATAATAGACTGCAGTTTTTCCTCTCTCTCGTTCTGCTCAGGAGCTTTTGGCTCGGAGCCGAAGAGCTGGTTGAAGATTCCCATAACAAGTACCTCTCACAAAAGTTCTTTGATAACAATCATTAGTATAGCAAACCTGCAACTTTTTTCAATGGGTCGTGCACAATTTTTTATTGATGTAATGGAAGCCTTTATTGAATTCGCTTCAAGGGAAACGTATACTTATAGTGAGGTATTCCGAAAAGGAGGACAAGTATGCATTACACACCCCCGGTCTTTCGACCTGCTTTTGAAGAGAATACGCCCCTGTTACAGGTGACCGATGGCTGTAGTTACAACAAATGTAGCTTTTGTTCCATGTATCGCAGTGTCCCCTTCCGGGTCAGTCCCATGGAAGAGGTCGAAGCGGACCTTTATGAGCTTCGCAACAGCGTCCGTTTCCTGCCCCGGCTGTTCCTGGTCAACGGGGACCCCTTTGTCCTGTCTACAGAGAAACTGGCACAAATCGTGGAAAGAGTGATATACTACTTCCCGGAGTGCGAAACCATCTCTTGCTTCTGCCACCTGCCGAACCTTTATCGGAAGTCGGTAGAGGACCTGAAGTACCTGCGAAGTCTTGGCTTCAACCAGATCAATATCGGCATCGAGTCCGCCGTAGACTCCGTCCTCGATATGTTCCATAAGGGTTACCATGTAGACGAGGTCTATGAGCAGTGCGGAAAGCTGAACGAAGCCGGTATGGAGTTCTCGATGAACATCATTATGGGTGCCCTGGGGAATGGGGAGTACCATGAACTGGCAGCGGCCAATGCAAAGCTCCTCAACACCGTCAAACCCTATTTGTTCTTCACGACCTCCCTTTACTCCCTGCCCGGCAGTGAGCTCTACGAGATCTTGGAGCGACAGGACTTCCAAGATAATACCTATGGGCAGCTCATCGCGGAAGAGATCGAGATGCTGTCCGCCCTCAAACTGGAGCACACCTATTATTACGGACTACACCCCTCGAACCCCATTCCTTTCGACGGGATGCTTCCGGAGGACCAGGGCAAGATCATCGGCATCCTCAAGCAGATGCTGACCATTTTCCCGGAAGCCCTTCTGAACAAACCGCCAGAGAGGGGACACGAAGGCGGCGTCCTGCTGCCTGACAACTGGCAAGAACTGTAAGGAGAGTGCGATTTATGGCAGACGAACGGATCATTTTTTTCCACAGACCGGAAGAAGAATATGGCTTTTTGTCGAACCTGTACCCCTCAACGTTTCAATATGAGGATTACCGCTTCGACAATGCGGAGCAGTATTTGACCTTCATGAAAGCCCACATCTGCGGCGACGAAGCGGCAGAAGAGGAAGTCATGCAGGCCGATGAGCCCCGCCGCATTCGCCGAATGCGCCGTAGGATGGACCAGGAAAAGGAAGTCTATCAGCGCCTTTGGCCCGAGATCCGTCAGGAAGTGGCCCGCTGGGGCGTTCGGCAGAAATTCCTTCAGAACCAGGAACTGTACCGACAGCTGGAAGACACTCACTATGCACTTCTGGCTGAGGCCTCCGATGCCAACGACGTCTGGGCAATCGGCCTTCCCATGGAAGAGTACAAAAAGTACAAACCCGGAAACTGGAAAGGCCAGAACCTCATGGGGAAGGTCCTGATGGATGTTCGAAGAGAGCTGCGAGTCTGGGAGACCGTTCACGAAGAAGATATTTTGGAAGGCCCCTTAGGCAATATGCGCCTTGCGGAGATCGTCCGCCTGCCCGGTGCCGCCAACCCCATGAACGTCTATGCCGCCATTGCCATGCATGCAAACCCGGGTGTGTTCCAGTCCAAAGAAGACTTCTTTTACAGCTGCGGGAAACTCTCCGAGCTGAAAGAAGCCATGGACACCGGGTCGGAGCAGTTGCTGCCTCCGGCCGGGTTCTATGAAATGCTGTTCGAGCTGAATGAAAAATATCGGCACGGCAAACTCTAAGGAGGAACCATTCTGAACACCTATCTCATCGATTATGAAAACGTCAAGCTGGCGGGCCTCAAAGGCATTGAAGGCCTGCAGGAAAAGGACGTCGTCTTCCTGTTTTACAGCGAAAACGCCAATACCCTGACTTTCAGTATGCATCGAAAGATCAATACCTGTAAGGCCCAGTTCAACCTCATCGAAGTCAAGACCGGGAAACCCAATGCCCTTGACTTCCAGCTCGTCACCTACCTTGGCTACCTTGTCGCCATGGCTCCGAAGAACCATTATTACATCGTCTCCCAGGATAAAGGCTTCAAAAGCGCTGTCACCTTCTGGAAAGACCGGGGGCTGGGAGTGGCTCTCGTCTCCGACCTGACCGGACGGGATGAAGCGAAAGTGGAAGACCAGCTGGCAAGAGACGTGCGCGCCATTCTGAAAGACAAGAATGAAGCGGATAAAGTGACCCGGATCATTTTGAAGTACAAGACGAAACAGGGAATCAACAATGCTCTCGTCCGGGAGTTTCAGAGCCAGGACAACAAGAAGGCCAGTGAACTCTACAAAGCCATCAAACCCCTCCTCAAAGATAAGAAGGGGAACTGAAGTTAGCCAAGGCTAAAAGTGTCAAAATAATCTTGTTATGAACATTGAAATTATGGGTCCAATGCTTTATAATGTCACAAGAACAGGACGGAAGGAATAGCGTCCTGCAGAACAAAAGGAGTGTAATTATGAAAGGTCTTAGCAAAGAAGTCAAATCCGCAATCATCATCGGTATCGTCATCGTTCTGCTTCTTGTCCTTGGTATCATTTACGGCCAGAAAGAGAAGACGGAAGTAGCGGAGACCCCGACCACGACGGTTACGGAAATCACTGAAGAGACCACTGTTGCGCCAGAGACTACCACAGTCACGGTTGCTGCAGAAACCACCACTTCCGCGCAGGTCACTGTTCCGGAAGGTGCCGCTCTGACGAAAATCGCAGACGGTAACTGGGAACTTCAGAAAGATGGCGCTAAAGTCGGCACCTTCACCGGTATTGCAGAAAACAATTTCGGCAAATGGTATGTGGAAAACGGTTCCGTCAACTTCGGCTTCTCCGGTAAGGTCGTTTTCAACGGCGTTACTTACGATGTCGAGAACGGTAAAGTGACCGGCTGACGTCCATAAGGAAACATTCAAAAGGGGCTGCTTTGGAAAAAGTAGCCCTTTTTCTCTTAGAAGGGAGAAAGACGATGCTCAAGCGCATGTTCTTCGATGTGACCCGTGGTGGGGTCCATTCCCAAATCGATGTGTGGGTGGAGGAAGGGAAGGTCTATCATAAAGCCCGCCTTTTCAACGCCATGCCGGACCTTCGGGTCAAAGCGGGGGAACCCTATGAGCTCAGCACCGAATGGCTCATGCGGCTGTCTCGACTGCACCTTTGGGACCTGGAGCCCCATTACCGAAGCGACCATCCGGAAGATGTGGTCTGGTCTCTGCGTTACGAAGAACAGGGCCGTGGTGAGGTCCTCTCAGAAGGGGTCGGGGAATACCCTCCCGGCTGGGATGAACTGTTGCTGCTTGTCGATGAATTGGCTCCGGAAGGGGAGTTCATTGACCCGTACCTCATTGAGACTCTTTATATGACCTATAAGTCCATGGAAGAGACCGAGTTCGGCCCTCAGGAGTACACGGAAGAGATGACTCTCGACCGTCGCTCTCAGACCCTTCGGTACCGTCGCAGCTTTGCCGATGACATCTATTGTCAGACGGAGTATAAAAATATGAATGAGGTCTCGGTAGGGCTGGACATGTGGGACCGGTTCTTCCGGGACACGCCCCAGCTCATGATGGATGACATGTGTCCCATTGAGCCCGCCCGGCTGACGGTGATCGTAGACCGGCATGAGGGCTCCCAGGAGCAGTACCTCTGGCACTACAGCCGGACTTGCCTGCCCGATGCCTGGCCCCGGTTCATCGGTATGATCGCCCAGCGGCTGCAGATCGCGACCATGTTTACAAACCTCATCAACCCGGGCTTTTACCTCCACGGAGCCAAAGCTGGAGAACTCATCTACTGCACGGTAAAGATCCCGTCCCTCGGCCGCTCTTTTTACTACATTACCAACGATAATTCTCTCCGACGGGGAGACAAAGTCCTGGTGCCCACCGGGGAAGACCGGAGTCCCACCAGCGGGGAGATCACCAAGATCGATTATTACCTGCCGGAAAATGTTCCCTTCCCGGTGGAAGACGTGGAACCCATTTACGGCAGAGACTTTGACGTCGACAAAGAGAGCCGCAAATAAGCGAAAGCCACACCAATTTCGGTGTGGCTTTTGATGTTTTATTCGTCTCGGTGGCGTTTTAAGTAGGTCTCACTGTGCTGACGCTTTGGCGCGGGGGCTGGGGCGTTTCGCTTGGGAGCCTTCTTCTTGGCCGGTTTCGCTTTTGCTTTTTGGGCTTTCCGGGAGGTCTTTTTGGAACTCTCTCGGGAGAGACGGCCCCGGTCCCGTTCCAGTTCTCTCTTTGACCGGGAGGTGGATGAACGGTCTTTGGTCCGCTCTTTGTAAGAAGCGGTATCGTGGAAGGTCTCATCGAAGGGAGAACGGACGCCGATGAGCCGGAAGTTCGTCTCCTGAGTCTGACTGTAGACACTTCGGTAAATGCTGAAAATGAGGCCGAGGGCGATGTACAGACTGAGAGTCGCGGAGCCGCCGGCGCTGTAGAAGGGAAGGGTGAGGCCGATGACGGGCCCGATCCGAAGGACCATGGCAATGTTGATGAAGGCCTGGATTCCGATCATGGAAGCGACCCCGAAGGCGATGTACTGAGCGGGGCCCATGATCGCGGTCTTTCCGTCGCGAATGATCCGGAAAATGATGAAAAGGATGAGGGCAATGGCGACAACACAGCCAATGGTGCCGAGCTCTTCCCCGACGACCGTGAAGATCATATCGGACTCACTGACCGGAACGGCGCCGCTTTGGGTGTAAGGCCCGTTGAAGAGGCCTTTACCGAAAATGCCGCCATTGTTCATGGCCTGAAGCCCCAGGGTCTGCTGGTAAGCGGTGGCGGGGTAGCGGTCCGGGTCTACGATGACGATGAATCGCTGCTTTTGGAAGTCCGAAAACTGGAACCAGATAAGGGGAATGGCCGCGGCTGCCAGTACGAACACGCCCAGAATGTACTGCCATCGGATGCCGGCAATGAACATCATAATGAAGGCGATGAGCAGGAAGACGAGGGCAGAACCGTCGTCCCCGGAACGGGCGACCAGAAGGAAGGGGATGAGGGCGTGTCCCACGAGCAGGGCCACATTCCTGAGCTTATTCAGTTCCTCCCTCACATGGTCCAGGTGGACGGCAAAAGTGATGATGAAAAAGACTTTCACGAGCTCCGATGGCTGGAAGAGGAAGAACCCTAAGTTGATCCAGGTCCGGGCGTCGGAACGGTTGGAGGGGGCCTGGCCGAAGATGAAAACGATGATCATCAATAAGATGCCGGCGCCGGCCCATATGTACCACATGCGACTCCAAATGTCGATGTCCACCAGTGAGATGGCCAGGGCGATGATTAGTCCGAGGAGGACCGCCACGATCATGACTATAGAGTCTCGGGGGATGACCCCGCCTTCTTTCATGGTATGCCAGGTGGCGCTGGTGACCATGAGGACACCAAAGGCGGAAGCCAGAAGGCACAGGAACAGGAGGAGCTTGTCGGTGCTCTTCCAGAAATAAGACAAATAGTCTTTGACTTTTTGCATATGTCACCTCGAAAGGGTCGTTGTTCTGAATATAGTAGATTCATTATAAGAGCAGTGTTGCATTTTTTCAAGATTACCGATAGAATGTTTGCGGAACAAAACCGAAACCGAAAAGGAGGCGGCAGTGTGCGGGAATACAAAAGTACATCGCCCGGGGAGACCGAAGCCCTCGGAGAAGCCCTGGCGGCAGAACTGAGACCCGGCATGGTCGTCGCCTTTTTTGGAGAGATGGGAAGCGGGAAGACCGTCTTTACAAGGGGCCTTGCACGAGGTCTTCACTGTGAGGAAGCGGTTTCCAGTCCCACCTTTGCCCTCGTCCATGAGTATGGGGGGCGGCCTCCGCTGGCCCATTTTGACATGTACCGCATTTCGACCTGGGACGAATTGGACTCCACCGGTTTTTATGACTACATCGACCAGGGGTATGTGCTGGCCGTCGAGTGGAGCGAGAACATTGAAAACGCCCTGCCGGAAGATACGGTGCGGGTAGAGTTTTTCAAGGGCCCCGGCGACGACGAGCGGACCCTTCAGATCACAGGAGCAACCATTCATGAAGATTTTGGCAGTTGACTGCACGGCGAAGCCCGCCAGTGTGGCCATCCTGGAAGAGGGAAAAGTCCTCGGCTCCGCATACACCAACACGGGGCTTACCCACAGTCAGACCCTGGTGCCTATGGTGGAGAACGTTTTGCAAAACGCACAGGTCCCTCTTTCCGACATTGAGACCTTTGCCATCAATGCGGGACCCGGTTCCTTTACCGGCGTGCGTATTGGGGTGGCGGCCCTGAAGGGGCTCGCTTTCTCGGAGAAAAAGAACTGTGTGCCGGTTTCTACTCTGGAGTCCTGTGCCTACAATTTCCAGGGGCTTCCGGGACTCGAGGACGTCCTCATCTGTCCCGCAATGGACGCCCGGAGGAACCAGGTTTATACCGCCCTTTTTCAGTGGAAAGAGGGGAGAGCGGAACGGCTCATGGAAGACCGGGCCATTCCCATTTCGGAATTGCTCTCGTACATCGCGGAGAAGGGACAGCAGGTGCTGTTCGTGGGCGATGGCGCAGAGCTTGTTTATGAAGCGGCTCAGGAGACGGCGTTGGAAGTTTTCCTTGCACCGGAGCAGCTGAGGTACCAGAACGCGGCGGCGGTGGCCGCCTGCGCAGAGGCAAAACTGGCAGAGGGCTTTGAGCCGGTCTGTTCAGACGATATTTTACCGGTCTATCTGAGGGCCCCTCAGGCGGAACGGGAGCTGAAAAAGCGGAAGGAGCAGGAAGTATGATCGCAGTAGGTTGTGACCACGGCGGGTACGAATTGAAACAGGAAGTGCTGAAGCACCTGGAAGAGAGAGGCGTTGAGTATAAGGATTACGGCTGCTACAGCCCCGAGTCCATCGACTACTCCGATGTCGCAAAGGTCGTTTGCGATGCCGTCGTAGCAGGGGAGGCCGAGCGGGCATTCCTCATTTGCGGCACCGGTATTGGTATGTCGATGGCAGCGAACAAAGTTGGCGGCATCCGTGCCGCCTGCTGCTCGGACACTTTCAGTGCCAAGTTCACAAGACTTCATAACGATGCCAACGTTCTTTGCTTTGGTGGCCGTGTGGTCGGCCCCGGCCTGGCTCTGGAACTGGTCGATGCTTTCCTGGACAACGACTTTGAAGGCGGACGGCATCAGAGACGTGTCGACAAGGTCATGGCTCTTGAGAACGAGTAAAAAAGTCTTATAATAGAGTTACGAAAACTTTACCATTTGTCGAACAGGAGTATCATTTATGGGAACTGTCACCATTACTAACCACCCTCTCATCCAGCACAAACTCTCCATTCTGAGAGATAAGAATACCGGCACCAATGAGTTTCGCGCTCTCATTGAGGAACTGGCCATGCTCGAATGCTATGAGGCGACCCGGGACCTTCCCCTTCAGCCGAAACTCATCGAGACTCCCATCGGCCCCTGCAACGCCAATGAACTGGCGGGGCGGAAGCTGGCCATCGTCCCCATTTTGCGGGCGGGCCTCGGCATGGTCGACGGCATTTTGAACCTGGTCCCCTCGGCAAAAGTCGGCCACATCGGCATGTTCCGGGACCCGGAGACCCATCAGCCGGTACCCTATTACTGCAAACTGCCCCAGGACATTGAAGAGCGGGATGTGTTCGTCCTCGACCCCATGCTGGCCACCGGCGGCTCTGCTGTGGACGCCATCAACCAGATCAAAAAGTATAACCCGAAGTCCATCAAATTCATGGGGATCGTCGCTGCTCCGGAAGGACTCCAGGCTCTTCAGTCCGCACACCCGGACGTGGACATCATCTGCGCTGCCCTCGATGAGAAGCTCAACGAGAACGCGTACATCGTCCCCGGTCTCGGAGATGCCGGCGACCGGATCTTCGGTACCCTGTAAGTCTTGCAGTTTGTAAACTTTAAACTTGTGACGCCTGAAAGTTTAAACTTTCGGGCGTTTTCTCTTGAAAAGTTTAAACTTTCGGAGTATAGTTTAACGAAAGAGGTGATCTTATGGCCACAGCCAATGAACGCGTCCAACTGCTCATCGACCGCGAGTGCGGTGGGAGCCAGCAGGTGTTTGCCGATAAGACCGGTCTGACGAAGGGCTCGGTCTCTCAATATGTCAACGGAAGGAACGAACCTTCCCGGAAAACGGCCGCCAAAGTGGCGGAAGTCTTTGGAGTGACCCCGGAGTGGGTCCTCGGCAGAGACGAAGAGAGTACATCGCGGAAGGAAGAGGGGAAGAGACCCATGAGAGAATGGAAGAAGTCTGAAAAACTGGATGGCGTGTGTTATGATGTGCGGGGTCCGGTCCTGGAGGAAGCGAACCGCATGCGGGACAACGGGATCGATATCATCAAGCTGAATATTGGGAACCCGGCGCCCTTCCAGTTCAATGCCCCCGATGAAATCATCCATGACATGGTCCACAACCTGCGGGACGCCCAGGGCTATTCCGACTCCAAGGGCATTTTCGGTGCCCGGAAGGCCATTATGCAGTACTGCCAGCTGAAGGGCATTCCCAATGTGACCATGGAAGACATTTATACGGGGAACGGTGCCTCTGAACTCATCACCATGGCTATGCAGGCTTTCCTCAACGACGGCGATGAAGTGCTTCTGCCCATGCCCGACTATCCCCTGTGGACCGCCTCCATCAAACTGGCGGGGGGCAAGCCCGTCCATTACCGTTGCGATGAACAGCAGAACTGGTACCCGGACATTAAGGATATCCGCTCGAAGATCACGCCCAACACCACGGGCATCGTGATCATCAACCCGAATAACCCGACGGGGGCTCTGTACCCGAAAGAGGTGCTGGAGCAGATCGCGGACCTTGCCCGGGAATTCGACCTCATGGTCTTTGCCGATGAAATCTACGACCGCCTGGTCATGGACGGCAAGAAACACGTGGCGATGGGCTCCCTTTTGCCGGACCGTATGTGCGTCAGCTTCAACGGCCTGTCGAAGTCCCACCGCATTGCGGGCTTCCGGGTGGGCTGGATGGTCCTCTCCGGCAACAAAAAGCATGCCGGGGGATTTATCACCGGTCTCAACCTTCTGTCTTCCATGCGGCTCTGCTCCAATGTACCCGGCCAGGAAGTCATCCAGACGGCTCTTGGCGGTTACCAGAGCGTCGATGAACTGCTGCTGCCCGGTGGACGCATCTACGAACAGCGGGAGTTCATTTACAATGCAATCAACGATATTCCGGGGCTTTCCGCCGTGAAACCGGATGCTGCCTTCTATATTTTCCCGCGGATCGATCTTGGCAAGATCCACATCAAGGATGATGAGCAAATGATCCTCGACTTTTTGAAACAGCAGAAGGTCCTCATGCTCCAGGGCACCGCCATGAACTGGGACAAACCGGATCACTTCCGCATCGTGTACCTGCCCGACCGGCGGACTCTCGGGAAGGCGACCGAACGGCTCAAAGAATTCCTTGACGGATATTCCCAGTATTGATAAACTTTTTAACAGCCGCTGTTTTCGGCGGCTGTTTTGTTTTGTGAGATCTCGAGTGATTAGGAGGAACATTCACTATGGCTTCGAAAGAAACCAAACCGGTCAAAACCCAGAACAATTCCGGCTTCACCGGAAAAATGGGTTATGTCCTGGCAGCGGCTGCTTCAGCGGTCGGTCTTGGGAATATTTGGCGCTTTCCGTACCTTTGCGCGAAGTACGGCGGAGGTATTTTCCTGGCCATTTACCTGATTTTGGTTTTGACCTTCGGCTATGCGCTTCTCATGTCGGAGACCGCCATTGGCCGGATGACAGGGAAGAGCCCCATCGGCGCATTCAAACACTTCAGTAATACGAAGGCCGCGTCCTTTGGCGGCTGGATCAATGCACTGGTCCCTTTCATCATTTGTCCTTACTACGCGGTCATCGGCGGCTGGGTCATCAAGTACCTGGTGGGCTATAGTACCGGAGAGACTCAGGCAATGGCTGCGGACGGTTACTTTTTCGGGTACATTTCCTCGAACCTGCAGCCCGAACTGTTCTTCATCATCTTTGTCCTTCTGACGCTGGTCGTGATCCTCGGCGGAGTCCAAAACGGTGTGGAAAAAGTGTCCCGCATTATGATGCCCATTCTCATCGCCCTTGCCGTAGTCGTTTCCATTTATTCCTGCACACGGCCGGGAGCCGTCGAAGGCATCAAGTATATGTTCATCCCGAACATCCACAATTTCTCCATTATGACCATTGTCAGCGCCATGGGCCAGATGTTCTACTCCCTGTCCCTGGCCATGGGTATTATGATCACCTACGGCTCCTATGTGGACCGGAACCAGGACCTGGAAGACTCCACGACGACCATCGAATTGTTCGATACGATCATCGCCATTCTGGCGGGGCTCATGATCATCCCGGCGGTCTTCGCCTTCTCCGGCGGCGACCCCGAAACGCTGAATGCGGGTCCGTCACTCATGTTCATTACGATCCCGAAAGTCCTTGTGTCCATGGGCTTTGGGACCCCTGCGGGGATCGTCTTCTTCCTCCTTGTATTGCTGGCTGCCCTCACCAGGGCCATCTCTCTGACGGAGACCTGCGTGGGGACCCTGTCCGATGAGCTGGGGTGGAGCCGGAAAAAAGCGACCCTCATCTTTGGAGTCTATTCGGTCGTCCTCGGTTCTCTTGCTTCCCTCGGCTACGGTGCCCTCGGCAACCTGAAGATCATTGGGATGCAGGTGCTGGACTTCCTGGACTTCATCTCCAACTCCGTCATGATGCCTGTCTCTGCGCTGGCCATCTGCATTTTGGTCACCCGCAGCATCGGACTGAAGGCGATGGCCGACGAATTCGAACGCAACTCGAAGTTCCGCCGTAAGCCGGTCTACAACTTCAGTATGAAGTTTTTGGCGCCGGTCGCCCTGGTCATCATTCTGATCAGCTCCGTCCTCAGTGCGTTTGGGATCATTAGCATTTAATAGTAAAAAAGAAAGAGCAGCTTTCGCTGCTCTTTTTCTCTTGGTGCCGGTGGCGGGGGTCGAACCCGCACGGTGTCACCACCAACGGATTTTGAGTCCGCCTCGTCTGCCAATTCCAACACACCGGCATTTGCAATGGACATTATATAATAGTTTGATAGTTTGATTCAAGGACTTCTTTTTTGACTCGTGCCAAATATTTATTTTTTGCTGGGTTTTGGCAATTTGCCCAAAGGCATATTTTGTGGCCGGTTTGGTGTTTTGGGGGAGTGGAACACAATACCTAATTTCAAGGAAAGTTTTTTTGCGATTTTGGTCACTTTGAAGAAGTTGTGTTTTTGAAAAAATTACCATTGACATTTAAAAGACCTTTTTGTTATTATATGTGAGCACTCCGACGAGGGGTGTCCTCGTTTCTGTCTTTTGACAGAGGGGTGGACCTTGAAAATTAAACATCAATGAACGAAAAGAACCCTTGAAATTTCTTTTGAAGTTTCGAAGAACTTTTTCCA
>JAFUZN010000104.1 GCA_017476565.1 Clostridia bacterium
GGAAGGTGAAGCCTTCAAAGGCCGTGTGGGTCGACAGCACCGTCGTCGGAAGGACGGAGCATTCCACGCCTGCCGCAGAGATAATGGGCAGGGCCTCGGTCAAAGAACATTTTCCTACTCCGGAAATATCCTGGATCGTCAATACTCGTTTCAAAAAAGTCCCTCATTTCAAAAAAGCTATTCTAAGGATACGCTCCATCTGTTCATTTGAAAAGGGTCAAATCATACAAAGAATCAATATCCAGAAAGGAATCCGACTCATCATGTCCGTTTCGCGCAGCTTCAAAGACATCAGCGCCAACATCATCCGGGGCTATTCCCTCCCTCTGGTGTTCGGTGTGGTCGCCGCCCTCATCTTTGCCAATGCGGCCCCTCACCTTTACGAACACATTGCGGAAGAATACCAGATCTTTGGGCAATTCAGTTTTGCCTGGTTCATGGAGAACGTGTTCATGGTCTTTTTCTTCGGCACTGCCGGAGTGGAGATCGTCCACGCCGTCTCTCCCGGCGGTTCCCTGAACCCCCTGAAGAAAGCCGTCACCCCTCTCATGGGGACCCTGGGCGGCATTTTAGGTCCGGCCGCTCTGTTCCTGCTCCTCAACCATTTTGTCGGTCAGCCGGAATGGACCAACGGCTGGGGCATGTGTACTGCCACGGACATTGCCCTTGCCTGGCTCTTTGCCAAACTGGTCTTCGGGCGGGAACACCCTGCCATCAGCTTCCTTTTGCTGCTGGCTGTGGCCGATGACGCCATCGGCCTCATCATCATCGCGGTCTTCTACCCCACTCCGGGAAAACCCATTCAGCCGCTGTTCCTTCTGCTGGTCGTCCTCGCTATGGCCCTGGCCTTCCTGCTCAAGAAGCTGAAGGTGCGCACCTGGCTCCCCTATGTCTTCGTCTGTGGAGTCATCAGCTGGGTCGGGCTCTTCAAGACCGGCGTCAGCCCCGCCCTTGCCCTGGTCTTCATCGTGCCCTTCCTGCCAAAGGACAATGGAACAGAGGAAAAGGGCTCGACCCTTCATTCCTTTGAACACATCATCACCCCCATCGTCGACTACGGCCTCTTTTTCTTCGGCTTTGCCAACGCCGGCGTCCGCATGTCCTCTATGTCGGGCCTCACCTTCCTTGTGATGGCTTCCCTCATTCTCGGGAAATTCCTCGGGATCTCCTTCTTCACCCTGTTCTTCGGGAACGGCCTGAAGCTGGGTCTGCCGAAGGGCATGTCCAACTTTGACGTGCTCATCGCCAGCACCATTGCCGGAGTCGGCCTGACGGTGGCATTGTTCATCGCCCAGTCCGCCTATACCGATGCAGCCCTCCAGGGGGCCGCCAAAATGGGAGCGCTTTTCAGCGTCTTTGCCGGCATAGCCGTCTGGGTCATCAAGCTCCTCTTCACTCCGTTCCTCTCCCGCAAAGACCGAGAATCTGCCCTTTTGGAAGAGGCTATCGAGCACCTGCATGAACGGAAACATTCCGAAGAAAAAATCGAAAAATAAGGATTTCCATTTTGCCCGAAATTACGTTACAATGGAATCAGAAAGAGTGAACCCGCTGACTGAAATTTAGATAAGAGGTGAACACCATGAAAGAGAAAGTCATCATCCACATTTCCAGAGAACACGGAAGCCTTGGCCACGTCGTTGCGGAAAAGCTGGCGGAGCGTCTGAACTGCAAGCTCTATGATAAGAGAATCATCGAAGAGATCGCAGAAGAGCACGGCCTTGACAAAGAGTTCCTGAAAGAGTACGAGGAGAAGCCGAAGCGCTCTTTGCTCTACAAGCTCGCTCAGGGAGTTTCTGCGGACCTGGAAGAAGAGCTGACCAAACAGGTCTTCGCCCGCATCGAAGAGATCGCCGCTAACGAAGACCGGGCCATCATTGTCGGCCGCTGCGCCGGCACCGTGCTGCAGGACAACGCCAATGTGGTCAACGTCTTTCTCACGGCCCGCATGTCCAATCGCATCCGGAACATCATGGAATACTACGGCATCGACTACGAGACCGCCCAGAAAAAGATCCTCGACACCGACAAGGACCGTCAGCGGTTCCACGACACCTACTCCGAGACGAAATGGAAGAGCGTCGACAACTATGACCTCGTCATCAGCACCACAGAGCTGGGCGTAGACGGAGCCGTCGACCTCATCCTCAATTATATTGCCCATTTGTAAGGAGAATCGCACATGCCCCAGAAAATCATCGTTCACATTTCCAGAGACCACGGCAGTAAAGGGTCGGTCATCGCCGAAGAGCTTGCAAAAGTCCTGAACTGCAACATCTACGACGACAGTATCATCGATGCTATCGCCAAAGAGAACGGCCTCGACCCTGAAGTCCTCAAAAACTTCGATGAAAAGCCCCGCCGCTCCCTCCTTTACCGTCTTTCCCAGGGCGGTTCCGGGGACGCCCAGGCTCAGTTTGTTGAGAAGATGTTCGACTTCTTCCGCAACATTGCTGAGACGGAAGACCGGGCAGTCATCGTCGGCCGCTGCGCCGGTGAAGCCCTGGCCGATGTCGACTACAACGTCAACATTTTTGTGACAGCCAGGACCGGGTTCCGCATCCAAAACGTCATGGACGCCTTCGACCTGAGTTTTGAAGAGGCAGAACGCCGCATCGCGGAAGTCGACCGCGACCGCATGCGGTTCCACGAAACCTATTCGAAGAGCCGCTGGCAAACCTTCGAGAACTACGACCTTATCGTCAACACGACAGACATCGGCATCGACGGTGCTGTCAAGATGATCCTCGAATACCTCGACCTCCGCTTCCCCGAATAACTAAAATGAGCCCGGACCGCACGGTCCGGGCTTTCTCTTTTTTTGTTTTAATCTTTGTCAGAAGCTTTGACGGCTTTGACGGACTTGACCGTTCCCTCGTTAAGAGAGTGGCTGGCATGGACGACAACTTCTTCGTCATAGCAGGCGAAAAGTTCGTCCATCTCGTCCTTGTCCATCTTCGGGGTGACATAGGACACCAGCGGGACGATAATGAGGCCCACGAGCATGGTGATGGCACC
>JAFUZN010000105.1 GCA_017476565.1 Clostridia bacterium
CTCCGATGTCTCCGGTTTTTCCATTTATAACCAGAAGACCGGGGAGTTCGAGTTCCGTCAGGGCGCCGCGATGAGCAACATCGTCCTGGCCGATGAGATCAACCGTGCTTCAGCCAAGACTCAGTCCGCAATGCTGGAAATCATGGAAGAAAAGCAGGTCACAGTGGACTCCAACACTTACAAAATGGAGCGGCCTTTCATGGTCCTCGCCACTCAGAACCCCATCGACCAGCTGGGAACTTACAAGCTTCCGGAAGCACAGATCGACCGCTTTATGATCAAAATCTCGGTCGGCTACCCCGCTTATGAAGATGAAGTGCGCATTGTCCTCGGGGTCGAAGAGGCTAAGAAAAAAATCTCGTACATCGCCGCTAAAAGCGATGTGCTTCGCCTCATTGACGACGCAGAGCACGTGATCGTTTCAGACCTGGTGGCTGCGTACATCGTCAGCCTGGTCTCTGCCACGAGAAACCACAGTGAGATCAAACTGGGCTCCAGCCCCCGCGGTTCCATTGCCCTCAAACGCATTTCCAGAGCCTATGCTCTCTTCTGCGGCCGCAATTATGTGACCCCGGACGACGTCAAGCTCATGGCACCCTATGTGCTTGGGCACCGGGTGACACTGACCAATGCGGCCAGGAACGAAGGGAAAGACGGGGCCGATGTCATCAATGAGATCGTTCGGGATATCACGGTTCCCGTGGGAGTGACTCAATGAACCTGAACTTCCGAAAAGTGGGACGTAAGGCTTTGACGGTGCTTGCCTGTTTGCTGGTGCTGCTCTGTCTCGTCCTGCCTGCTGTTTATACCAACAGCATATTCGGGTATCTGCCGATCCTGGTCACCTTTTTTTTGCTGCTCGTATCGGCTCTGTATCTGTGGATCTTGAGGCGAAATATCGTCGTTGACACAGACCGCGGGGACGTGGAAGTGGAGCGGGGAGAAACGGTCCGGGTGGACCTTGGCATACGGAACCGGTCTTTCCTCGTCTGCAATAAAGCAAAAGCGGACATTTATGTGCAGGACTACCTGGGGGAGGACGATTCCAGAACGGAAGCCGTTTTCAGCATCGATGCCCGGAATCAGGCGGACTTTGGGTTCGATGTCCAAATGGAGCACCTGGGTCAGTACACCGCCGGTATTCGAAATATGCATATCTACGGGCTGCTGGGGCTCCTCAGTATCCCGATCCCCATCGACTCGAGATTCCATGTACTGGTCCTGCCGAAGGTCCACGAGGAAGAGGAGGCCCTGAACGCGGAGAGTATCACCGACAGCCCCAACGCCTCCAGCTTCAAAGAGGGAGACGGCTTTGACTATACCGGGGTTCGGGAATATGAGATGGGCGATTCCATGAAGAAGATCCACTGGAAGCTGTCGGCCCATTCCATGGATTATATGACGAAAGTCAATGAAGTGGGCCTGAAAAGTGACCTTGCTGTTATTTTGGACATGGCGGCAGATGCTCTGCCGACGCCTCAGCTCCTCAGCATTTGTGACGGTCTGGTGGAAACGGCTGCTTCCGTCATGCTGACCGCGGAAAAACAGGACATCGAATCGGTCCTGTTCTACCCGGATAAAGACCGGACTATACGGGCAATCTTTCCGAAAACCCAGGAAGATTACGCTGAACTGATCCGCCATATGATGCCCATCACGCCGAACCCAAAGGCCGGGTTCCCGGATGCCCAGGAACTGCTGACCATCGAGATGGCCGGTGCCAATCAGCGAGCGAATGTCCTGGTGGTCACTTCCCGTGTGACCGACGGGCTGCTGGACACCCTCACCACCATTCGAAACCAGCAGCGGAATCCGCTTCTCTATTGCATTTTGCCCACTAATGTGACGGCCAATGAGCGCAAAGAGATCCAATCTCGTTTCCTGGGGCTGGACGACGCAGGGGTCCCGTACAGAGTCCTGACCGCAGTCGATGCGGAAAGGAGGGATGTTCTGTGAGGAATTATATAAAACTCCATGCCTGGGACTACCTTCTGACTGTCCTCATTGCGGTAGGGATGCATTTGAATGTGTTTTCCGCATTCATGATCCGCGAGTCCTACATGCATAATTACCTTTTGGTCGCTGTTGTTACAGCCGTTGCGATGGCCATCATGTTCCTGATCGGCTATAGCAAACGGAATGCCATTGTCGGCGGTGTCGGTTGGGGCATTGCACTGGTTGCCTGGGTCGTTTTCCTTCGGGCAAAGGGCCTCATCGACCTGTCCGGCGAATCAGATGAAACCATTCCAGCCTTCTGGACCATCGTGCTGTTCGGGTCTGCCATTATTTATCTCCTGACCAGAAGCCAAAAAGTCCTCTATGCGGCTGCTCCTGTGGGCCTGCTTTTCTGTGGAGCATTCCGGTTTCTTGACTACCCGGTTTCGGTTCCCGGCCTTTTTCTGCTGGTCATCGGTATACTCCTGGAAATCCTTTATCTCGTGTATCGCGATTCACTGCTGAATGCTTCCTACGGCAATTTTAACCTCCGCCATTTTGTCGTGCAGAGCGTTGCCATTGCCACGGTCGTGACCCTTCTGGCTTCCGGCGTGTTTTACGGTATCGTCAAGCCGTTAGACCCGCCGACCCGGGACCTGAAGCTGATCACCAAACTGATGTCCTTCGACATTTTGGAACTGCTGGGGGTCTCCAGCACCCAGGAACTGAAGGAGCCGGATCAGGACGATCGAGACAATGACGAACCGGAGGAAGAGAAAGACAAAGAAGAAGAGGAAAAGGAAGACCAGGAGGAAGAGCAGAATCGGGAGTCTCAGGAAGAGGTCTCTGCATCGACCGTTTCCTACGATGAGGAGCGGACGCCGCCCTATTGGATCGGGGCATTGATCCTTCTACTCCTGGGGTTGCCCTTTGCCGTCAAGTATGGGCTAAGAGCCCGTCGGAGACGCCGGCTGAACGGTTTGGACGCCTCTAACCAGGCCGCCTTTGTCTATGACTTTTTCCTGAAACGCTTCCATCGCCTTGGAATCGGGAAAACGGACAGCCAGACGATTTTGGAATATGCGGAACAACAGGAAGGGGTCCTTGAGAGCTTCACCGCATCCGACGGGACCACCTTTGAGGAAGTATCCGACCTCTACAACCGGTTCCTTTACAGCAAGGTGCCTCTCACTTCGGAAGAAGCCGGGAAGTTCCTGGCGATTTACCAGAGCTTTTACAAAAACGCCAGAGCCTTCGTAGGGCCATGGAAGTATCTGCTCAAATTCTGGGTCCTGTAGGACCGAATGTTATGGGAATTCACTCTTCATGGTTTTTGGAGAGTTTATTCTTTGATAGATGTATGGAAATCATTTAAGGAGGAATAACATGAACACCAAAACAAACCACAGACTGCTCCGACGTGTCTTTGCACTCGTCCTGGCAGTCGCCATGGTCGCAAGTCTTGCGATGGTGCGGATCTCCGCTGCCACAGCAGATTTTGAGGCACCGACAGAAAAGATGACCGTGAGTAAAGACCTGATCACGGTCTCCGCCCATTCCCAGGCATTCCTGCTTCCGGAAATCATTGGTCTTACCAACACGACTTCCCGAAATACGGAACTGCCCGATGTCTTTGCCACCAACGCAGCAGACACCGATACGACCATGTCCCTGAACGAAGCCCAGAAGACCGCGATTCTCGGTGTCTTCGGCTCCCGCATCAATGCCAATCCGAACCCCTACATGTATAACTATTTCTACAATGCATGGGCCACGGAAAATGAGGCAGAACTGGCACCCGTCGGTGAGTACACCTTGTCCACCGGCATCGGCAATATGTTTAGCCCGGCAAACGCTGCCAATGAGGGCGGTATCACTGACGCCAGCGGCATGACGATCCCCGTTTCGATCTAC
>JAFUZN010000106.1 GCA_017476565.1 Clostridia bacterium
GAGAGTCTTGTAATTCCAAAAAGGTCCTAAACGGAATGGGCTAACATTGCCAAATCTCTATCGTTTGAGAGTCTTGTAATTCCTAAAAAAGCCTTACCATCTGTTCACAATTGTGTACAATTTGAGAGCCTTGTGATTTCCAGAAATTTCAATGATTAACAGTCAACGACTAATACATTGGAGCGAACAAACTTGCGGACAATGTAAAGCTGTGGTATACTCGGATGCGGAATTGGTACTGTCAAACCCGTGGCAGGCGGTGGCCTCTCTGGTTCCAGGGAGGTCTGAAACTCTCTGTTCATATAACTCTGGACTTCGGTTACAGAAATTTCATATGAATGGAAGTGGCGCCGTATGAGTGATTTTGAATTGCTCAGCATCGTCTTGGGGTTCCTCGGAATCCTGGTGTCGGTGTTGGTGGCCTACATTAACAGCTTTATGAAATAAAGACTGACCGCCCAACCTAAGGTTGAGCGGTCAGTCTATTTACTAAATGCAATTAGTAGATGAGGCTACTGCTTGTCGGCAGTACCTTTTCCATTTGTATTATACTCGTTTCCTTTTTCTTCGTCAAATATGTGGTATGCTAAATGCATATCGACTTAAACGAGGTGACTCTATGATCCATATTGGAGCTCATGTTTCTGTGGCCAAGGGCTGGGAAGCGATGGGGAAGACAGCCCTCTCTTTGAATGCGGACACTTTTGCTTTCTTTCTGCGCAGTCCTCGGGGCGGGAACCCAAAACCGGTAGTGCCGGAGAATGCCGCTGCATTGCGTGCTATTCTGGAAAAGAACCATTTCGGCACGCTGGTTGCCCATGCCCCCTATACCATGAATCTCTGTGCCACAAAAGAGTATGTGAAAGAACACGCGGAAGACGTCTTCCTGGGCGATCTGCAGAATCTGGAAGACTACCTGCCCGGGCAATACATGAACTTCCACCCCGGAAGTCATGTGGGGCAGGGGTCGGATGTGGCTGTCCCCATCATTGCAGACGCTCTGAACCGGCTCATGGAGCCCGGGCAGTCGACGACCATCTTGCTGGAAACCATGGCGGGAAAGGGCAGCGAAGTGGGGGCGACCTTCGAGGAACTAAGGGCCATTCTGGACCTGGTGGACCCCAAGCTGCAGGACCATATGGGAGTTTGCCTCGACACTTGTCACGTGTGGGATGGCGGCTACGACCTGACGGACATCGAAACTGTTCTGGAGAAGTTCGACCGGGTCATCGGTCTGGGACGGCTGAAGGCCATTCACCTCAACGACTCGAAGAACCCTTGTGGCGCTCACAAGGACCGGCATGAAAAGCTGGGACAGGGGTACATCGGGATGGACGTCCTAAAGTCCGTCGCCACTCACCCGAAACTTCAGGGCTTGCCCTTTGTTCTGGAAACTCCGAACGAACTTCCCGGCTATCGGGCAGAAATTGCCACGATCCGAAGCTGGTTTGAATAAGTTATAAAGAGAGAGAAAACAGTGAAATACAACAACGTCATTCGAGGTGAGTTTGTTGACCGGCCGAACCGGTTCATCGCCCATGTGCGGGTGGAGGGACAGGAAGAGACCGTCCACGTGAAGAACACGGGACGGTGTAAGGAACTGCTGAAGCCCGGCGCGGAGGTGTGGCTGGAGAAGGCCTCGAACCCGGACCGGAAAACTCAATCTGACCTCATCGCGGTGCGGAAGGATACAGGAGTGCTTTTCAACATCGACAGCCAGGCCTGCAACAAGGTGGTAGGGGAATGGCTGGAGGGCCAGGGCTTCGATTTCGTGAAGCCGGAGTACAAGTTCGGCAACTCCCGGGTGGACTTTTACATGGAACGTGGAGAGGAACAGTACCTTCTCGAAGTGAAGGGCTGCACCCTGGAAGTGGACGGTGTTGGGTACTTCCCGGATGCTCCCACGGAGCGGGGCGTCAAGCACCTGCGGGAACTGGCGGAAGCGTCGAAAGAGGGCTACCACTGTGCGGTGGCCTTTACGATCCAAATGGCCGGGGTCACCGAAGTCCGTCCCAACGTCGAGACCCACCCGGAGTTCGGGGTGGCTTGGAAAGAGGCGGAAGCAGCTGGCGTTCGCTTCCTCATGCTACCCTGTCATGTGGAGCCCGATGAACTCTTTATTGATGCCACTATCCGCGGGTGGTTTGACGGTACTCTTTCGGAGACACACCGGTGACTTCTTTAAAAACGGCTCCAAAATGGCTGTGGGAAGAAAAACATAATTGTTGAGCAATATTTGCAATGGGGATATCGGTGTGCTGCAACCAGTACATCGCCAGCCGAATGCGGGCAAGCCGCAACATACCGGTCAGGGTCTGGCCGGTTTCTTTTTTGTAGACTCGTTGCAGGTAGGCGGCGCTGTACCCCGAGCGTTCGACCAGTTCCTCCAAATGGAACGGTGTTGTCAAGTGGTTCATGAGGAACCGGTCGCATTCCCGCACTATGGGGTTTTCATGGAAACTGACACGTTCCTGATGGACCGCTTTTGCAAAAGTTTGCACCATCTCACCATTCAACTCCTGGTATTCTTTTGTTGTTTGCCCGTGGCCCACTTTCCGGTAGTAGAGGGACGCAATGGAAAAGGCGGTGGTGGGGTTTAAGCCCCCTTCAATAGCCGCCTGCATGGAAAGTGCAATGCCGGCGATCTGCCCATATTCGATGTTTTTTCTGGGGTTATCGGAAAACAGCGGGACTTCTTCCAAACGGTATTCGGTGTGGGGTTCTCCATTCCGTTTCCCAATGCCCTCGTAGTCTCCCATGCGGATTTGGTCGTAAAAGAGAAAATGGGAATAGAAGTCCGGTGGGGTCCAACCTTCTTCTGCAATATTCAGGCGTTTTTGAAGAAACACCTCGTCTGCAGGGAGAATGTTTTCGAGCCCAAGGCCACCCAGGGCGTCAGAAAGGTTTTCTTTTCGTTTCATGTATTTCACCTGGCGATTTTGATACTATAAACTATTGTGTATGTTTATTTAATAGTATAACGGTTTTTCTGATAGTTCAAGAGGCAAGATAGATTTAGAATCCTCTTAGGTGAAATGAATTTGGAAAACAGTGATCAGGGGAAAATTGAAGAGAGGAGATTACTTATGACATCTCGAATGAAAAAGGTATTATCCCTGATACTTGCTGTTTGTATGCTGCTGACCGTTGGCGCCCTCAATGTGTTTGCAGACTACAAGAAACCTTATAAAGTCTATGCAAGTTTTGGCGACAGTATTGCGGCAGGTCTTGGATTACCTGACTACCACACGACTTACGATGAAGCGTCCGGCACACTGGGGGATGGAGACCGCATTCCGGGCTCTTACCCTGACATTGTTGCGAGCGCTGTAAATGCAGAACTGCGGCCCATGGCAAGACAGGGCTTCCGCTCCAACGAACTGCGGCTGGTTTTGGATGACACTTACTATGGCGACACCATTACTGCCCTCATGTTACCGGCTCTTTCTCCCAATTATGCCGGCATGTCTGCAGAACAGGTCATCGGTATTATTAAGGGTCAGAAAGCGGAATTTGTGAAGGCGATCGACGATTCGGAACTTATCACGATCCAGCTTGGTTCCAACGACCTGATGGAATCGGTCATGCTGCAGCTGTTTGTTACTGCCTGGGGTTATCCGGTTCCCGGAAGAGAACCCGCACAGCAGGTTCAGTATCTGCTGAATCGTTTTGGTTCTGTTGGAAAAGTCTACGAGTACCTGGCAAAGGAAATTTCGGGGTACCGTCAGTCCGACACTTCTTTAGGCGCTCTCCTGACGGCCATTTGGGAAGATGAAAATGTTCAGACCCTCCTGTCGACTACCCAGACACTGGCCGGGTTCCTGAATACCATTCTCGATGCCCAGGGCGGGTTCAAAGAGAACATGACCTGGAACCTCGATTATATGACCATAGAAAACCCCAATGCAGAGATCATTGTGGTTGGCCTTTACAACCCCTTCCGGGACAGCCAGCTGAATTCCAGCATCCCCTTAAAACTTGGCCGGGCGATGGACATCGTTCTGGAAACTATGAACATCATGCTTCGGAACATTGCTGCGAAGTATGACAATGTCACGTATGTTACTTCCTGGGATGCAGAAGTCATTGCGACGATGAATCTGGACGAGATCGACGTCAACGACCAGGCTTTCTTCCAGAAAGTTTCCTCTTATGTCCATCCGAATTTGGCGGGACACGCATATATCGCCGAAGAGATCCTGAAAGCCATCCCCGACGTCTGGGAAGGCCGCTGGGTCCGGAAGAACCCGAAGGATGGCAAGTGGTATCTTTACAACGACAATAAGATCGTTTCTGACTATACCGGAGTGGCCAAGAATGAAAATGGCTGGTGGTATATCAAGAACGGAAAAGTGGACTTCACTTATACGGGCTTCGCTTCCAATGAAAATGGCACATGGCGGATCGTTCACGGAAAAGTGGCATTCAACGAGAATGGCCTGACCGGCGAAGGAAAAGACTGGCGCTATGTCAAAGGCGGAAAAGTGGACCCCACCGCAAATGGTGTCTACAAGAACCAGTTCGGCTGGTATAAAGTGACAAACGGGAAAATCGATTTTAACTTCAAGGGAATCGCCAAAAACCAAAACGGCTGGTGGTACCTGGAAGGCGGACGTGTAGTTTTCCTGAAGTTCGGACGGGTGACCGTAGATGCGAACAATAATGTTGCCAAAAAAGGTACGACGTACCAGGTGTTTGGCGGACGCGTCCTGAAATAAAAAACAGAAAAAGAGCGCTCACTTCACGGTGGGCGCTCTTTTTGGTTGTTTTTTTACAAATCGAACCGGTCCAGCAGGTGCTGTCCCTGTTCCATGGTGAGCAGTGCTTTCTTTTTCTCAATGCCGCCGGCATAGCCTGTAAGGCTTCCGTCAGCGCCGACGACCCTGTGGCAGGGAACCAGGAGCGAGATGGGGTTTCGTGCTACAGCGTTCCCCACAGCCTGAGCGGACATCCGGCTTTCCGGGCTGCCATTCAGCCGTTCGGCAATGGAACCATACGTGATGGTTTTGCCATAAGGGACTTTCAAGAGGATATTCCAAACCGCCTTTTGGAAGGGTGTTCCCTGCAACGCGAGAGGCGGCAGGAACTCCGGAACGACGCCTCGAAAATAGGTGTCGAGCCAGGTGCGCGTCAGGGCAAATACAGGAAGGTCCTCCTCGAGAGGGATCCCTTTCAACGTGCTGCGGTCATGTTGCTGACCGTCAAACCAGAGGCCGATGAGGCTGGTGCCGTCACTGGCCAGGGTAAGGGGGCCGAGGGGTGAAAAGTAATGGTTGATGTATTCCATAGAAACGCCTCCTTTGTATGTCCTATTATACCGAATCGCCCAAAAACTGACCATGCGCGGGAGGAATATGTTTTTTCGAAGGATTCGATGGTATAATAGGCCCATCAAAGAAAGGGAGTGTTTCGTTTGAGCATCGAATCCGATTTCTTTCGGCGCATGGAGCCGAAGTTCGACTCGCTGGAACCCTATGGTTTTGTGAGAGCGGGGGAGGCGTATGTCTATCAAACTGAATTCCAGGAGGGAGCCTTCCGGGCTGAGGTGACTGTCCGGGAGCCTACAGAGCATGTGGACGGGGAGCCGGACGTGTTCGTCACCGGCAGGGTCATGGACACAGACCTGCAGGAGGAGTACATGCCTTTGCGGAGCCCTACTGCCATCGGAGCTTTCGTGGGCCAGGTGCGCGAGAACTATGCCGCGATTCTCGGCGACATTGCAGAACAATGCTTCCGGCCGCTGCCCTTTCTCTATGACCAGTCGAACCGTATTGCAAGACGGGTGCGAAAGGCTTACGGAGACGATGTAGAGCGGACCTTCCGAAACAACGACGACGTAGGGGTTTTCCGCGATTTACCGACCAAGAAGTGGTACGGTATCGTCATGACGGTCTCCAAGGCCCGGCTGGAGCGGTTGTCGGAAGAAAAGTTCGCAAAGGACCGGGGCGAGAAACTGCCGCCGGAGCCGAAGGGGAAGAGAACCAAAGAAGGACCGAAGGACTACGATGCCCGCCCGGAGGATGAGATCGAAATCCTGAACGTGAAACTCGACCCGGTGAAGATCCCGCTTCTGGAGAAGGCGGACGGGTTTTACCCCTGTTACCACATGAACCGGAACCACTGGATCACGGTGGCTTTGGACGGACGGGTGTCCGACGACTATATTATGGAACTGATTCAGGAGAGCCATGCCCTGTCCATTCGGAAACCCAAGACCGGTGCTGCCGCCCGGCGGGTCCCGGGGGAGCCCCTCGAGTGGTTCGTCCCCGCCAACCCGAAATACTACGATGTAGAGGCAGCCTTTTCGGAGCAGGAGGAGATCTTCTGGCACCAGGGCGGCAAGTTCGAGGTGGGGGACATCGCCTATATGTACGTGGGTGCACCGCGGTCCTCCATTATGTATAAGTGTGTCGTGACCGGCGTGGACTGTGGGTCCTATACGAACCACAACGGGAAACAGCGGACCATGATGCTCATCAAAAAGCTGGAAGAGTACCCGCCGGACCTGCTTCCCTGGTCGGAGATCAAACATACCGGCCTCGGCACCGCCCAGGGCATCAAATACATCACCCCGAAGCTGCGGGAACTCATCGTTCGGAAACTGGAGGAATGGGAGTCATCGTGAACCCGGGCGTGACCATTGGGGACAACAGCGTCGTCGGGTCCGGAAGTGTCGTGACGAAATACATTCAGCCGAACGTAATCGCCGTCGGCGTCCCCTGCAAAGTTCTGCGGGAGATCGGCGAACACGACAAAGAATACTTCTACAAAGACGAACGGATCGACCTCTAAGGCCGATCCGCTTTTTGTTTCTCTCTTTATTTGCAGTAGTGGGCAATGGCGTATGCCGCATACATCGCCGTGCCTTTCCCGCCCCGGGCGTCAATGTTCTCATTGAACTCACCGTCGGCGGCATAGAGCTTGCCGAGTCCGGAGAGGATCTCCGGCGTACAGTTGTAGAAGTGTTTCGTGATATACTCCTGCAGTTTCTGCACCAGCTTTTGAGCTGCCGGGGAAGAGATTTCCTCTCCGGCTTTGAGAAGAGCCCCGAATTCCTCAAAGACCTCCATGAGTCCTTCTCCGAGAGCCGCTTCTTCCGTTGGTGTCCGCCCGGTGCTCTTTTCTTCAAACTCCCTGTAGGCGTCAGTCCCGCCATACAGTGCTTTAGCCTCAGCTGCATACTCTTCCATTTTGCTATGATCGAATGCTTTGAAGTCCATCGCTTTTTCTCCTTTCTTCTGAAGGTTGTTCGCCAGTTCAATCAGGCCTTCCAGGTGTTCTTTCTTGAGTGTCAGCAGTTCGACCTGTTGGCGCAAAGCCAGTTCTCGGTCATAGTTGGAACTGGCCATGATCCTTTTGATATCTTTCAATGGAAATTCCAGTTCCCGAAACAGCAGGATCTCCTGGAGCCTTGAAAGCTGGTCTTCCGTATAGAGACGGTAGCCTGCCTCTGTGCGCTTTGCAGGCTCCAGCAACCCTATGCGGTCATAGTACTGCAGTGTCCGCACACTGACGCCGGTCAACTCGCTGACCTGTTTTACCGTCATCGGTTTCATTTTCACTCACCTCCATACAACTCTACCATAAACTATGACGTAACGTCAGAGTCAAGGGTGGAATTCGATAAACGGGAATTGGTCACTGTGATGGGCGCCCAGCGCCTCTTGGGAACATCCGCGTTCCAGCCCATGAAGTAAGAGAGCTGTCCGCGTATTCACTCGTCAAACTCGGCTTGGGGTTGACAGCGGGCCTACGGTGTACTAGCTTCGCGTCGCCTACGGGCGTGGTCAACGCCTGCCGAACAGTGTGCCACTCCCTTTACGGTCAGAAACATTGTCGCCCCGCTCGCTTGGAGCGCTTCGCGACGCTCTGTGTTTCTTCCTGCTCGACCGTTCCGCTTTATCTGCCACAGGCCGCGCGAACCTGCGAGCCTCACTGTAAACCCGCGGCGCAAAGCAACCACCAGGCACAAGGGTGGGGCAAAGAAACCGCGAAAACACACGCTTTACTGCAAAAAGAGAAGTTTACGCCGGTGGATTTTTAGAGCTGAGAGCCGTTTCACACACGTCAAAATGATAATAATCAAAATTGCGCCGGTGGA
>JAFUZN010000107.1 GCA_017476565.1 Clostridia bacterium
ACAGAGTCCGGAGCAAAGTGGTCTTTCCGCTGCCGTTGGGGCCGATGAGGGTCAGGACCTCTCCCCTCCGGATGTTCAGTTCAATGTTCCCTGTGACCGGAGTGCCGTCATAGCCGGCCTTCAGGTCCAGGGTTTTGATCAGATAGTCCTTCATACCCGTTCCCTCTCTTTCTGTCGACGGACCAAGATCCAGATCACCACCGGAGCGCCGAAGATGGCGGTCACGGTGCTGATGGAAAGTTCCGTCGGGGCGAACATGGTCCGGGCAAGAAGGTCACAGAAGAGGCAAAAGGACGCCCCGCCCAGAACACAACCGGGAATGACCCGCTTCGGGTCGGAGGACCCGAGAAGGGAACGGACCAGGTGAGGCACCGCAATGCCCACGAAGGACACCGGTCCCGCAAAGGCCGTGACGGTGGCGGCGAGAACGCTGGAGAGCAGTACCAGCAACGCCCGGAAAGCTCTCACATTGACCCCGACACTGGAGGCATAGGTCTCCCCCATGCGGTAAGCGCTAATGGGCTTTGCCAGCATGAGCACTCCCAGAAAGGAGAGGGCCACGACCACCGCCATGACCAGGACGTCTTTCATCTGAATGCCGGAGAAACTCCCCACCGACCAGGTGTGGAGCCGGACGATCTGTTCGTCCGCCGCAAAGGTGATGATGAACTCAGTCAGCGCCGAGCACAGGTAGCCGATCATGACGCCCCCAATAATGAGGACCGACATGCGATTCACGACCGTCGAGAGGAGAAGGACCATCCCCATCGACAGCATGGCGCCGACGAAAGCCGCCGCCACCATGGAGGCCGAATTCATGACATGGCTCCGGCTGAGGGCCACCACCATGGCGAGGGCCACCGTGAGCTTCGCCCCGGAGGACACGCCCAAAATGAAGGGGCCCGCAATGGGGTTATGGAAGAAGGTCTGCAAAAGGTACCCGGACAGGGCCAGTGCCCCGCCGAGAATAACTGCCGCCAGAGCGCGGGGCAGGCGAAGCTGAAGGATGACATTGGAAAGGGTCACGTCGTCACTGTTATGGAACAGCACCCGCCAAACTTCCGACAGTCCGACGGAAGCACTGCCAATGCAAAGGTTCAGTGCAAGCAACACAAGTAAGAGGACACCCATCAGCGAGAACCCCAAAATGGATCGATTCTGTTTTGTCATGAGTGTCACCTTCTTTAATACTTAATAAAAGCGCTTTCGTTCGGGTTCCGTCGAAAAGTTGCCCCGCCGCTTGCCAAGCCGTGCCCCCGCGTGCTTATAAAGCATTGCAGCGCTCCCCCCTTCACGTCGTGGCAAACTTTTCTCCTCCCCTGAAAGGAAAGAAGTGGAAAGCGCTTTTCTTAGAAGTTTTTTATTTGAAAGCGCTTTTCTTATTGTGAAAGCACTTTTCCTAATCCAGTTTAAAAATATACTGGAATCGATTGCCGCCGGTGAGCATTTCGTGCAGGTCGCGGACGAAGTCTCCCTGGGCCATGGTGTGCTGGTAGAAGTCTTCCGTCGTGCAGAAGACCCGGCCGGCTTCGACGGCTTTACAGTCGGCCAGCACCGGGGCGTCCTGCAGGAGTTCTCCGACAGAACTCCGCTCCCCTTCGATGGTGCTGTTGAAAAGAAGGAAGTCCGCGTCTTTCGCCCGGCGGTAAAACTCTTCCATGGAAATGTTCGTGGTGGTCCGGTAGCTGCCCTCTTCCCCTTTCAGGTCGGAGAACAGGTACTCCCCGCCGGCCATTTCGATCATGGCGGGGATGTAGTCGGTGCCGAGGCGGACGGAGACCGTGCCGTTCGAATGGATACTGAAGAACGCGACTTTCGGCGCGTCGGAAGACTGTTCAGTCTCCCCCAGTTTTCGGAACTCTTTCTCCTGGGCGGCGAACGCTTCGGCAGCCTGCGTCTCATGGCCCGTCATGAGCCCGTAGACCTTCACCCATTCCATGCGGGCCTCAGGCGTAGACTCCCTGCTCGAGAGGTCAATGAAGACCGGAATGTCAAGGGACTCCAGTTCTTCCAGGACGTCGGGGCTGTGGTAGAGCATGGTGTTCTCAATGGCAAAGCCACATTTCCCGGTGGTCAGCAGTTCGTAGTTCGGTGTGGAATACTTGCCGGCATAAGAGAGGTTACCGTCCTCCATCGCCTTTCGCGCCGCCGGGACTTTCCAGGCACTAGCCTTCAGTGAAGAAAAGGCAAGGGTCGAAAGAGCGTCACAGGCCACGAAATAGTCCATGCTGGCAGAGCCGGCCAGGTACCCCCGTTCCAACGGTTGTTTCAGAACGAAAACGCCGTCCTTCAGGTCCTTCGGGACCGTGCCGCCCTCCGGGACCAGCAGGTACTGCCGGTCGTCTCCGGCGGTCAGGAGTACATCGCCCTCCTCAAAGAAGTCGACGGCCACTTGTTTTGCGTAAGAGAAGTCCAGGGAGGACTTGTAGTGCAGTGTTTCCGAGACACCGACGCGCTCTTCGACGGGCCGGTCCAAAAGAAGCGTCTCTTCCCCGGCCGAGCAGCCTGACAGAACACTCAGAAGCAACGTCAGAAACAAAAAGAGGCTGAGCCCCCGTTTCCGCAGAACACTCATGGGCTCGCCCCCTTTTCGTATTTGGATGATCACTTGTTCTTTTTGGAACCCCAGTCGCTGGTCCAGAACTTGTAGACTACGAAGCCGCCGGCCACACAGATGACCAGAGCGAGGAGCATGAACCACAGAAGAGACATAGAGTACCGTTTGATGGTGTCCTGATGGAAGGTCAGCTCGTACTCGATTTCGTGGGGCGTGCTCATGGCGGTGGTGTCCGCAATGACCTTGAAGGGCTCATCGAATTTCAAAATGGGGATGAGGAACGAAGAATTGGACCCCTCTTCCACATTTTGAGGTGTGATTTTCTCGCCGTCCACGATCATATAGTCGTAGTTCGGGCTGCTCCACTGAACGGTGGCATAGGCCCTGCCGTCAATGACCGTCATGGTAGTGGGAGACGTGATGCTCGCTTTGCCGCTGCCGCCGGTCATGTCGACGTTGATATTGTAAGAGCCGTTGTGAAGGTCCACTTTGACCGCGTTATCCTGGATGAGGCCGTTTTCTTCCTTCATCTTCTGGATCCGCTTCTCCTGGGCAGCCTTTTCAAGGGCTTCGTAGTCCGGAAGGGCCACTTTCACGGCCCCCTCTGGCAGGCTGTCGGCCCGCACAAGAAGGTTCCGGTCGTACCACTGTTCCTTGTTCTTACTGAACGCCGCACAGGCAAAGCTCTCATCGAGGGCCTTCAGGGGCAGTTTGTAGGTGTACTTCCCTGCCGCATCTTCTTCAAAGGCGATGTACTTGGCAGGGTCGTTCAGTTTAGCGGCTTCTTTGGCGGTCCCGGCGTAGAGGTAAGGGTATGCCGTGCCGCTGAGGGTCAGGACCAGGCTCCCCTCCCCGTTTTGTACGGAGAGGTCCGCACTGTCGATCTTGAACATGGAAGAACTGGACTCCACTTCCACCTGGTAAGTGCCCTCTTCCACGTCCTTCAGGGCGATGGGCTCCAGGCCTTCCACGCCCACTTCTTCTACGGCAGCCATGTCGGAAGCAGAGGCGACCTTATCGTAGGAGACGGCAAAGGTCTTCGGCATTGCCAGGAAGACCCCTGCCAGCAGAGCAAGGCTCAAAAGAGCCGCTAAAAGAAATCGCGGGAAAGAACGGGTCTGAGAATGGTTCATGGGGTGGTTCCTCCAAATTGTAGTTTATCAGCCTTTGATCGCATCGGCCACGTGCTGGACGTAGATTTCCTGGATAGCGGGCAATTCCCCCAGACCTCTCAGAAGAGTGGTGACTTCAAAGCCCTCATTCTGAAGGATGCTCTTCCAGGAGTCCTCTTCGTCGCCGGCCATGTCGTTGTTGGCGTGGTCACCGGCTACGACCATGAGGGGTTCCAGGACGACGGTCTTATAGGTTCCCTTCTGAGCGAACTCGACTACATCGTCAATGCTGGGCTCCGCTTCCACGGTGCCGATGACATAGTTGTTAAAGCCCTTTTCGTGGATCTTGTCATTGAGTTTTGCATAGACGCCGTTGGACTCCGCTTCGGTCCCGTGGCCCATGAAGGCGATGACCGTGGAGCCGTCATCGAAGTCTTTGGTCACATCGGTGATGGCGGCAATGACCTTGTCAAAGTCTTCATCCGAAGTCAAAAGCGGTGCCCCCAGCTTGATGGTGTCGAACTGGCCTTCATACTTCGCCAGTTCCTCCTTGAGGTCGTTATACTCGTAGCCGTTCATCAGGTGGGTCGGCTGGACGATGAGGTTCTTGACGCCGTCGGCCACTGCCCGGTCGAGGGCTTCCGTAACGTTGTCGATGGAGAGGTTGTCCCGCTCTTGGAGCTTATCGATGATGATCTGGCTCGTGAAGGCTCTGCGTACGTCATACTGGGGGTAGGCCTTGGCAATGGCATTCTCAATGCCGCCGATGGTCTTGTCCCGGCTGTCGTTGTAGCTCGTGCCGAAACTGACGACGAGAATGGCGGTCGTGGCATCTTTCTCAACGGTGGTCTCCACCGGCTCAGAGCCGCCCTTTTCCCCTTTGTTACACCCGGTCGCAAAGGCCATGATGAGGCCGATGGCCAGAATGAGAGAGCAGATTTTTTTGAAGTTTGACATGTTTTCACTTTCCTTTCGAAAAAGCCAAAAAACGACCTGCAAACGCGGTCGTCCCCTGGAAACAAGGTTTCTGTCCCGTGGACCGCAGGATCAGTCAACATCACTTTACGGCAGGTCTCCTGACTTCGATCTTTACCCCTCTCCTCTTCCCGGTTTCCCAGTGAGCACATGAGAGAGACTCCCTGACACAGTGACGGCATCGTTCCGGATTCTCACCGGATTCCCTTTTCACCCGCCGCGATGGACGGACACCGTAAAGCTACAAACGTTGTATTCGATTATTGCCATTATAGCAAAGAAAAGTCCCATCGTAAACGATGGGACTGAGAAGTTTTTTGAGATCATTCGACGCCGTTCCAGCAGAAGGTGCAAAGGTTCTCCGGCGCAATGCCCACCGAGTCGATCATGTCGTCGAGACGGTTATAGGCAAGGGAGTCGAAGTTGAGCTGTTCACGGATCATGTCCACCATGTGGGCATAGCGGTCCGAATTCGGGTCCGCATACTCCTGGAGGAGGCTGCGGTCCACATTCTCCCCTTCCACCTGCCGGACCATGCGTCTTGCAATGAGTTCCAGTTCCGAAGTGGACCGGGAGAAGTTCAGGTACTTGCAGCCGAACATGATGGGCGGGCAGGCCGAGCGGACATGGACTTCTGCAGCGCCGCTCTCTTTCAGGAATTCGGTCTTATTGTGCAGCTGAGTGCCCCTGACGATGGAGTCGTCAATGAGCACGAGACGCTGGTTCTCGATGAGTTCATTGATGGGGATGAGTTTCATGCGGGCGATCATGTCGCGCTTGGACTGGATGGTCGGCATGAAAGAACGAGGCCAGGTGGGAGTGTATTTGATGAAGGGACGTTTGAAGGGAATGCCGGATTCGTTGGCATAACCGACGGCGTGGGGTGTTCCCGAGTCCGGGACACCGGCGACCATGTCGGCGTCCTCTGCGGTGAGTCCGTCCCGACGGGCCATGTGCTCGCCGCACTTGTACCGCATGGTCTCCACGGAGACCCCCTCGTACTCAGAGGTCGGGTAGCCGTAGTAGACCCAGAGGAAGGTACAGATCTTCATTTTGGTGCCGGGTTTCGAGAGGACCGTGACGCCTTCCGGGGTCAGCACGTCGATCTCTCCGGGGCCCACGGTTTTGAAGTCTTTATAACCAAGGTTCAGGTAGGCAAAGGACTCGGACGTGGCGATGTACCCGTCTTCCTTCTTCCCGATGAAAATGGGGGTCCGTCCCAGCTTGTCCCGGGCCACAAAAACTCCTTTCGGAGTCATGACCATGAGGGTCAGGGAGCCGTCGATGCGCTCCTGAGCATATTTGATACCGTCAATGAGGTTCTCCTGCTGGTTGATGAGGGCCGCGACCAGTTCCGTTGCATTGATCATACCGCCGCTCATTTCCATGAAGTGGATGCCGCCGCTCTGGACGATCTCCTCGACCAGTTCATCGATGTTGTTGATCTTGCCCACCGTAGTGATGGCGTAGGGGCCGTGGTGGGACCGGACGATGAGCGGCTGAGGCTCGTAGTCCGAAATACACCCGATGCCCAGAGTCCCGCTCATAGAATTCACGTCCTTCTCGAACTTGGTCCGGAAGGGGGAATTCTCAATGTTGTGGATGGCCCGGTTGAAGCCGTCTTTCCCGTAAACGGCCATACCGGCACGACGGGTCCCAAGATGCGAATGGTAGTCAGTGCCAAAGAACAGGTCAAAGACGCAGTCCTCTTTGCTGGCGACTCCGCAGAATCCTCCCATATGCTGTTACATCCCCTTAATAGTTACAAATAGTAGGTCAATAGGACGGAAAAATTATAAAGGCAATAACGGGAAAAGTCAACGTATCGCTTTATCTTTTTCATTAAACAGGTATAATATTAGCAACACGATTTTAAGGAGGAAACTTCATGACCGATATTCTGAAAGAACGCAGTGACATCGACGAGCAGTACCGCTGGGACCTCTCGACCCTCTACGCCACCGATGCCGACTTCGAGACCGATTTTCAGCGCCTGGACGAAGCTATCGCCAAGGTGGCTTCCTTTGAAGGAAAACTGACCGGTGCCGAGGCGATATACGAGTGTCTCAAGGCAGACACCGAACTGGACCTGCTCCTCTCCGACCTCTTCTGCTACGCGAATCTTCGCCGCTCGGAAGACACCCGCGCGGAGGATGCCCAGGCTCTTTATATGCGCATTTATGCAAAGTATGTGGAAGCGATGACCCTCACCTCCTTCTTCCGCCCGGAAGTCCTGGGACTCCCGGAAGAGGAACTGAAAGCGATCTGCGAGGACGATGTCCTGGCCGAGTACCGGTACACGATGGAAAAGCTTTTACGTTCCAAACCCCACACACTAACTGCGGACCAGGAACAGTTGCTGGCCAGTTTCGGAGAAGTCTTTGCGGCCCCCTCTGAGATCGCCGACAACCTGATGGACGCAGACCTGGTCTTTGACGACGTCATCGACAAGGACGGAAACGTCCGGGAAGTCACTACTTCCAGCTACATCGATTTACAGATGAGTGACGACCGGGTCCTTCGGGAGAACGCCTTCCACAGTTTTTACAAAGGCTACCGACAGCACATCAACACCTTCGCCGCCTCCTACGGCGGCACCGTAAAGGGCCACACCGCCGAAGCCGCTGCCCGGCACTACGAGAGTTCCAGAGCCATGAGCATGGCCCACGAAAACGTCCCGACTTCAGTCTATGACAGCCTCATCGATGCCGTCCGGGACAACATGGATACCATGTACCGCTTCGTGAAGTTCCGCAAAAAAATGCTGGGCCTCGAGGAACTCCACTATTACGACGTCTACGCCCCCCTCGTCCCGGACCTCGATCGGAAATACACCTATGAAGAGGCCCAGGAACTCATCCTGAAAGCCATTGAGCCCCTGGGTCCCGAGTATGGAGAAGTCGTGAAAGGTGCCTTCCGGGACCGGTGGATCGACGTCTACCCGAACAAAGGCAAGAGTTCCGGTGCCTTCTCCTCCGGCACTTACCACTCGAACCCCTATATCCTCTGTAACTACACCGGGAACCTGGACAACGTCTCCACCATCATCCACGAGATGGGCCACTCCATGCACTCCTGGAACTCCAACCACAACCAGCCGCCTCAGTATGCGGACTACACCATCTTCGTCGCCGAAGTGGCTTCCACTGTCAATGAGAACCTCCTCATCAACTATTTACTGGAACACACCAACGAGCCCAAGGCTCGGATGGCGCTTTTGAACCAGTACCTCGAGAACTTCAAGGGCACCGTCTACCGCCAGACCATGTTCGCGGAATTCGAGAAAGCCGCCCACGCCATGGCGGAAGTCGGCGACCCCCTCACCCCCAGCGCCCTCTGCGCCCACTACGAAGGCCTCGTCGAAGACTATTTCGGCCGAGAGCTGGTCCTCGACGAAGAAGTCGGCTGTGAATGGGCCCGCATCCCCCACTTCTACCGGCCCTTCTACGTCTACAAGTACGCGACTTCTTACTCTGCCGCCGTCGCCCTCTCCGAAGCCATTCTGGAAGAAGCCCGCACCATCGGTACCGAAGCCGCCCTGCAGGCCGAGAACTCCGCCGTTCGTAAGTACCTGAAGTTCCTCACCCTCGGCGGCTCCATGGACCCCCTCGACGAACTCAAAGTCGCCGGTGTCGACCTCTCCACCCCGGAGCCCGTCAAAGCCGCCCTCAAAAAGTTCGCCCGCGTCCTGGACGAAGCCGAAGAACTGGCGGGAAAACTTTAATAAAGGATTGAGCTTTTGACGCGAAAACGTTTTGCTCAGGCTCAAGGGCGGGCCTCGGCCAAGGGACGAGGGAATCAATAGCGCTTACGCGCGCCTACGTGTCCTAATTAAGCCCTCACAAAAGTTTTCCTAGCGCCAAAAGCTGCTATCATAAAGCAAACAGCTCCTGAAGCAGGAGCTGTTTTTTTCGTCGGATCTTTTGGTTTGCAAAAGCTCCAACCTTTATCAATCATTAGTTCACCAGTGTTTTTCCGTCGGTGCCGATGACGATGGTGCCGAGTTCATCGGTCCGGTAGACGCGGGCGTTGGCGTCTTTGAAGTTCTCTAGAGTGGAGTCGTGGGGGTGACCGAAGTCATTGTCTTTCCCGCAACTAATGATCCCGTACTTCGGCTGAACGACGGCGAGGAAGCGGCGGCTGGAAGAGGTGTAGCTGCCGTGGTGGCCGGCGACCAGAATGGTGGCCTGGCCGGTGACGCCGGAAGCCTTTCCCTCGTCGGAGTTCAGCCAGGTGATGACGTCGTCTTCCTCCTGCCATTCCCCGTCTCCGGTAATGAGGACGGAAACGTCTCCGTAAGTGACTTTCACGAAGACCGATCGATTATTGAGGTTCCCGGTCTGGGCCTCTTTCCCGCCGATGGGTCCGAGGACTTCCACGGTGACTTTCCCGTCTCCGGACTTTGCGTTCTTTTCGATCCGCATCCCGGGCTTTGCCGTGACCGTCTTCGCCCCGGAGGTGCGGACTGCACCGAGGATCACGTGGTAAAGTGCCGTATCTTCTCCCAGGCGGTCGGTGTCGAGGAGCGGAAGCATCACGTTGCTGATGGTCACATTGCTTTTGGCAAGTTCCGGGAAACTGCCCACATGGTCCGCGTGGGGGTGGCTCAACACCACATAGTCGAGACGCTTGGTCCCGAGCCGCTTCAGCTCATCGAGGATAACGCCGTCATTCCCCTGTTCCCCGGTGTCCACCAGCATAGTGAAATCCGGATCCTTACAGTGGATGAGGGTCGCAGAGCCCTGCCCCACATCGAGAAAACTCATAGTGAAGGGCTGCTCGTAGACTTCCCCCTTCTCAATGCGCTCCGCCATGCCAAAGAACTCATAGACATCGTCCCAGGTGGGAACGCGCTCATCGAAGTTATGTCCCCAGGTGAACAGGGCAGAAAGGGCCAGCAAAGCAACAATAATGGTGCCAGCAATGAATGATTTTGCGATTCGCATATTAATTACCCGCAACGCGACCTTCGCCGCAAGGGAAGTCTTTTCCCGTCATTTTGCCAAACCTTATTCGTCTAATCCCAGTTCGATGGCGGCGGATGAACCGTCATCATCGCCGGACATGGCTTTCCGCTCCAGGTACTGCTGCTTCGTGATCAGCACAGCCCGGGGCTTGGAGCCCTGGTATTCGCCGATGATACCGTTCTCTTCCAGCTCATCGATGAGCCGGCCGGCACGGGCATAGCCGACTCCCAGCTTCCGCTGAAGCATAGAGGTCGAGGCCTGACCGGCTTCCACCACTACCTGGATGGCTCGTTCGAAGAGGTCGTCGCCGTTTCCGTCTCCGGAGGGAGCATTGACCCCTCCGCCGCCCTTCTGGTTGGCACTGGCGGTGGCGGCAGCGGCAGCTTCAATATCTTTGATAACCTCTTCGTCGTATTCGGAGGTCTCCTGCTCTTTGATGAAGTCGACGACCCGTTCGATCTCGTGGTCGTCTGAGAAGCAGCCCTGAATACGGGTGGGCTTCGAGACGCCGACCGGGTTGAAGAGAAGGTCGCCGTTGCCCAGCAGTTTTTCGGCCCCGGTCATATCGAGGATCGTCCGCGAGTCGACGGCGGAGGCCACGTACAGGGAGAGGCGGCTCGGAATGTTGGCTTTGATCAGACCGGTGATGACGTCGACCGAAGGCCGCTGGGTGGCAATGACCATATGCATGCCGGCGGCACGGGCCATCTGGGCGAGACGGCAAATGGAGTCTTCCACTTCTTTCGGGGAGGCCATCATGAGATCTGCCAGCTCATCGATAAAGATGACGATCTGGGGCATGACCTCCATGTCCGGGTCGGAAGAGGCCATCTCGTTATAGCCTTTGATGTCCCGGACACCGGTGTCCGAGAACTTCTGATAGCGATTCAGCATCTCTCGGACGGCCCATTGAAGAGAACCGGCGGCCTTGGCCGGCTCGGTCACCACGGGGACCAGCAGGTGCGGAATACCGTTATATTTGGAGAATTCGACCTTTTTCGGGTCGATCATGACCAGCTTGACTTCTTCCGGGGTCGCGTTATAGAGGATACTGAGGATCATCGCGTTGACGCAGACCGACTTACCGGAGCCGGTGGTACCGGCAATGAGCAAGTGGGGCATTTTGGCAATGTCCATCGTGCAGATGTTTCCGGAAATGTCTTTGCCGAGAGCCACACTCAGCTGGCTCTTCGAAGCACCGCTCTTATACGCCTTCGATTCGAGGACTTCCCGCAAAGAGACGGCATCCCGGCTCTTGTTTGGGACCTCGATGCCGACCGCGGTCTTCCCCGGAATGGGGGCGATCCGTACGCCGGAAGCAGCAAGGTTCAGGGCAATGTCATCGGCAAGGCCGGTGATCTTCGACAGTTTGACGCCGGCGGCCAGAGCCAGTTCATACCGGGTGACCGAGGGGCCCCGGGCAATATCGACGAGAGAGGTCCTCACCCCAAAGCTTTCCAGCACATTGATGAGGGTCTCGGCATTGTTTCTCAGTTCCTCTTCGGAACCGCCCCCCAGAGAGAGTTTCGGCGGGTTGAGACAGTCAAGGGGCGGGAGTAGGTACTTCTTTTTAGGAGCATTCTCTTTGGAAGCGTCTTCCAGTTCCTTCATGGTCGCCCGGGCTGCATCCACATCGAATTCTTCCTGAACGATGGGCTCCGCCTTCGGAGGTTTCGGAGTGGGTTTCTTTTCGGGGACTGCCGCGGCCTTTTTGACGATCTCGTCGAGGTTTCCGCCGGTGGCAACACCGTTGACATCGATGCTGGGGGTCGGCTGTTTCGCTTTTGCAGCAGCTGCCGTCGCGGCTGCCACAGCGCTGGTGCCCTCCGGCTCATCGAGCTTCGGTGCTCTCCGCCGGCCCTTGGCCTTCTGGAATTCAACAGCTTCTGCCTCCGGCTCTTCCGGTTCCGGAGAAGCTTTCCGTCTTCTGCGGGGACTCGGCCCCAGGTCCACATCCGGGTTGAAGTTTTTGCGCATCGCTTCCTTTTCCGCGGCTTCTTCCGCTCTCTGGGCGCGACGCTCTTCCCGGGCCGCCTGGATCTCTTCAAAATTCTCTCGGGTAGCGGCCCGGGCCTTTTCCGCCGGGTCCATAATGTAGTGGTAAAGTCTCACGAGAGAGGTCCCGGAGAGGATCATCAGAGTCACAAAAGCCAGCAAAATGAGGGTCAGACCCGCCGGAAGCTTATTGATGAACATCAGAAGCAGCGGAGCTCCCAGAATTGCACCAAAAGCCCCGCCACTGAGGCCTTCCCGACCGAGGGTGTAGGCCCCGGCAACGGCATGGGTGAATTGGCCGGGGGCACCGTCCCCTGCAAACACGTAGATCGCCCCGCAGAGGAACCAGATGAACAAAAAGGTCAGCAGCACTTTCGGCCGCAGGTTCACGTTGTCCCGGTCCAAGGAGATGAGGACCGCCAGTGCGATCAGTAGGAAGGGGATCA
>JAFUZN010000007.1 GCA_017476565.1 Clostridia bacterium
AGAAAGGAAGTCAAGAGGGAAAACAAGAACCGCCGTCCCGATTGGGACGACGGTGGACTCTTGGCAGCGGAATAGGGATTCGAACCCCAAATAACTGAGTCAGAGTCAGTCGTGTTACCGTTACACTATTCCGCTATGTTCTCAAGAGTATTTGATTGTAAAAAGAGAAGCGTCAGACCGCGCGCTGGACCTTTCCGGAACGCAGGCAACGAGTGCAAACATAGACTCTTTTCGGAGTACCGTTCTCAATGATCTTGACCTTCTTGAGGTTCGGCTTCCAGTCTCTGTTGGAACGTCTGTGGGAATGGGAAACCTGGTTACCAAACTTGACTTCCTTTTCGCAGCAATAACATTTTGCCATGTTTCGGCACCTCCTTTTTACTGACGGGCGACTCCCGTCTCAAATACAGCGTAATAATATTATCACTTAGGTACGTAAAAAGCAAGCACTTTTTTCAGAAAGAATGAGGGTTGATTTTTATTGATGGATTCATTATAATAGAACGCGTAACCGAACAAATGTGCGCAAATTGGAGGAATCAATTTTGGCAGACAACAAAAAGAAAGCATTAGACACCGCCATCGCCCAGATCGAACGCTCTTACGGCAAAGGAGCCATCATGCGCCTGGGTGACAGTCAGAACATGAACGTGGAAGCCATTTCGACCGGCTCCCTGACCCTGGACGCCGCTACTGGCATCGGCGGACTGCCCAGAGGTCGTATCATCGAAATCTACGGACCGGAGTCTTCCGGTAAGACCACCCTGGCCCTCCACGCCATCGCAGAGGCCCAGAAGGTCGGCGGCGAAGCGGCCTTCATCGACGCAGAGCACGCCCTTGACCCCATCTACGCCGCCAACCTCGGCGTCGACGTTGACTCTCTGCTGGTCGCCCAGCCGGACAACGGTGAACAGGCCCTCGAGATCGCCGAGCAGCTGGTCCGCTCCGGCGCCATCGACATCTTAGTAGTGGACTCCGTCGCCGCCCTGGTCCCCCGGGCCGAGATCGAAGGAGAAATGGGTGACTCCCACGTAGGTCTCCACGCCCGCCTCATGTCCCAGGCCCTGCGGAAGCTGGCCGGTGCGGTCTCCAAGTCCAACTGTATCATCATCTTCATCAACCAGCTCCGTGAGAAGGTCGGTGTCATGTACGGCAACCCCGAAGTCACCACCGGTGGCCGGGCCCTCAAGTTCTATGCATCCATGCGCATCGACGTCCGCCGGACCGAGCAGCTGAAGAGTTCCAAGAACGAGTTCATCGGCGCCCGTACCAGAGCCAAAATAGTCAAGAACAAAGTGGCTCCCCCCTTCCGCCAGGCAGAGTTCGACATCATGTTCGGCCGGGGCATTGCCAAAGAAGGAGAGATCCTCGATGCCGCCGCCAACCTGGACATCATCCAAAAGAGCGGCGCCTGGTACTCCTACAACGAAGAGCGTCTCGGCCAAGGCCGTGACAACGTCAAGCAGTACCTCCTCGACCATCCCGACTTCATGGCCGAAATCGAAAAGCAGGTCCGGGAGCACAATGCCCAGCTGGCCGAGCAGGCCAAAGCCGCCTATCGGGGCGGCCAGGTCCACGATGAACCCGTGGCAGAAGCAGCCCCGGCTCCGGAGCGGAAAGCGACGACTGCTGCCTCCGCCAAAGCCAAGCTGGACATCACCGTCGATGACGACGAGTAATGAAGCTTACAGCCAAAGCCGGTAAGGGGGAGAAGATCCACCTGTCCCTCGATGGGGAGTACATCGCCACCGTCAACGCGGACTACTGGTTCACCTGCGGCATCAGGAGCGGTGAGGAAGTCACTCCGGAACAGCTGGAGGCCCTGCTCGCCGAATCCGCCCGCCGAAAAATGATGAACAAGGCCTTAGACCTCCTCTCCCTCCGGGACTACTCCCGGAAAGAACTCTCCGACAAACTGGTCACCAAAGCCTTTGAGAAACGAGAGCAGAAGGACATGGACCTGGGTGCTCTGAAAGCCCAGGCTTCCGACATCTGCGACCGGTTGGAAGAGCTCGGTCTTCTCAACGAAGAGCGGTTCGCCCGCTCCTATGCGGACGAACTCCTTCGACGGAAGCATCTCAGCAACAGCGGGCTCAAAACCGCCCTCCTGCAGAAAGGGGTCCCCAGAGAGACCATCGACCTCGTCCTCGATGAGGTGGAGGTCGACCCTGTGGAACAGGTCAGGGAGTTGCTGGCTACAAAGTTCGCGAACCGGGACCTGTCTGACGAGAAGCAAAAGACCCGCACGGTCAATGCCCTTCTCCGCCTCGGCTACCGGTACAATGAAATCAACGAAGCCCTCGGAGAATGGCTTCTGAAAGACTGATCAATAAGCTCCTGCTGCGGCAGGAGCTTTCTTCATAAATTGTGCTCTTGCCGTTCTTGAAAGTTCCGGAAAACCGGGTATAATGGGGTCTTAACAATGAGAAGTTTTTCGAACCCTTATATGAGGATTGTTATGGATATTAAAGAAGTTTTTGCAAAGAACCTGTCGGCGCTACGGCAGGCGGCCGGTATGACCCAGCTGGAACTCGGGGACCGGCTCAATTACTCCGACAAGACCGTTTCCAAGTGGGAGCGCGGCGAGTCCATCCCGGACGCCGGCATCTTAAAAGAGATCAGCAATGTGTTCGGAGTCTCCGTCGACTACCTTTTGGAAGAAGACCACGAAAAGGCCACCTGGCAGGCCTCCGAGGACGCCACCTCTTCCGAGGATGTCCTTTACACGAAACACAAGACCATCCAGCGACTGGTCCAGGCCGGCGTCTGGCTCCTCTCTTTTTTCATCATTGTCCTCTGCTGGGTCTTCACCCGGAAGTTTTTCTGGCTCATCCTCATTTGGACCCTCCCCGTCAGTTTCCTGCTGGCCATCATTTTCACTTCTCTCTGGAGCCGCCACAAGGGCAGAGACAATTACGTTTTTATTTCCCTTTTCATTCTGAGCCTTCTGACAGCCATTTACCTTTCCACCCTCTCCCACAACCTGTGGATGCTCTTTCTCATCATGGTCCCCGTCGAAGTCCTCCTCTATTTCTGTTTCAAGCTGTATTTCGACAAAAAGAAACGGGCCTCCTAAAAACCCACAACTACGCCTTTTGCAGGACTCTCCCATCGGGAGAGTCCTGTTTTCTCGTTTCTCGAGAGGCAGTTCTCCCACCCGGGAGTGGGACTTTGCCGTGGCCCGCTTTAGACTGGGTGTGAGCCGAAAGCTCCTGCGAACACTACGAAACGGAGGGATGCCATTATGGCAAACTACATTTTGAGCTGTTGCTCCACCGCAGACCTGACGAAGGCACACTTTGAAGAACGAGACATCCACTATGTCTGTTTCCATTACTACCTCAATGA
>JAFUZN010000108.1 GCA_017476565.1 Clostridia bacterium
ACAAGTCCGGTCTGGGTCCGGCCTTCAAAGGTCTGTTCCATGATATAAAAGCCGGGGACTTCGTCCTGTGTCATGACCCCGTCCGCCTTCATGTGGCGGAGGTTGGAAGCCGCCTTTTCATAGACGGAGTCGTCATACTGGTAAGTGTTCCGGGGCAGGTCGATCTCTGCTTTGTCGACGTGAAGGAACGAGTAGGCGTTCCCCTTGACCATTTCCCGGGCTTCTTCGGCGTTCATGACGTCGTAAGGAAGAGCGGCGACGCGGGAGGCGTACTCCGGGGTGGGGCGTACGGCTCGGAACGGGCGGAAGGTAGACATGATGGGCCTCACAATCTCCAAGTCTTTGGATAAACTCTTTTACAAAAAATTCCGCTAGATTATACCCTAAGACCCACCAAACGGCAATAGCAGAACGGAAAAAGTGCCCGTTTCCCTGGAAGATTCCTCGAAACGATCAAAAACGGTCAAATCGACGTCTCTAATTGGAGAAAACGTCAAAGAATTTGTGCGGAGATGGTGCGAAATGAACGAACTTGGTTGAAAACGGTCAAAACCGATTGAAAACTCTGCCTGTTCGTTCTATAATTGAAGACAGAGGAAACGAGGTGAGCGCATTATGTCCATGCTGACTCAGCAGAGACACGAAGAGATCCTCCGGCAGCTGCAGGAGAAAGGGTCCGTTTCTGTGATGGAACTGACGGAACAACTGAACGCTTCCGAGAGCACCATTCGAAGGGACCTGCTGGCACTGGATCGCATGGGAAAACTGCATCGCGTACATGGGGGTGCCACCCAGACGGAACGGCAGTTTCTCTTCAATGAAGACAACATTGAAGAAAAGGTCCGGAAAAACATGGAACAGAAACGGCTCATCGCCGAATACGCCGCCTCTCAGATCCAACCCGGAGACTTCGTCTTTCTCGATGCGGGTACGACGACCCTCCTGATGATCGATTACCTGAAGCCCATGGATGTGACCTTCGTTACCAACGGCATCATGCATGGCAGAGAACTGGTCCTCAGAGGGTTTCAGACAAACCTTCTCGGCGGAGAACTGAAAGCCGCTACAGAAGCCATTGTGGGCCTGGCCGCAGCACAAAACCTCAGTCACTACAACTTTTCCAAGGCGTTTCTCGGTACCAACGGCATTTCGTCCAAGTTTGGGTACAGTACCCCGGACACCGATGAAGCCTTTTTGAAGAGTGCTGCCATTGACCGGAGCTTCGTCTCCTATGTGGTGGCCGACTCCTCAAAGTTCGGAAAAGTCTCCAATGTCACTTTCGGGGCTCTCAACAGCTCCGCTATCATTACAGAAAGTTGCCCCGACCCCCGGTACATGGAAGAGACCGTTGTCACCGTCGTCGGGGAAAAAGGAGGGAATTAGCCTATGGTCTACACGGTCACACTCAACCCCGCCCTCGACTATGTCATGCGGTGCGACTACGTCGGTTCCGAAGACATCAACCGGGCCAAGTCTGCCGAAGTCCTGCTGGGCGGCAAGGGCATCAATGTGTCGGTCGTCCTCTCCCGGCTGGGCATCCCCACTAAAGCCATTGCGCTGGCGGCGGGGTTCACCGGTCACGAGCTGGAGCGGCTGGTCCGGGAAGAGGGCATCGAGACCGAGTTTGTGTACCTGGAAAGCGGGAACACGCGCATCAATGTCAAGCTCTTTGCTCAGGAGCAGTTCGATGTGAATGCTCCCGGTCCGGAAGTCACCTACAAAGACATCGACGCTCTATTTGCGGTCCTTGACAAACTTACGGAGGGCGATGTACTGGTCCTGGCCGGTGCGGTGCCGGGCAGCTGCCCCGAGGATATCTACGAGCGGATCCTTCAGCGGCTCGACGGCCGAGGCATCAAGTTCGTGGTCGACACCACCGGGGAAGGCCTTCTGAAGGTCCAGCCTTACAAGCCCTTCCTCATCAAACCCAACCACCACGAGATCTCCGAACTCTTCCACGATGACGTCAAGTCTACGGATGTCGACCTCATCACGAAGTATGCAAAGAAACTCCAGGAGATGGGGGCCGTCAACGTCTTGGTTTCCCGGGGCAGCAAAGGCGCCACTTTGGTGGATGAGACCGGAGCGGTCTATTCGGAAGGCATTGCGAAAGGCAACGCCATCAACAATGTGGGCTGCGGGGACTCCATGGTCGCCGGCTTTGTCGCCGGGTATGAGACCAGAGGGGACTACCGCTACGCTCTGAAATTAGGTTCTGCCGCCGGCGGCGCCTCCGCCTTCAACGACGGACTGGCCCCCGGGGAACAGATCTTAGAAGTCTATCACAACTTCTTCGAAGACTGAGACGTCAGCGGAAGTTGTCAGGAATACGTGAATTTTAGAGAGAAAAGAGGTTGTTATCACAATGAGGATCCAAGACTTACTCAAAGTGGAGGCCATTCAGCTTGGCGTTTCTGCGGAAAACAAAGAAGCTGCCATCGATACCCTTGTGGCCCTTCACGACAAGGTCGGTAACCTCGCGGACGTGGCAGAGTACAAAGCTGCCATCCTGAAACGGGAGTCCGAGAGCACCACTGCCATTGGGGAAGGCCTCGCCGTTCCCCACGCCAAGACCGCTGCTGCCAAACAGCCCGGTCTGGCCGCCATCACGGTCCCCGACGGCGTCGACTATGACGCTCCCGACGGGCAACCCGCCACCCTTTGCTTCATGATCGCGGCTCCGGAAGGTGCCGGAGACGCTCACCTGGAGATCCTCTCCCGGCTGATGGTCATGCTCATGGACCCGGACTTCGGCACCGCCCTTCGGGGGGCCAAGACTCCGGAAGAGTTCCTGGACATCATCAATAAACAGGAAGCGGCGAAATATCCGGAAGACGTGGACCCGGTTGCAGAACAGGCTCCCGAGGAAGAGTCCAAGAAGAAAGTCGCCGCTGTGACAGCCACCGCTGCTGCCGCAGCCGCCGCGGTCGGCCCGAAGGTCGTCGCTGTCACTGCCTGTCCCACCGGCATCGCCCACACCTATATGGCCGCGGAAGCCCTGGAGAAAAAGGCGGAAGAGATGGGTGTCACCATCAAAGTCGAGACCAACGGCTCCGGCGGGGCCAAGAACGTCCTGACTGCGGAAGAGATCGCCGGCGCTGACGGCGTCATCATCGCGGCGGACAAAAACGTCGAGATGGCCCGCTTCGACGGCAAGCACCTGGTCAAGGTCCCTGTCGCCGACGGCATCCATAAACCGGAAGAACTCATCAACAAAGCCACCAGCGGCGAAGCTCCTGTCTACAAAGCAGAAGTCGGTGCTTCCACTGCAGAAGAGGCAGTCGACGATGAGAGCACCTGGAGAAAGGTCTATAAGCACCTGATGAACGGTGTCTCCCACATGCTTCCCTTCGTGGTCGGCGGCGGTATCCTCATCGCGCTGGCGTTCCTGGTTGATACCATCTATTGTGCACAGCACGGTTTGGCATATGGCTCCGACTTCGGAACCATGACTCCCGTGTCCGCATGGCTGAAGCTTGTGGGTGGTTATGCCTTCAACTTCATGCTGCCCGTCCTGGCCGGTTTCATCGCCATGTCCATTGCCGACCGTCCCGGCCTCGCCGTCGGTTTTGTCGGCGGCTGGCTTGCAAACCTTGGTGTCACCTGGAAATACCTTGCTCTTGCAGGGAATGACGATGCCTTTGCTGAAGCCACCGGTCACGGTCTGGTTTCTGCCGGATTCCTCGGTGCCCTGCTCGCCGGTTTCCTTGCCGGTTACATCGTCAACTGGCTGAAGAAACTCACTGCAAAATTCCCGCCTGCACTGGATGGTATCCGTCCGATGCTTATCTACCCGTTGCTTGGTATTGCCCTGATCGCCGCTGTTATGTGTACGATCAACCCCGTCATGGCAGCAATCAACACCGGCATTTCCACCTTCCTGAACTTCCTGTACAGCAAGAACCTCATCGCCCTTCTGGGCCTGCTCCTCGGCGCTATGATGGCGGCTGACATGGGTGGCCCCATCAACAAGGCGGCTTACCTCTTCGGTACCGGCATGCTGACTCTTGGCACCGACGCCGGTTACCTGATGATGGCCTGTGTCATGATCGGTGGTATGGTTCCTCCCATCGCCATTGCCATGGCCTGCCAGTTCTTCCCCCAGAAGTTCACAAAGCAGGAGCGCTCCACGGTTGCGACCAACTATGTCATGGGCCTCTCCTTCATTACAGAAGGTGCCATTCCCTTCGCAGCCTCTGACCCCGCACATGTCATTCCCGCCATGATGGTCGGCTCCGGTGTCGCCGGCGCTCTCTCCGCACTCTTCAAGTGCACCCTCATGGCTCCCCACGGCGGTATCTTCGTCTTTGCCACCGTCGGCAGATGGTATTTCTACCTGCTGGCTCTGGCCGCCGGTGCCCTGGCCGGTATGGCTATGCTGGGCCTTCTGAAGAAGGACGTCGTTTCCAAGGAAGAGATCGCAGCTGAGAAAGCGGCTGCCAAAGAAGCAAAAAAGGCGTAAATCGCCTACGTGAATAAAGAAAAAGGAGAAATGCAATTATGGTATCTCAAGTCGTTAAAGTCATCAACAAAGAAGGCTTCCACATGCGCCCGGCGAACTACTTCATCAAAGAGATGAGCGCGTTTTCCAGCACCGTCACCCTCGGGTTCAACGGAAAAGATGTCAACGGCAAGTCCATCATGAACATTATGGCGGCCTGCATTAAATACGGCGCTGAAGTCGAAGTGAAATGTGAAGGCGATGACGAAGCTGCTGCTCTCGCAAAAGCTGTCGAACTCATCGAGTCCGGTCTCGGCGACGAAGTCTGACCCCTGACTGCAAAGAGGCTCCCGGAGATCCCGGGAGCCTTTTCTATTATTAAAATAAAAGTGTACAGAGAAAGCACGCAAAAAAACTAGGAACTTTATCTAAACTGTGCATTTCTTTTTTGTGAAAGTTGCTCTATAATACTATCAAAATGACGAAAGGAGCCCCGGAATGGCAGAAAAGAGTGTCCGCTTCGACAATTTAGAACATGTAGCAGGTCTGTTCGGCAGTTTTGACCAGAACATCAAGATCCTGGAGGCGGAGTATGACGTCACTGTCGTGAATCGGGGCGGTCAGCTGAAGATCACCGGGGAGGACGAGGCTGCGGTAGACGCCGCATCCCGCGCCATCGATGGAATGATCGTTCTTCTGAACAAGGGAGAGCAGCTGAACGAACAGAACATCCATTACGTCATTTCCATGGTGAATGAGGGTGCCGACCGGAAACTGTCGAAGCTCATGTCCGACTGCATTTGCATCACCTCCAGAGGGAAGCCTGTCAAAGCGAAGACCCTCGGGCAGGAGAACTATGTGGAAGCCATTCGGGACAACACCATCGTATTTGGCATCGGCCCTGCCGGTACCGGTAAGACCTACCTTGCCGTAGCAATGGCGGTCAAGGCCTTCAAAGCCAAAGAAGTCAACCGTATCATTTTGACCAGACCCGCCGTGGAAGCGGGGGAGAGCCTCGGCTTTTTGCCCGGGGACCTGCAGCAGAAAGTCGACCCTTACCTGCGGCCTCTGTACGATGCACTTTTCGATATGCTGGGCGCCGAAAGTTTCCAAAAACAGTTGGAACGGGGCAGCATTGAAGTGGCACCCCTTGCTTACATGCGTGGTCGTACCTTAGATGACAGCTTCATCATTCTCGACGAAGCCCAGAACACCACCTCCGAACAGATGAAGATGTTCCTGACCCGCCTTGGCAACAATTCCAAAGCGGTGGTCACCGGTGACATCACCCAGATCGATCTCCCCGGCGGAAAGAAATCCGGCCTCAAAGAGGTCACGAAGATCTTAAAGGGCATCGACGGCATCGCCACCGTCTCTTTCAACGAAAAAGACGTCGTCCGTCATCATCTCGTCCAGGAGATCGTCAAGGCATACGACAAGTATGCGGAAAAACAGGCGAAAGACGCCGCCAGGAAGAACTACAAGAAATAAATCGCCACTCTAGAACGACAAGGAGGAATGTCCGGTGGCAAAGAAAGTGAAAGTCGTCATTTCCAACGATCAGAAAACCGTGAAGGTCCCGAAGGGACTTCGTTTGCTCATCCGTCGCTGCTGCACCGCTGTGCTGGTCATGGAAGAGTTCAAAGAAGACGCAGAAGTTTCCGTCAAGATCGTCAATAACGAACAGATCCGCGAACTGAACAAACAGTATCGCAATATCGATAAAGAGACCGACGTCCTGTCCTTCCCTCTGGGAGTCGACGGGGTTTACGATATCAACCTCTCCACGGGGGAGGCCCAGCTGGGAGACATCGTGCTCTCTCTGGAGAAAGCCATGGAACAGGCTGAGCGCTACGGCCATTCCCTCGACCGGGAAGTGGGCTACCTCACCGTCCATTCCATGCTGCACCTTCTCGGGTATGACCACGAGAACGGCGGCCTGGAACTGGTCCGCATGAGAGAAAAGGAAGAACGTGCTCTGACGGAGCTGGGCCTTCGCAGAGACGGCAACTATTATATGGAGGATGAGGCGTGAATCGCCCACAGCCTATGGAAACTAAAACCGCATTCGTTGCCATTGTCGGCTGTCCCAACGTGGGCAAGTCGTCACTCCTCAATAGAATGCTGGGGCAGAAGGTGGCCATCGTGTCCGCCAAACCCCAGACCACCCGCACTCGCATCATGGGGGTCCTGACGAAAGATGAGACCCAGCTGGTGTTCACCGATACTCCCGGCTACCACCGACCCAAGAACAAACTGGGAGAGAAGATGGTGAAGGCCGTCATCGACGGCATTGACGGGGTCGATGCAGCCCTTCTGGTCGTGGAACCGGAAAAAGAAGGGGAAGAGGTGCTCCGCCCGGCAGAAGAAGAACTTTTGAAGAAGATCAAACGGGAAGGCATTCCCTGCGTTCTGGTCATCAATAAGATCGATACAGTGGCAGAAAAGGAGCAGCTGGCGGTTCGTATTGCAGAACTCATGCAGCTCCACGATTTTGCCGCCATTGTCCCCACTTCCGCAGTGAAAGGGGAAGGGGTCAGTGAGGTCATCGATGAGCTGTCCGCGCTCAGCCAGGAGTCGCCCCATTTCTTCCCGGACGACGCCCTGACAGACCAGCCGGAGCGGGTCATTGCCGCAGAGATCATAAGAGAAAAGATGCTTCGTCTTCTGGACCGGGAAGTGCCCCATGGTATTGCGGTCTCCATTGAACGCATGCACGAGCGGGAGGACGGCAGCGGAATAGTGGACATTGACGCCACCATCTACTGTGAAAAGGAGAGTCACAAGGGCATCGTCATCGGAAAGAAAGGCGCTATGCTCAAGAAGATCTCCACCTATGCCCGGGAAGACATGGAAAAGTTCTTTGACTGCCACATCAACCTGCAGTGCTGGGTCAAAGTCAAAGAGGGGTGGAGAGACCGGGAAGGCCTCATCCACAACTTCGGGTTAGATTGATCAGAAAGAGACGTTTTGCTTTTGGCGGAACGTCTCTTCTTTCTTTACCTACGCTAAAAAACGGCCTTTTGTCGTTGACGCGCAACTTTGACTTGCTTACAATTTTGTTGTACACAATGAAGGTGCGCGGCACCGGATGACAAAGGAGTATCAGTATGAACCTTATTCAGGCGATCAAAGACATGAAGACCAACGAACTGCACGAAGGCCTCGGCGTCCATGACGGCAAACTCAAAGAGCTGCCCCAGACCCCGAACTGCGTGTCCTCTCAGACCGATCAGAAGAGCAAGAAAGTCGACCCGCTGCCCTACCTCGGCACCGCTGCTGAGAGCAAGGCAAAGCTCCTGGCTTATTTTGCTGACAAGCCCGAAGTGGAAGTCATCACCGACGAGCCGAACTACCTCTATGTGGTCTACACCTCTGAGAAGAACCAGTGGAAAGACGACGTCGAGTTCTACTTTGAC
>JAFUZN010000109.1 GCA_017476565.1 Clostridia bacterium
CGCACTCAATAAAACCGCTCTTGCCCTGCTCACAGCAGTACTCCTCCTTCTGGGCTCCGTCTTTGGCGCGGTGTCGGTCAAAGCCGGTGCTTCCGCCGGGATCATGAACAACGGGACCTCCGGCATTACCATCGACATTTACGGACCCTACTACAAAGCCCTCGCCAAAGAGACCTCCTGTGCCTACGTTCGGGGAGGCTGTGCCTGGTACGCCAGCGCTCGCGCTTCCGAACTGGTCGGGAAAAACCTCGGGGTCCACAGCCCCGCCAACTGGTGGAACTCTTATGCAGAGTCTTATGGCTTCAAAAAGACCTCCAACCCGGTGGCAAAAGGCTTTGCCATCTACTCAAACCACATGGTGGTCATTGAGAAAATCGACGGGAACACCGTCACCATTTCCGAAGGCTCTAACCCCGGCTCCTCCGACTCCGCCCACGGCTACTGTGCCCTCCGGAAGGTGAGCCTCTCCTCTCTGAAAAGCCTCTATAAAGGTCAGAGCTTCAAGGGGTTCATCGACCTTCGAGTCTATGGGGCGAACCCGCCCATCCCGAGCACGGTCCCCTCTTCTCACGGGGAAGTCTACGTCGCGAAGGGCATTGCCGATAATACGTGGCACAGCTACCGGAACACCATTCCCGACTACAGCTACACCGGTGTGGCCAAAGGGGTTTACGGCTGGTGGCGCATCGTGAACGGCTACGTCGACTGGAATGCGGGCAGCGTCTACAAAAACGAAAACGGCTGGTGGAAGACTTCCGGCGGAAAAGTGGACTTCTCCTACGAAGGCCTTGCCTCCAACCAAAACGGCACCTGGTATATCGATGACGGCCGAGTAGACTTCTCCTATAACGGAGAGCTCGACTGGTACGGCACTCCCTTCGTTATCACCGGCGGCCGCGCAGAAGTAAAATGAAAAAACAGACGTCCTTTCGACGTCTGTTTTTTTTGGGCGATTTATGATAAAGTAAAGGGGAGCTGAGACCCTGTTTATAACTCTAGAAAAGGAGGACTTACCAATGTCCCTGATCAACAAAGAAATCGGCGAATTCACCGTCCAGGCATACCAGGACAACGACTTCTATGAAGTCTCCAAGGCGGACGTCCTTGGCAAGTGGAGCATCTTCTTCTTCTACCCGGCAGACTTCTCTTTTGTCTGCCCCACCGAACTGGAAGACCTCCAGAACAAGTATGAAGACATCAAAGCCACCGGCTGTGAAGTTTACTCGGTCTCCACCGACACCCACTTCACCCACATGGCATGGCATGACGAATCCAAGCGCATCGGGCAGATCACCTACCCCATGCTGGGAGACCCGACCCATGTCCTCTCCAAAGACTTTGAAGTCTACATTGAAGAGACCGGCCTTGCAGAGCGGGGCACTTTCATTGTGAACCCCGAAGGGAAGATCGTCTCTTATGAAATCTCCGCCGGCAACGTCGGCCGCAATGCGGACGAGCTCTTCCGGAAGCTCCAGGCCTGCCAGTTCGTCGCCGAACACGGCAACGAAGTCTGCCCGGCCCGCTGGAAACCCGGCGATGCCACCCTGAAGCCCGGCGCCGACCTCGTCGGCAAACTGTAAGCCGACCGGCAACCCGCCACCCCAATCAAAAAAGGACACCGGAAATGGTGTCCTTTTTCTGTTGTGGCAACCCGGTTTTACTCGACAAGTAGAAAGTGTCAGTGCCCGGCAGGGCAGCCGGGCTGGCAGAAGGCTTCTCGTTGATTACTGACAACACCCAGGGAAGGGGGAGCCAAAGAGTGAAAGAGAAAGGCACCTCCCCCTATCCCTGGACCTAACCCCCTCCGCCTTTCTCGGTTCCAAGTGCACTAGTCAAAAGCAACCACTTTTCAAATAATACTCAGTTTGCAGTTGACAAAATCTCCGCTCAGAAACTCTTCTTCTGGGAAAACGACAACCTCCTTTTTTGTTATTGCTGTTTTGTGGTTGCTTTCGCCATGCAGACTGTTTTCTTCCTGCTCGATTGAGGCAACCTCTTTCCCCAAAAAAGAGCCGTTGTGGTTGTTTATTCGCTGCAGAGCAATCCTCTTTGCCTGGAAAAAAGCAACTTTATTTTCCAAAAGCAGGCTTTATGTTTGCTCTCTGGTTCTCTGGCTTTCTACGTTTGCTTTGTTTTACCGTCGCCGCTCTCGAATTCGACGGTAATTGCTCTGCTTACCCTTCCCGCATACTAGTTGCAGGGCGAAGGGCCATTGTCCTTTGCCCTGTCGACGCACACTGAGGAAGAACTGAAAGAGGTGAGATTGAGAAAACCACCGGTGCAAGTGCAAAAAATAGAGAAAAAGCGTGCGGGAAAGAGTGGAAATAGCCTGTTTTTTAGCCCCGTTCCACCGGCGCAATTTTGATTTTTATCATTTAGGCGTGTGTAGAACGACTCCAAACTTTAAAAAACCACCGGCGCAAACTTCCCTTTTTGCAATAAGGCGTGTGTTTTTGCGTTCTTCCCCCTAGCCTCAACCTTCGCATGCAGGTCAAAGGACAACAGCGCCCCCTGGATCCAACTGCTTTATCACCCGTTGCGCCGTGGGTTTACAGTGGGACGTGGGAGTGGTAGCCTGCTCGGCGGCCTGCCCTTTTTGTTTATGTGGGGCTGGCCTCGGCAGGCGTTGACCGCGCCCGCAGGGGCCCGCTGTCAACCCCAAGCCAAGTTTGATGAGTATCTACGCGGACAGCTCTCCACGTTTTCAGGCTGGAACGCGGATGTTCCCGATTACAAAAAAGGACACCGAAACGGTGTCCTTTTTCTTTTCAGGTTGTGAGGCGTTATTCCTGCTCTGCAGGGGCAACGTTTACAGCCGGGGCCTGCTCGACAGGGGCCACGTCGTAGAGAACTTCGAAGTTCTCGGGGGCGGTGTCGGAGAGGACGGGAGCAGCGGGAGCTGCGTCTACAGCAACTGCTTCAACAGCGACTTCAGCGGCGTCCGCCTGTTCGGCCTTGGCCTTTGCTTTGATCTCCTCGGCGTCGAACTTCGGGGCGATCTTGCCGTAACGGCTGCCGGCGGAGTCCGAACGGGGAGCGCGGGCGGGTGCAGCGGGCTCATCGGAGCGGCTACGGTCGTTTCTGCCACGGCCACCGCGGTCATTGCGACCACGTCCGCCACGGTCATTCCGGCCGCGGTTGTTGTACCGATCGTTTCTGCCACGGTTGTTATTCCGGGGCTGCAGGGGCTCGACGCCCTCTGCCAGGGCGATGACCACCCGGCGGTCGCTCTCAGAGCCGATGGAGTAGGACTGAAGGCCTTCCATCTCCGCGATAGTGGTGTGGATGATCCGTCTTTCGGACGGGTTCATGGGGTTGAGGGTCTGGCTCTTGCCGTATTTCCGGACACGGCGGCCGTTCTTGCGGGCAATGTCCTTGAGGGTGCGTTCCCGTTTTTCCCGGTAGTCACCGACGTTGATGGAAATACGGACAGACTTGCCATCTTCCTTGCCCCGGTTGGCGGCAAGGCGGGTGAGGTACTGGATGGAGTCCAGGGTCTCGCCGCGACGGCCGATCAGCAGAGAATAGTTGTCCTCACTGGACACTTCGAAGAAGTATTCTTTGCCGGACTTGGTCACATCGATGTCATAGGTCTCGATGCCCAGGCCTTCGATCACGGTTTTCAGGTACGCATAAGCCTTTTTGACCTGCTCCGGAGCTTCTTCCAGGGAAACAGCTTCCCGGGGCTCAACGGGCTTTTCAGGGGCTTTCTCGGCCTTTTTAGGAGCATTACCTGCTTTCTCTTCGGCAGCTTTTTTCGGAGCGGCTGCCTTCTCCTTCTTGGGTGCGGCGGGTTTCTCAGCCTTCTGCTGAGCCTTCGCCTTCGGTGCGTTCGTGCTCTTTTTCGGAGCTGCAGCGACGGGCTTTTTCTCTTCTTTTGCCTCATAGAAGGCGCGGACTTCGGCCTGCTTGCCGCCGAAAAGACCAAACTTTTTCTTTTCGGGGAACTGCAGGACTTCGAACTGGACGTCCGCGTCGTCGGGGGCATTCAGAGAACGGATGGCCGCCTGCTGTGCTTCCTCAATGGTAGCACCGGACGCGATTGCATCTTTTACCATGCGTTTTCTACCTCCAAACACCCGGGTCTTTCCCGGGTGAAGTTGTTACTGTACAGACTGTTTGACCACCAGTTCCTTAGAGCGGCGGACGTTGGTCTCGTCCACCAGGACCTGGGCAATGACCTTCTCGGGCGTATACAGTTTGTCGAGAACGACCATCTGGATGACGCTCAAAAGGGAGTTGACGGCCCAGTAAATACCGATACCGACGGGGAAGCTCCAGGACAGCCACAGGGACATGAAGGGCATGAAGAGCATCATGCAGCCCATGGTCATCATGTTGGTGGTGTCGCTGCCCATGCGGCGGGCACGGACAAGAGAGTAAATGGAGCTCAGCATTGCGGCGGCAAAAGCCAGAGCCGGGATGATGATGATGGACCGCTGGTCGTGCCACATCTGTCCGGGAATGTCACCGAAGTTGAAGGGGCCGGCCTTGAAGTGGGCGGCGAAGTCGGCGAGGACATTGTAGGCGCTGTCGGGGAACTTGTCTCCGAGGTCGGCCTTCAGTTCATCGAGGTGGTTCAAAATAGGAATTTCCATCCAGCGCGATGTACGGGAATTTTCCACGTACTTGGAAACGGCGGTGGAGAGTGTGTCGACCAGTCCATCGCCATAGCGGTTCAGACGAAGGATGTAGGTCAGGGGCATGTAAATGGCACCGTACAGACCCATGATGACGGGCATCTGGATGAGGAGGGCGCCGCAGCCGGTGGACATGGAGCCAAAGCCTTCCTTGGCGTAAAAGTCCTGAATGGCCTGCTGCTGTTCATTGGGGTCGGAGTATCTGGCCTTGATCTTGTTGATGCGGGCCTGCATCCGTTTGGTCTTCGCGGTGCTCTTCTGCTGGTTGATGGAAGTGGGCAGAAGAATGAGTTTGACGAGGATGGCGAGGACGATGACGGCGGCCAGGTAGTTCTTCTGGAAAATGGTATAGAAGAGGAAGATGAGCCAACCGAACGGATACGAGAAAATATTATAGATCAGTTTGTAAAAACCCATATGTTTTCTCCTAGTAATATTCTTTTTCTTCGGGGACCGGGTCGTAACCGCCGGACGTGAGCGGACTGCACCGAATGATGCGCCAGGTCGTCATTGCGGTCCCCTTCACTGCTCCAAAGCGTTCAATGGCTTCGTAGCCATACTGGGAGCAGGTCGGGTAGAACTTGCAGGTGGCAGGGGTGTGGACAGAAATGTGCTGCTGATAAAAGCGGATGCTGCTTTTCAGCGCTTCTTTTGGCATGCTCATAGCGGAATTCACCTCGGAATGATGCCGCCCTTTTTCAGGTGGGCGACCATAACAGTTTCCAGGTCGTAACTTTTCCTATAGCGGGTCTTGCCCCGGGCCACGAATACGAAGTCATACCCCTGAAGGTATGCTTCATACTCTTTATACACGTTCTGGAACGCTGCTCGGATGAGCCGTCGCGATTTATTTCGTTCCACGGCATTTCCGATCTTCTTGCTCGTCGTAATACCTATACGACAAATTCCCGCACGGTTCTTCATAAAATAAGTCACCAGTGCAGGATTTGCATATGAGGTCCCTCTCGCATAGAGACGCCTGTAATCTGTATTACGCTTTAAAGTAGTCATAGAAGGTCAGCGCTTACGCAGAAAGCTTCTTTCTGCCCTTAGCTCTGCGACGAGCCAGGACCTTGCGGCCGTTCTTGTCGGACATTCTTTTCCGGAAGCCATGCTCTTTGGCTCTGTGCCGCTTCTTCGGCTGATAGGTTCTCTTCAACGTTATCCCTCCATTTCATATGAGGCTTCAGAAGTCTTTTCGACTTGCAGGCAGTAATTATATAATAAAGGGCCTATAAAAGTCAATCGCAACATATTGTGATTCCCGCCGTAGAACCCCACTAGGAAAACGTTGCTTTAGAGGGCCCTTTATGATAGAATGAGACAGTTATATCTTTTGCTCAAATGGGCACATATTTATATGTATTTTTATATAAGTTGTAATTAGTGAAAAGAGGGACGAAATGGATTCCTATAACGACATTTGGGAACTGGTCCGGGCGTACTGCAAAGAGAACGTCACCGAGACCATCTACAGCCTGTGGCTGGAGCCCCTGGAGTTAAAGTCTTTTGAGGACGACAAGGTCATTCTGACCGTGTCAGAATTCAAGGCCAAAATCATCAGCAGCAAGTTCAAATACCTGCTGGATAAAGCCTTTGAACAATACATGGGCTTCCCCATCGACGTCATCATCGAGTCGGAAAAGAAAGACGACAAAGAAGGGGCTGCGGCAGCGGAACCTAAAAAGATCACTCAGAGTCACCCCATGGTGAACGAAGAGCTGACTTTCGACACCTTCGTCGTCGGGTCCTCCAACACCTTCGCCCACGCGGCAGCCCTGGCAGTAGCCAATGCTCCCGGGAACGCCTACAACCCCCTCTTCATCTACGGAAACTCCG
>JAFUZN010000110.1 GCA_017476565.1 Clostridia bacterium
AAAAGCAGATCCAGTAGGGGTTTCAGGTCGGAGGCCTGGACACAAAGCGCATTGCAGTGGAGGTCCAAAAGTTCCGGTAACTCCTGCTGATGGGGCAGAATGATGCGGCCTTTCGGAGCAGAGGCGTCAATGGGGATGACCAGGACGACGGTGTCGCCGGGGTCCACTAAGTCTCTCAGGATGAACTTCTCCTGCTTCTCGCCGGCGAGTTTCCCGAGGAGTTCCTTCAGGGCCTCAATACCCTCGCCGGTCTTTGCGGAGACCGTGAGAACCTGCGCGTCGGCGGGCAGGGTGTTGGTCTGGGGCGCATCCGCCAGGTCCTTCTTGTTGAAGGCCACAATGTGGGGGACGCCTCGCTCTTCGAAGAGGGCGAGGAGCTCTTTGTCTGCCGCCTGCAGTCCCTTGGTGGAGTCCGCCACGAGGACGGCTAGGTCACACTGGCGAAGTGCTTCTCGGGTGCGCTGTACCCGCAGTTCACCGAGAGTGCCCTCGTCGTCGATGCCCGGGGTGTCAATGATGACCACCGGCCCCAGGGGCAGGAGTTCCATCGCCTTTAAAACCGGGTCCGTCGTGGTGCCTTTGACCTCGGAGACGAGGCTGAGCTCCTGGTTGGTGACGGCGTTCACGACGCTGGACTTGCCGGCGTTGCGGATGCCGAAGAACCCGATGTGGAGGCGTTCTCCGGAGGGCGTGTCGTTCAGCGTATTGGTATTGCGCAGGCTCACAGGAGCACCTCCTCGGTTTGTATTTTCCGGTCGCCCCGGTCGACCACGATCCGGTGGCCGATCTTCTCAAGGCGCAGGTCCAGACAGCGGCTGCAGGCGGCGCCTTCGTCGTCCATGCAGATCTTGCCGTCGTAGAGTTCATACATCTTCCGCACGGTCACCGGGGACAGGTTCGGCATGATGACGTTGGCCCCGTACTGGATGCCCATCTCCCGCCCGAGGGGGTGGATGGTCCCGAGGGCCGTGGTGGCGGGGAGGAGCACGTCCGGCAGCATGCACCGGAGAATGCTCAGGTAGTAAAGAGTGTCTTCGAGGGTCCCCGCCTCCATGTCCTTAAAGGGCGTGTCCCGGTGGGGGATGAAGGGGCCAATGCCCACCATGTCCGGCCGGAACTCTTCGAGGAACTTAAAGTCTCTCGCCAGGTCCCCCGGGGTCTGGTAGGGGGAGCCCACCATGAACCCGGCGCCGACAGCGTAACCGAGTTTCCGTAAATCGCGGAGGCATTGCATGCGGTGGTCGAAGGACATCTCCGGCGGGTGGAGTTTCTCGTAATGGGCCTTCGTCGCCGTCTCGTGGCGGAGGAGGTACCGGTCCGCTCCCGCTTCTTTCAGGCGGGCATAGGACTCATAGGGCCGCTCCCCCACGGAGAGGGTGATGGCACAGTCGGGGTATTCGATTTTGATGCGTCTCACCAGGTCGCTGAGCACATCGTCCGTGAAGTGGCCGTCTTCGCCGCTCTGTAAGACGAACGTACGAAAGCCCAGGTCATATCCGCTTTTGCAGCAGTACATGATCTGGGCTTCAGTCAGTCTGTAATGTGAAAGGTTTGGGTTGCTTTTTCGGATGCCACAGTAGTAGCAGTCGTTTTTGCAGATGTTGGAGAACTCGATGAGTCCTCTCACGAAAACGTCCTTCCCGTAAATTGCGTCCCGGATGGCTGCCGCACGTACCTGCAGCAGCTTTGCACCTTCATCGGACCGGTGAGTCACCAGGTATTCGTACTGCTCTGTGGACAGCGAATGAGTCGTGCTCAGCGTATCGATGATTGAAAACAAAGTTTCATCCATGTAGATAACACCTAATTGTTCAGTTTGCGCGGTGCGCCCGGCCCCGTCGAAACGGGTATCTCCCAACCGGTCGGACCGCTAATACACCTTCATTGTACCCCCATAAAAGACCGATAGCAACCTTTGAAATCTTTTTCACAAATGAAAAATTGAGGATGAAGGTGATTGGCGCACCGTGGTACAATTAATACGCAAAAATATAGATAACGGTTTTAAAGCTTTTCATCTTCGACGAGGTCGCCGTGGAACTCGTCGAATACCGCGAGACGAAAGACCGTTCCGGTGTGCGGGGCTATCTTTCGGCGTGTGTGGACACCATCCTCCGCCGAACGCCGGTACTACAGCCGCTGGAGACTTCGCGACCGCTGGGCGAGTATGACGCAGTCCTGCTCCAGGTGCCCATTTGGGTAGAGGCACCGGCCATCGTCGGGACCGCTTTGCTGGACCAGGTGGGAGGCTTGCTCCCGACCGACACCTGGTTTGTTGTGACCCACCAGGCCAAGGCATCTTATGAGAAAAAGATCCCCCGTCTGGACCGGTTCCTGAAGACACCGTCCCGGGGCTTCCTTTCCGTCTGCACCGAAGCGCCTGACCAGGCCGCGATGAAGGCATTTGCAGAACAGATCGGTCACGGCTGAAACACCGAAAAGGAGTTGACCTGCCGATTCGACGGGCGACAAGCCCGACCACATTTTCGACGAAGTCGGCGTATTTGAATAATGAGAAAAGGACCGCACCGGAATGCGGTCCTTTTTACATTTCCTCACCCAAGCAGGGGACCATTTTCGCGGCCTTACGAAAATGGTGCGATCGTGGATTCAAGGATGCTATTGGAACTAAACTTTTGGGGGGTTGCGGTTTTTATGGGGTGAAACTTTTGGGAATTTGTTGTTTTTACGATCTCAAAAGTTTGGGAATTTGTTGTTTTTGCGGTGTTGAAGTTTTGGGAATTTGTGATAAGATGTAGTTAAGAAAGGAGGGAAACCGCATGTTTAAGCGAAAAATTTATTCCAAAATGCTTGAGTGGAAGAATGTGAGCGACGGTGACACGGCCCTGCTTGTAGAAGGTGCTCGTCGAATCGGCAAATCCACTATTGTGGAAGAGTTTGCCAAAAATGAATATGACTCTTATATTATGATTGACTTTTCAAAAGCGGCACCGGAAATTGTCCATCTGTTCGATGACGTGTCCGACTTGAACTATTTATTTCTGCAGCTTCAGCTTCGGTACCGGGTCACTTTACATGAGCGGCGCTCTCTGATCATCTTCGATGAAGTTCAACTCTGCCCGCCGGCTAGACAGGCAATCAAACATTTGGTTGCGGACCATCGGTACGATTATGTGGAAACCGGTTCGCTTATTTCTATCAATAAAAATGTAAAAGATATTCTCATCCCCAGTGAGGAAGAAACTCTGCAAATGTACCCAATGGATTACGAGGAGTTTCTTTGGGCGATTGGCGATAACACTACGTTTTCTATTATGAGGGAACTGTACGAGTCCGGAAAGCCGGTCGGCAATGAAGTGCATCGCCAGCTTATGCGGACGTTCCGCCTGTATATGGCCGTTGGTGGAATGCCTCAGGCAGTCACCGCTTTTAATGAAACCAACAATTTTGAACAGGTGGATCGAGTCAAACGCCGCATTCTGGACCTGTATTATCGGGATCTGGAAAAGGTAGATGAACGGATCCAGCTGTTGTTTGAGGCGATTCCTGCTGAATTGAACCGCAATGCGTCTCGCTACCAGGTATCGAGCGTTTTGCCAAATGCCCGAGCCGATAAAGTTTTAGACCCCATCAAAGAATTGAAAGATTCGAAATGTGCTCTGGTGGCATACCATGCCAACGACCCAAATGCCGGGCTTGCCAACAATAAAGACCTGGAACGGTTCAAACTGTTTTTGGCTGACACCGGTTTGTTTGTGACGTTGGCTTTCAAAGATAAGGATTTTACGGAGAATATCATTTACGAGAAGATGCTTTCCGATAAGCTGAGCGCAAATTTGGGCTACCTGTATGAAAATGTAGTGGCACAGATGCTGGCTGCCAATGGGCACGAACTCTACTACTACACATTCCCGCAGGAAGTAGGTCACCGCTCCTATGAAATCGACTTTCTACTTGCAGAAAAGAACAAGATCATCTCTCTCGAAGTAAAGTCAGGGAATTATACGACTCATAAATCGATCGATGCCTTTACAGAAAAGTATTCCTCCCGTGTCCTGAAACGTTATCTTCTCCATTGTAAAGACTTCAAAAAGGAAGGGGACCTGATCTGTCTTCCGATATATTTTGCCCCGTTTCTGTAGATAGAAGGCTGTTAAACAGACCATTTTGTCGACCTAGGCAAAATGGTCTTCTTTATTGTATTTTTAAGCTATTCGGTATAGAATAACGGTGTAAATAGAAAGGTACCTGTTTATTTCTTGCAGGAGCAGGAGCAATGAAAGAAAGGAGTGAGGCCTGTGGCACCACCTCATGGTCCTTACAGAGGCCTGACCGAAGAAGAAAAGGCGAATGCGCCGAAGCTGACAAAGGAGCTGGCCTTTCGCATCCTCAGTTATCTCGGTCCTTACAAATTCAAATTCACCCTGGTGGTCATCGTCGTTCTGCTGTCGGCAGCCCTCGGCGTCGTGCCGTCCCTGCTCACGGGGCGCATGGTCGACGACGGTCTCATCGCGGGGAACTTCAAAGTGCTGGTGGAACTCATCATCGCGTCCTTCCTGGTGACGGTGGTCTCCAACGCCCTGAGTCTTTTCGAGACCTGGCTCAACACGTCCATCGCCCAGGGCATCATCTATGACCTGAAGACCCAGATGTATGAGCACTTCCAGAAGCAGCCCTACCAGTACTTCGTTGAGAGCAAGCAGGGGGAGATCATCACCCGTATGACCGGGGACGTCAACGGCGTCCAGAGCGTCGTGTCCTCCACTCTCACGAACTCCATTAAAAACATTGGCACCGTCGTCGTGTCCGTGGTGGCCCTCTTCCAGTGCAGCTGGGTCCTGGCCCTCACCGGCATGGCCGTTGTGCCCTTCTTCATCCTGCCCACCCGGGTCACCGGCAAACGCCGCTGGGAGATCGCCCGGGAGAGCCAGGAGAAGTACGACGACGCGAACCAGATTCTGGGGGAGACCCTCTCCGAGAGCGGCATTCTCCTCGTCTGGCTCTTTGGCAAGCAGCAGAAGGAGTACGAGCGATTCAAGGGCGTCAGTTCGGATCTCTATGCCCTGAACATTCGGGAAATGCTGGCCGGGCGGACCTTCTTCATGTTCATGAACATCTTCACGAACTTCGGACCGCTGCTTCTCTACCTCGTCGGCGGCATCCTCATGCTCCGCATGCAGGGCGGCCCCACGGTCACCGTCGGTGACATCACCGCCGCCATCGCTATTCTCGGGCGCATCTACCGCCCCGTCAACGAACTCATGAACGTCAGCGTCGACCTCACCCGGTCCCTGGCCCTCTTCGAGCGCATCTTCGCGTCCCTCGACATGGTGCCCAGCATCACGGACAAGGAAGACGCCTCGGCACCGGAGGTCATCAAAGGCGAGATCGAGTACAAGGACGTGGTCTTCGCCTACAATGAAAACGGTCCCGACATTTTAAAGGGCGTCAGCTTCCATGTGCGCCCCGGGGAGACCTATGCCCTTGTCGGCAGCTCCGGCGCCGGAAAGTCCACCCTCATCTCCCTGGTCCCGCGGCTCTACGACGTCCTTGACGGCTCTATTCTC
>JAFUZN010000111.1 GCA_017476565.1 Clostridia bacterium
CCTTCAGCCCATCGTGGAGAACGCCTTTGTGCACGGGTTCCATGACGCGACGGAAAAGCACCTGAAAGTCCAGGTGAAAAAGCTCGGAGACCGCGTGCGGATCCTCGTCTTCAACTCCGGGGTGGAACTGTCGGAGCAGGAACTGGCGGTCGTGAACCAGCGCATTCACGGGAACACGGCCCATGGTCTTTCCATGATCACCCAGAAGCTGAAAAGCGTCTTCGAAGAAGACTTTTCCATTGAAATGAAATCGGCTGCTGCCGAACCCGCAGCCTTTGACTATGCCGGTGTCCTCTTTGACATCGAAGTTCCTTACCGGGAGGTGACCGTATGATCCGCACTATCATCTGTGACGATGAGCAGGCGGCCCTCAAGATCATCCGTCATTTCATTGAAATGATGAACCTGCCCATCGAGATTATAGGGACGGCAGAAAACGGAGTGGATGCCCTCGAACTCATCCGGAAAGAGAAACCGGACCTTGCGTTCATGGACATCAATATGCCCTTCATGAATGGGTTTGAGGTCATCCGGGAAGCGGGCGATACAAAGATCATCGTCATCACGGCCATTGACTCCTTCGAGTATGCCCAGACCGCGCTGCGTCTGGGGGTCTGCGATATCATCGCAAAGCCCATCGACTTCGATCAGCTGAAAGCGGCGGTCGAGAAGGCGGTGGGGCAGCGGTTCACCGGAAACCAGGTGGTCGACAAGGCCCTCGCCTGGCTCCATGAACACTATAGAGAAAAGGTGGAACTGCCGGAGCTGGCAAAAATCACCCTCTGTAATGAGAGCTATCTTGCCCGCATTTTCAAAAAAGAGACCGGCTCCACCATCATCAATTATGTCCACAAACTGCGCATTGAACAGGGCATCCGCCTCATGGAGGAGGACCTGTCCGTTGCGGAGATCGCCGAAGAAGTCGGCTACAACAACCTGAACCAGTTTTACAAGTACTTTGAACAGTATACGGGGCAGACCCCCGCCGCCTATCGCAAGAGGAGGAACAACAATGATTGACATTGAGCGTCTGAAGCGCCATCACCCCATCATCAAAGACATCAGCGAACAAAAGGAAGTCGTCTGGGTCAACCCCGACAAGACGACTTTTGAAGAGGCCATCCAAGGTCAGGAACTGACCATGGCCGACATTGACGATGCAGAAGCCCGTCTGAAGCGATTTGCCCCTCTCATTATGGACCATTTCCCGGAGACGAAGCCGAGAAACGGGATCATCGAGTCGGAACTGGTTCGCATCCCTGCCATGCAGGCACTCATCAACGAACAGTATGACAGCGAACTGAAAGGGGAACTGCTCCTCAAAAAGGACAGCCACCTCGCCATTGCCGGTTCCGTCAAAGCCCGGGGCGGCATCTACGAGGTCCTGAAGCACACCGAAGACCTGGCTTTGGAAAACGGCCTTCTTACCACTGAAGATATCATCGGGGAAGGGAACCCGGAGGCTTACCGCAAACTGGCGACTCCGGACGCCCGGGAGTTCTTCAAACGGTTCAAAGTCCAGGTCGGCTCCACCGGAAACCTTGGCATGAGCATCGGCATCATGTCCGCCGCCATCGGCTTTACGGTCATCGTCCACATGTCTGCTGACGCCAAACAGTGGAAGAAAGACCTGCTCCGCAACCGCGGGGTCCAGGTCATCGAATACGAGTCCGACTATTCGGAAGCGGTCAAAAACGGCCGTGCCCTCTCCGACGAAGACCCGAGGAGCTACTTCGTGGATGACGAAAATTCCCGGACCCTGTTCCTCGGCTATGCGGTCGCCGCCAAGCGGCTGGTCGGCCAGCTGGAAGAACTGGACATTAAAGTCGACGAAGACCACCCCCTGTTCGTCTACATCCCCTGTGGGGTCGGCGGAGCACCCGGCGGCGTGACCTTCGGGCTCAAATACATGTTCGGCGACAACGTCCACTGCTTCTTTGTGGAACCCACCAATGCGGCCTGCATGCTCACCGGCATGGCCAGCGGACTAAACAGTGAGATCTCCGTTCAGGACCTGGGCCTCACGGGCCTGACCCACGCCGACGGCCTTGCGGTCGGACGTCCCTCCGGTTTTGTGGGCGGCGTCATGAAGCCCCACCTCTCCGGTGAGTTCACCGTCAAAGACGGCAAACTCTATGACTACATGAGGGACCTCCTGAAGTCGGAAGATATCTTTCTGGAGCCCAGCGCCTGCGCCAGCTTCCAGGGTCCCGTTCGGCTGAATAAGGCGACCGAGACAAAACTGTACATCGCCACCCGGGGGCTTTCCGATAAGATGGGTGAGGCGACCCACATTGCCTGGGCTACCGGCGGCAGCCTCGTCCCGGAAGAAATGCGGGAAGAATATAAGAATACATACCTGAAGGACTGATGAAAGGTCAAAATCGGTAAAAGAACCGTCAGGAACGTGAATGGGAAGGACCCTTCCCGTTTGCGATACTTAAGACAGTAAAAATCGTGACAATGCTATCTTAAGGAGGTCCATTTATGTCAGGTTTTGAAAAAGTCATCGACACCCTGAACTCTGTGCTCTGGAGCACACCGCTCGTCGTGCTGTGCCTTTTGGCCGGCCTCTGGTTCACCTTCCGTCTGAAGGGGGTCCAGTTCCGTCTTATTGGCGATATGTTCAAGCTTCTGAAGCCGGAAAGAAAAGATGAAGACGGCATCTCGCCCTTCCAGGCCTTTGCCACGACTGTCGGCTCCCGGGTCGGCATGGGCAACCTCGCCGGCGTGGCCACAGCCATCTTCTTCGGCGGCCCCGGTGCCGTCTTCTGGATGTGGGTCCGTGCCCTCATCGGCGCGGCGTCTTCCTTCGTGGAATCGACCCTCGCCCAGGCCTACAAGATCAAGAACGCAGACGGTCAGTTCGTCGGTGGCCCCGCATACTTCATTGAGCGGGCGCTGCATGCAAAACCCCTCGCTATCCTGTTCGCCGTCGCGACGGTCCTCGGCCCCGGCATCCTGATGCCCGGCCTGCACCTGAATTCCGTTGCGTCCACGTTCAACGTGGCATTCGGTGCGAAAGAACTCATTGTCGGTCTGGTATTCTGTGCCCTGCTGGCTCTGGTCATCATGGGCGGCGTCAAGCGGATCGGTTCCGTGGCAGAGCTCATCGCCCCCGTCATGTGTGTTCTTTACATCATCGCCGCCATCGTCATCATCTGCATGAATTGGCGGGAAGTGCCCCACGCCTTCGGCCTCATCTTCTCCTCGGCCTTCGGCGCAAACTCCGTGTTCGGCGGCATTGTGGGTGCAGCTATTGCCTGGGGCGTCAAGCGCGGCGTCTACTCCAGTGAAGCCGGTCAGGGCTCCGGTGCTATCGTCAGTGCGGCGACCGACACCTCTCACCCGGCCAAATAGGGGCTCGTTCAGGCGCTGTCCGTCTACATCGATACCATCGTCATCTGCACGGCTTCTGCCCTCATCCTTCTTCTGACCGGAGTGTTCAACGTCCAGGGCGCCGACGGCAATATGATCGTCGAAAACATCCCCGGTGTCACCTACGGCATCCTCTGGGTCCAGAACGCCCTCGGTTCCGTCTTTGGAGAATTCGGCGTCAAGGCGCTGGCCATCGTCATCACCATGTTCGTCTTCACCTCCCTCATGGGCTACTACTATGAAGCGTAGTCCAACGTCAGCTACCTCTTCCACGGCAACAAAGCCGCCATCTGGACCGGCAGAGTCATCTTCATCCTGTCCTGCTTCACCGGCGTCCTTGTCAACGGCGAAGTGGTCTGGAGCATGGGCGACATCGGCGTCGCCATCATGGCTTGGATCAACATCATCTCCATCGTCCTCCTGACCAAGAAGGCTGCAGCCATTTTGAAGGACTACGACGAGCAGCGGAAACTCGGGAAAAACCCGGTTTTCCATCCCACAGACTTCGAGATCGACGACGAGACTCATGTCTGGGACAAATATCACGAAGAATAATAGTTCCACCCTCACAATAAAGAAAGGCCCCGGAGCAGGAATTCCTGTTCCGGGGTCGCTTTTTGTTTTGTCAAATACCGAGCTCGAACTTCAGCTGGGGTTTCTGGGGAGTGTAGTCGAGAAGCTCGAAGTCCTCGAGGTTGATGTCTTCGAACTTGCAGCCGCGAGTGGCGTTCAGTACGAGCTGCGGGGTCTGAGTCTCGTTCTCCGCGAGCTCTGCCCGGCGAAGCATCTCGTGCGCGTTTTCAACATGCCGGTCATAGATCTGCTCGTTGGCCACGAAGTGGGTGAACACACCGGGCTTGTAGCCGGTCACGTGGGCGATCATCAGGAGGAGCGCCGCATACTGGATCTCGTTGATGCCGCCGGCACCGGAGGCAGTCAGCATATCGCCCGAACGCTGGACCATGCTCATGTCGAGGTACTCGCCCCGGACGTTCCACATGGTGAGGAAGGCGCAGGGCGCAAGGCCTGGGGTCTCGGCAAGGTCCGTCTCCTGCCAGAGGCTCATGACTTTCCGCCGGCCGTAGGGGTTCTTCTCAATGTCCGCGATGAGCTTGTGGACGAGGTCGTACCGCCCCACGGTGGCGCCGTAGCGCTGGCCGATGGTGCCGTCCCCAATGTCCCAGGGGCCCCACCAGGTGACGCCCTGTTCCTCCATCTCGGAGAGCACGTTGGTCGGGTTCTTGTAAATGGTGAAGATCTCCCTCACCCCGGTCTTCCAG
>JAFUZN010000112.1 GCA_017476565.1 Clostridia bacterium
CCGCTCGCTTGGAGCGCTTCGCGACGCTCTGTGTTTCTTCCTGCTCGACAGTTCCGCTTTATCTGCCACAGGCAGCGCGTACCTGCGAGCCTCACTGTCAACCCCAAGCAGATTTCAATAAATTCAAATTTAACAAACAACCAAAAAAGACCACCCGCGAGGGTGGCCTTTTGGTGTTTTTAGGTTTATGCGTCGGGGAGCAGGTAGATGGACTTCATGATCTCGCCCATAATATTGTAATAATGGGCTTTGGAGATGAACATGCCGGCCCAGCCCTGGTGGTCCCAGTTGACTTCGGGCATGTTGTACCAGACGCCGGGTTTGATTTCCATGCCGTCGACGAATTCGATCTGTTCTACGTCGGCCGGAGCCTTCATGGCGATGCAGTTGACGATACCGTCGTTCGGGAGCCACTCTTTGTCGATGCCCTTTTCCCGGTTGGTGTAGTTCCCAAGGATCCAGGCTGTGATCTTGAAGAGCGGGAAGATATGACCGTCGGGGGACTCGTTACCGGACTTGACCGGGTGAGTGCCACGGCCGGGACGGGCAAAGAAGTAGGTGTTCTTGTTGGGCTTCGTGCCTCCGAGAAGCTTCGCTGCCACGTCGGGTTTCATCTCATAGGCGATGTTGCCGCCATTGACGTTAGTGGCATAGGCATCGACGCCGGCCTTTTTCTTCGGGTCAGACAGGCTGCCGAGACCGCCCTTGAACTCGGTGGGGTCTTCCATGATGCCCCAGGGGTCGAAGTAGAGGTCATAGATTTTCTGGATGTTGTTCCCGAGGAGGGCGCCCGCATTGAGGATGGCGCGGGAGACCAGCTCGATGACGCGGTCACCCATGAAGTAAGTGACGGAAGTGCCCCGGTTGGTACCGGACAGAGTGGTGACGGTGTGAAGCAGGTCGCCTTTGCCGCCCTTGAAGAAGTCGGAGACTTCGTCGGCGGGAGTGGCATCCAGTTCTTCCTGGCAACCGTTCGTAAAGATCTCGGAGAAGAGAATGACGGTGGGGCCGCCGAAGGAGTGGCCGATGAGGTTCAGCTTCGCATGTTTGCCGGGGGTGCCAAGGTCTTTGAGGACACCGGGGTAAGTGCGGCCGAAGCGCTTGATATGGTTTCTCTGAGAATGGACGACGCCGTAGTCGACGCGGCCGCCGTAAATGTAAGCGTAGAGCTCGCAGGCGCGTTCCCAGACAGGGTTGAAGGGGCCAAGGCCCGGGAAGTAAACTTCGTAACCTTCCTTGTTCAGGTCCTTGACGAGGTCCTTGGTGAAGGAGCCGAAGTACCGGTAGAGTTTCGTAAAGACCTGGTCTTCCGGAACTCCCAGGAACCCGTGGATGAACAGGGTCGGGTAGTCGGTTGCCTTCGTGTAACTCGTGTCAAAATTAGCCATATTTCTTCCCCTCTCTTATGCGTCCGGCAGGTACTTGCTGCGGTCCAGGATCTTCTTGAAACGGTTGGTGGTCTTGTTGTTGTTGACGAACATACCGACCATGGATTCGTGGTCATTATCCGTGACCGGCATGTTATACCAAATGCCGGGCTCGATGGCAACGCCTTCAGAGTAGTCCTTGGAAGGCATGTTTTCGGGAGCACCCTGGCTGGGCAGCGGGACCATGCCGTCGTTCGGGAACCAGGACTCGTCGATGCCCATGGACTTGTTCGTGTAGCGGCCGATGATGGGAGCCGTCAGGTCGAACAGGGGCATGGTGTTGGTGAGGTTCGGGTTGTGCTTCCCGGAGCTGTTCGGGTGAGTCCGGACACAGCGCTCCGCAAAGTAATAGGTTTTCGGGCTGATGCAGAAACGCTCGGCCGCCAGCTGTCTTGAATACTCAACGGACATCTGGTGGAACATGTTTTCATCGCCCTCGATGTTCTTTTTGATGAGGTCTTTGTAGTCGAGGGGATTTTGGAAGCCTTCCGTAGCTTCGTCCGGGTCCACCGTGAGACCCCACTCGTCCATTTTGAAGTCGATGACTTTCGCAAATGCGCTTCTGCCGGTGGCAACGACGACAGCGTCAATGGCAGCCATGGCACCGTTGCGGACGGAGCGCGGGAGCATCTGAACGAGGGTCGTACCGGTGTTGGTACCGTTTAGCGTGGTGACCATATGAAGCAGATGGCCCTGGCCGCCCTTGAAGAAGGGAGAGAGTTCATCGGCCGGAGTGCCGGCAACTTCTTCTGCGGCACCCTGCTCCATCAGGCTGGAGAAAAGGCAAAGGGTGGGGCCGCCAAAGGAATGACCGACCAGGTTGACCTTTGCGTGGTCGCCGGGAGTACCGAGGTCCTTGAGGACGCCGGGGTAGGTGCGACCGTAGCGGGCATGTCCGTATTTTTCCGAGTGGACCTTGCCGTAGTCGACGGTACCGCCAAAGATGTAGGCGTAGAGGTCACAGCAGCGGTCCCAGACCGGAGCAAAGGCCCCAAGACCCGGCAGGTAGACTTCATAGCCCATCTGGTTGAGATCTCTGACCACGTCGCCGGTGAAGCCGCCGAAGTAGTTGAAGAGGTAGTTGAAGTAGTTGTACTTCCCTTCACAGACACCCAGGAAACCGTGGACGATTATGGTCGGATAATTGTTTTGAACTGTTTTTTCCATTTGCAATTCCTCCATAACGAATTAACTGTGCATTCCAGAGCTTTACATAGCTTAAAAAACACTGAAATGGTTATCGTTATAATAGTATTGTTTTTTCTAGCCTTTGTCAATTTTTTTGGTGGTTTTCCCATACGATTTCAACAAAGAAAAACAATTGATAAACAGAAGAAAAAGCCCCGGAGCAAACCGAGGCTTTCATGTCGTTCTTTTTGGTGGCGATTTACCCATACAGGAAGGTCCGCAGATCGGCCGCATTTTTCTCGAAATCGACGGCAAAAAGGCTACGCCCTTCCATGCCGGTCATCTTCCCGAAGGTCGAGTTCTGAGGCAGCTGCATGGTCTCGAAGTCACCGTCTAAAATGTCCGGCACTTCCAGGACCAGGGACGCCAGTTCTCCCCTCGTGAAGTTCGTCTGGATGAGGGGCAGGATGGTGTTCAGCATATTGTTGAGTTCCGGGATGCTGAGGTCTTTGATCTGGTTGAAGATCGCCTGCATCACGGTCCGCTGACGTTTCATACGGCCGAAATCGTTATCGATGGCCCGGCAGCGGGCATAGAGCATTGCCGTGGCACCGTTGAGGTGGTTCCGGCCCACCGCGACCGCATGGAGTTCATCGCGGATGCCCATTTCCTTGACGTGGTTGGACGCATAGCGGAAATTGTACCAGTGGTTGATGTAGTTACACTCTGCTTCGGTCAGGTAAACGTCGACACCGCCGACCACATCGATGAGTTTGATGAACGCCCGGATGTTGGTGCGGACATAGTGGCTGCAGTCGAGAAGGTAGCAGGCCTGGATTTCTTCCAGGATGAGGTTGGCGCCGCCATACCTGAAGCAGTGGGTCAGCCAGTCATACTGCCCCTTGTACTCCCCTTCCAGGATCGGCACCCCGGTGGCGCGCTCGAAGCTGGCCAGTTTCACCGTATGGTTCCGGGTGTGGATGGAGACGAGGATCATGGAGTCGGAACGGGCATTGGAATTGAACCGGGTGGTCCGCTCGTCCGTACCGAGGAGCAGCAGGTTGATGACGTCCGGGTCTCGATAGGCTTCGCCCTTTGGCAGCTCCGGGTACTCGTCCGTGAATTCGAGCCCCTTCAGCTCTTCGTCAGAAATGATCTGGGCTTCGTTTTGGATATCGACTTCGTCCTGAGTCTGAGGCTTTTCCTCCGTGTCGAACTGGATGAGGTCCAGCTTATCGAACAGGAAGCCGCCGACCGAGACGGTCATGGCCACCAGGATGAGCGCCACTGCAAGAATCTGCTTGATGCGGTCATAGTTGCGGTTCCTCCGCTGGGCGGGGGACGAAGACGGCCGTTTCGCCTTAGAGATGAGGATCCCGTCCTCTTCTTCCTCCCCTTCGTCGATGGGGTCATCCCGCAGCCAGTCGAAGGAGGCATCGGAGGACTTTTGGGCCATCTGCTTTTTGGCGGCCGCCCAGGCCTGTTCTGCTTCCTGGTTCGCAGCTTTGCGGGACTGGGTCACCTGGAATTCGGCGGGGCCCTTTTCCTGCCCCGTCAGCTGAGCCTTCAGGGCTTTGTCGGTCTCCTGTCCTTTCAGGATCTCTTCATTCAGCTTTTCCTGCTCCTCTTTCAGGAACTCCAGGGGGTCGGTTTTGGCAGACAGCACAACGCGCCGTTCTCCGGTTTCGGAGACGGCGGACGTTTTCTTAGGTTTTACCGAAGTCGGCTTTTTCTTCTGTTCTTGTTCTGCCATAAGAAGCTGGAATTACCTTTCGTGGCGATTTACACCCATTTCCCGAAGCGGCGCTTGGGCAGGATGGGCGGGTTGTCGATGACGTCTTCTCCCCGGAAGATCCGGTTGCCGTTTTGCAGAAGTTCCCGAGCCTTTTCCTGTCCCAGGTTCTGGGAGACATACATAAGACCCGAGCCCAGGTTTGCCGGGCGGCGTTCCGGGTGGTGAGCGTCCGAAGAGAGGACTTTGACCATATTGTGATCGATGAGTTTGCTAATGTACCGTTCCGACTCGCCTCCCTTGAGGAGAGCACTGGCATTGGACTGCAGAATGATTCCCGAGGAGACCCAGGAGTGCAGGATGTCCGGGCGGTCCTTCAGCCACTCGTAACGCTCCACATGGGCGATTACAGGGCGGACCCCTCTCGTCTGCAGGTCAAAAAGGACCCGGTCGAGGAAGGCAGGCTCTCTGGTAAAGGAGAATTCCAGCAACAGGAACGGACTCCGTGTAAAACAGAGAGACTCTACATCGAGTTCTGTCAGGGTCGGCGAGAAGTAGACTTCCGCCCCCAGTTTGTAGGAGAAGTTGAAAGACCCCTCAGACTGGACGGCGTCCATCAGAGTCCCAAAGGCTTTATTCCGTTTTTTCAGGAATGCATGAAGGTCTTCCCGGTCGGGTCGGAAGTGACTGGTGAAAATGATGTTGGTCACACCCTGGGTGCGCTCCTGAGTGAGCAGTTCCAGGGACATGTCGACATCTTTGGCTCCGTCGTCCACTCCGGGAAGCAGATGGC
>JAFUZN010000113.1 GCA_017476565.1 Clostridia bacterium
CATATGGTAGAGCGCCACCTTGCCAAGGTGGAGGTAGCGGGTTCGAGCCCCGTAATCCGCTCCATTTTTTTATATGGCACCATAGCCAAGTGGTAAGGCAGAGGTCTGCAAAACCTTTATGCCCCGGTTCAAATCCGGGTGGTGCCTCCACTAAAAGGAGTCCAGCATGTTATGCTGGACTTTTTCGTTGTTTCTGCGTATATTGGTCTTAGATGTTTGTGGAGCTAAAAGAGAAAGGAGTGGTCCTGTGGCACTCAGTGACGCTCAACTGGAACGGTATTCAAGACACCTCATTCTAAAGCAGGTGGGGGTGAAGGGGCAGAAAAAACTGCTGGCTTCCAAAGTTCTCGTCATCGGCGCCGGTGGTCTCGGCTGTCCGGTCCTGCAGTACTTAGCGGCCGCCGGAGTCGGCACCCTTGGCATCTGCGACGGCGATGTAGTCTCTCTTTCGAACCTGCAGCGACAAATCCTCTACACGACCGAGGAAATCGGAGAGCCCAAAGTGGAGTGCGCAAAACGCCGCCTTTCCGCGATGAACCCCGATGTCACCTTTGAGACTTATGACTATTACTTGACTCCGGAGAACATCCTCGGCGTCATTGCCCCCTACGACATGGTGGTGGACTGCGTCGACTCTTTTGCCGTGAAATACCTCATCAACGACGCCTGCGTCCAGGCGAAGAAACCCTTTGTCCACGGCGGTATTTTGGGCTTTTCCGGCCAATGCCTGACGGTCCTTCCGGACACCGCCTGCTTCCGGTGTTTCTTCCGGGACCCGCCCCCGAAAGAAGTGGCTCCCACCTGTGCCGAAGCCGGCGTCATCGGGGTCATTCCGGGGCTCCTCGGCAGCATCCAGGCAACGGAAGTCATCAAGTACCTCACCGGAGTCGGGACCCTTTTGACCAACACCCTCCTGGTGGTCCATGCCGATGAGATGGAGTTCACGCCTCTCCCGGTCCCGGGAAGGGACGAAGACTGCCCGGTCTGTGGGGCCCACCCCACCATCACTACTTTGGAGCTGGCCGAGCAGGAGGCCTGTGAGCTGAAGTCCTAAGTAAATAATGTGTCTCTCGTGTGAGACAACTCGTCGCAATCGTGTCTATATTTCGTTTACTATACATAGACACGATTGCTTTTCTTATACGCGGCAGATTATAATCGAAACTGGATAGGAAGATGCCGGTCCTCGAACGGTTTGTGGTGGATCAGTGAGGAGAGGAATCCGGCAGAACTACCGATTTTGAAAAGAGAAAAAGGGAGATGATTCAATGACTCAATACGGCGCTTACATGGGCAAGGTCATGATGATCGATCTTGCGACCCATGTCGTATCGGAATTCCCCTGGACGGACGAAGACCGCCACCGCACCATTGGCGGTAAGATCATGGCGGGCGACATTCTGCTCCACCATATCCGTCCCGGAATGACGGCCTTCGATGATGACAACTGGATAGTTATCACGACAGGCCCCCTGACCGGTACCGGTGCTCCCAGCACCTCTCGTTTCAACATCTCGACCATTTCTCCCCAGACGGGGCTCATCACCTCGTCCAACAGTGGGGGAGACTTCGGTCTCATGCTGAAACGTTGTGGCTATGACGGGTGCATCATCACAGGCAAATCGGAAACACCGGTGCATATCGAAATCTCGGAGGACGAGGTCCTCTTCCATGACGCCTCAAAGCTTTGGGGCTTAGAAGTCACGCCCACTCAGGAGGCCCTGCCGAAGGGCCATGGGGCAAACCTGGTCATCGGCCCCGCCGGTGAAAACAAGGTTCTCTACGCAGCAGTCATGTCCGGCGAGCGTGCCCACGGGCGCGGCGGTGTCGGTGCCGTCTTCGGCGACAAGAAGATCAAGGCCATCACGGCGAAGGGTTTCAAACACCCGTCCATCGCCAACGAGGAAGCCTTCCGGCAGCTGACCCGCAAATGGAGCAAGACTCTCCGGAACCACGCATTGACTGGCCGCCAGGTCCCTCAGCTTGGAACGGCCGGCCTTGTCACGCCTATGCAGGCCCGGAACATCCTCGCGACCAAGAACTTCAACCGGGGCCAGTTCGACGGCTTCGACAAGGTCTCCGGTGAGACTCTGGCGGAGACCCGGCTGCTGAGAAACTCCGGCTGCACCACCTGCGTCATCCAGTGTACTCGCCGCTGTGAGGTGGACGGAAAAGATGTCAAGGGTCCCGAACTCGAAATCCTCGGCCTCATGGGTCCGAACCTGCTCAACGACGACCTCGATGCCATCATCCGCTGGAACTACCTCATCGATGAAATGGGCATGGATACCATTTCAACGGCCGGCACCATCGCCTTCGCCATGGAACTCAACGAAAAGGGCATGTGGGACAGCGGCCTCGAATTCGGCAAGATCGACAACATCGACCAGATGATCCATGACATTGCCCACCGGGAAGGCAAGGGCGATATTTTGGCGGAAGGCTCCAAGCGGATGGCCGACAAGTTCGGCGGCGAGGAGTTCGCGATCAACGTCAAGGGTATGGAACTGTCTGCCTATGAACCCCGGGCTACCTTCGGTCAGGGCCTCGGCTATGCGGTCTCCAACCGGGGCGGCTGCCATCTGAACGCCGGCTACCTGGTCTTTGCAGAAGGCCTCGGCCTCGATGTCAATGGTCTGAGACCCCTCGGAAAAGGCCAGCTCGCCATCACGTTCCAAAACCTGATGGAATCCATTTCTGCAGCGGGCTCCTGTCTGTTCACCAGCTATGCGGTCTTCCCGAGTTTCCTCTTTGATCGTCCGAACCATCCCATCACCAAAGTGGTGAACTGGATCATGCCGTACCTGGCTCCCGTCCTGTTCGCCCTCAACTACATCTATCCGCTGCTGCAGATGCAGCTGTTCCTGATCCCCCATTCTTCTGCCATTGCTAAAGCTTCCGGCATGAAGATGACCCTGGGCGACTTCCTGGTCGCCGGCGATCGGGGCTGGAACACGGAGCGTGCCGCCAACATCATCCTTGGCCAGAAACCCGGCGCCGACACGCTGCCGAAGCGTCTGACTACGGAACCCCAGGAGCCCGGCACCGGTCTCAAGGTCCCGCTTCAGACCATGCTGCATGCTTTCTACGCCAATCGCGGATGGATCAACGGCGTACCTACCCGCCTGAAACTGAGGTCCCTCGGTATCAAAGTGCCGAAGGGGACCGAGAAACTCTTCCCGGGAGGTGTTTTCTAATGGCAAAAGTTACTGTCAAAGTCTTTGGGGTTTATCGCGTAGACTCCGGTGTCAAGGAATACACCGCCGAGGCCGACGTGGTCAACGATGTGTTCACCAGTCTCAACTACCTCAGCAAAGTCCCAGATTCCAACATCAACTTCAATAATGCTGCCATTTTCCTGAACAACAAGAAGTGCGGCAGCGGCAGAACCAAGCTGAAGGACGGGGACGAAGTCTGGGTCATGTCTCCCGCCGGTGGCGGTTAAGGGAAGGAGTTATCGGTTATGGCACATGTCATTCGAAAAGAATATTGTTTCGGCTGCGGCGCCTGTGCGTTCGCCTGCCCCTTCGATGTCCCGGTCTATGACCTGGCGACCAATACTTACAGCATTCCGAAGGAAAAGTGTGTAGACTGCGGACAGTGCATGGACATCTGTCCCGGCGCTGCCATCATCCCCGGTCAGGACTCCAAAAAAGTCCTCTCGATCTACATCGACGAAGAAGCCTGTATCGGCTGTTCTCTTTGCGCGAGAAACTGCCCCGCAGGCGCCATCACCGGCGAGATCAAGCACCCCTACACGATCCATCCGGAAAAGTGCATCAAATGCGGCTATTGCCTGACGAAGTGCAAAAAGGACGCCCTTCGCGCCACCTTCAGCACCGTCTACGCCCCGCCCGCTATTTGACGCGGAACATTTTCATCATCCAAAAGCCTCTCACCAGAGAGGCTTTTTCTGTGCTAACACTTCGACAGATTTGAATTAATTGAAATCTGCTTGGGGTTGACAGCGGGGCTACGGTGTACTAGCTTCGCGTCGCCTGCGGGCGTGGTTACAGCCTGCCGGGGCCAGCTCCACAAAAACAAAAGGGCAGGCCGCCGAGCAGGCTACCACACCCACTTCCCACTGTAAACCCGCGGCGCAGAGCAACTACCAGACACAAGGGGCGCTGTGCGCCCTTGCGCCTGCAACTACTATGAGAAGAGGGAACCAGGTGCGCTGCCATGACATGCGGGA
>JAFUZN010000114.1 GCA_017476565.1 Clostridia bacterium
CTTCAACTTCTCGGAACACGACCAGGACTACGAGCTCCGGCTCGACTACAATGAGGAACTGGAACTGCTTCTGGCTTCCGACAACGAAATATACAGTGGCACCGTCCACTATGAAGCGGAAACGGTCCTGAAAAAAGAAAAGGGTGTTTTCAAACTGCCCATGACCGCTTACTCTGCCAAATTCTTCAAAATGAATTAAGAAGGGGGAACCTTCCTTGAAGAAACTCGAAAACAAATGGCTCCTTGCCTGCCTGGCCTTTCTGGTGCCGGCGGTCCTGCTGCTCATCGTCTTTGCGGTGAACGGCGTGACGCCCTTTGGGGCCCGGAGCCTTGCCGAGCAGGATGCCAACATCCAGTACATCGAGTTCTTCAACTATTACCGGAACCTGTTTCACGGGGAGGACACCCTTCTTTACAGTTTTACAAACTTCCTGGGAGGCAGTGGGGTGGCCCTCTTTGCCTACTACCTGGCCTCTCCCTTCAACCTGCTCATACTGGCGGTCCCCGCCTCTATGAACCACGCGCTCTTCTCCCTTCTGGTGCTTTTGAAGCTGTCTTTTTGCGGCTTTACCATGACGCTTTTCCTGAGAGAGCGTTTCCCGAAACTGACGCCCCTCTTCACCTTGCTCCTGTCGGTGTCTTACGCCCTCATGCAGTACAACATTGCCCAGACCATGAACATCATGTGGCTGGACGGGGTCTACATGCTGCCCCTCATTCTGCTGGGAGTCTACCGACTGGTCCGGCAGGGGAAGAGCTTTTTGTTCCTGTTCTCCACAGCGGCGGCCATCCTCTTCAACTGGTATGCCGGTTATTTTGATTGCATTGCCGCCATTCTGTTCTTTGCCTGGGAACTGGGCGATGTACCAAAAGGGCTCCTCACGACCCGTCAGAAATTGGGTCGCTTTGGCTCCGCCGTGGGCCACGGGGTCGCGGCAGCCCTCATGAGCGCCGCTCTCTTCCTGCCCTCGATCATCACCCTGCTGGGCGGCAAGGGGAAGACGGACATCAAAATGGGCTTTAGCTTCACCGGGAACCCTCTGACCTCTCTGGCCGGGTTCTCTCTGGGAACGGAGAGCTTCAACGGCGGCATGGCCGTCTTCTGCGGAAGCCTCGCGACCCTGGCACTGGTGCTCTATTTCACGAGCAAACAGTTCGCTTTCCGGGAAAAACTCCGTTCCGGCATCCTGCTCTTCATCGGGCTGTTACTGGCCTACTGGGAGCCTCTCGCGTACATCGCGAACGGGTTCCGGAACATCACTTCTTACTGGTACCGCTACGGCTACGTAGTCATTGCGTACCTTCTCTTCCTGGCAGCCCGGTACTATTCCGGCGTCGAGCAGGAGACAAAGGACAGGGTCTATCGATCTGCTGTGGGCGCTGCTGCGGTCCTGTTCCTCGTGGAGTTCGTTTCTGACTACGGGACTCTCAGCTACATCTTCGGAACGTCACTCTTCCTTCTGTGCTTTGCCTGGGCGCTGACGAAACTCCTGCCCATGGAAGGGGGGGAGGACCCGGTCTTTTCGAAGGAAGGGGCAAAGCGCTGGCTCTCCTTGGGGCTCACCGCTGCGGTCTGCCTGGAACTGGCAGTCAGCGCCTCCCTCATCTACCGCAGTGTCGGCTTCTCGAAAGTCGGGCGGTGGCAGGACTACCATGCGAACCGTACCGAAAAAGTGGCAGCTGTCAAGGCTTCCGATGACAGCTTCTACCGGTTTGCTCAGACAGACTACCGGCAGAAGACGTCGGAGAACCTGACTGCCTACTTCGATGACGCTTATTCCTATTCCTACCCGGGCATTGCCCACTATTCCTCCACCTACTCGAGTAACCAGGCGGAACTCATGTGCCACCTCGGCTATGCCTCCGACCCCACGGTCCCCGTGACCACCACCCGCCTTCTGGCCGCCGACTCTTTGCTGTCGGTGAAGTATGTGCTGGGTGAGCCGGTGGTCCCCGGCCTGGAAGCTGCCACGGACCTCGGGGAAGGCATCTGGCGCAACCCCTTCTCTGTGAACCCCGCTCTGGTGGTGGACGCCGGGAAGAAGGTGTCCTTCGAAGACTATAAAGAGGACCCCTTCGCTTACCAGAATGCACTGTATTCCCAGCTGCTCGGCCGCAAGGTGAAACTCTACAAACAGGTTGACCTCAAGACGAAACGGGACAAGACCCATGACCGGTATGTGTACACCGTTCCACAGCAGCCGGAAAACATGGTGACGTACCTGTCGGTGGCGACCCGGGGCTGGGCCCACGGCAAACTCTATGTGGGGGGTAAGTTCCTCACCGAGTACGCTTACTGGCTGACGCCGCAGGCGGTCCTGCTGCCCCAGAAGACCACCACCCGCCAGGACACCGTCGTGCAGTACCAGTACATTTCCGGCGAGAACAAGATCGGCAAAGCTTACTGTTACTCTCTGGACCTCGATGAACTGGCCGCGGTCACGACCGAACTCAACACTAAGACAGCGACCGCGTTCCGGCTTGAGCCGGGGAATGTCCATGCAGTGGCCATCGCAGAAAACGAAACGGAAAAACTCTTCCTTTCTGTCCCCGTCGACCGGGGCTGGACCGTTGAGGTCAACGGCGTGGAAGTGGCGCCCGAGAAGCTGGAAAACGGAGCCTTCGCTGACTGCTTCTACCTGGTCCCCCTGAACCAAGGGGAAAACGAGGTCCATCTGACTTACAAGGTCCCGGGCCTTGCCGCCGGTGCTGTAATCAGTATAGTGACCTTCTTTGCCGCTGTGGTACTTGCCATCCTATCTCGCAGAAAAACATCGAAAGAGGAAACGGAATAACAAAAAAACTCTCCTGAGTCTCATACTCAGGAGAGTCATTTTTTTAGGTCAATACATCTCTTTTTTGTCGTTGGAGAGAAGGGCTTCTGCATCCATGCGCAGGTACCGGAACTCGGTGATGAGGGTGGAGAGGTCGTTGGTTTTACCGATCTCTTCCCGGGTCTCCTTTGCATAGGCGGAGAACTGGGGGTAGAGCGTCAGCAACCGTTTGATGCGGTGCCGCTGCCAGCCGGTGAGCTGGGAGATGGATGTGCGCATGTCATTTACATAGTTCTCCTGGACCTTCTGGCTGATGTTGTGGAGCTTCTCTCCCGCCTCCATGATCGTGTCGCCGGGGTTCATGACCATATCTCTGAATTGCTGGACCCTGTGGATGAGCTTCGAGATGTTGAGAGAGGCCACCACGGTGCGCCCCAGGTCTACCAGGAAGACACCCAGCAAAAGGAAGGTCAATCCGATGACCCCTTCCCAGGTGATGGCGTTCAGGAGTCGGTCGAAGAGGATGTTCACCCCGGGGTAGATCCCCTTGATGAAGAGTGCCGACAGGGCACCCCAAATGAGGGAGTTTCGAAAGCAGATGCGTCCTTTGATATTCAAAAAGTACCCTGTGTAGTCCCACCAGCGGGCGTTGAACAGTTTCTCCATGACGTAACTGGTGATGTATTCGACTACATCGCAGACGATGAGCCCCAGGATGAAGATGAGGAATACATTGTCCCGGAAGGGAAGAAGGGTCGCCAGCATGACCATGCAGCTGACGCCGTAGATGGGGGTCATGGGGCCGGTCAGGAAGCCCCGGTTGATGAATTTGAATGTCTTGGTCTTCCCGGATACCACAGGCCCGATGGAGCAGTACAGTGACTCGATGAGCCAGCCCGCAGAGGAGAAGAACAGGAACATCAAAAAGTATTTTACGAAAAAGTGCATGTCTATGCCTTCTTTACTGGTGTTGATATTTCCGAAGGGTCTCGCCGGTGGCGAGGACCTTGTCGACCAGAGTCAGGGCCCAGGCCTCTTTATACTTCGGCGGGACCACCGTCAGGGGCCACATATGCCGTTGGATCATGTTCTCTTCCAGGGCCGATAGTTCGGTGATCTCTCTGGAATTCTTCACGGCGAAGCCCGGGTGGCGGAAGCCGTGGAACCGGTGGGAGGGGTCCGGCACATGCCAGTCATAGGTGACGTAGTCGTGGAGGATACCTGCCCGGGCCGCAGCTTCCCCGTCCCAGCCGAGGGTCTTGCAGAAGGTGTAAGTCATATAGGAGACGGCCCGTACGTGCATGAGCAGGGTGATGTCACTGTGCTGGATGAAGTCGTTCATTTTTTGGATACCGGGCTCTGCCAGCAGGGGATCCACCAGGGCGAGGTACTCCTTGTCCGTGATCTGTTCCGGGTGGTAAGCACAGGGGTACGCCTGCCGCATGGCCCGGGGCAGACGAAGGAATGTAAAGTTGCTCATAGAAATGTCAACTCCTTCTTTGCGTAAATCGCCGCACGATTATAACACAAGGGCAATTATGGTACAACCAAGCTTTTCTCAAGATTTGGAAAAAGATGAAAACGAACTTGAAGGAATTTACTAAAGAGTGTATAATCGGTAGCAATTCATCGCGGTGCGTAGCACCACTCGGAGGTTAATATGCTTGGCAGGTATGTCAGGGTCAAGGTGACATCTCCGATTCATTCCAAAAACCCGCAACAGGGGTTCACATACGGGCTGAACTATGGGGAAATCAATTATGTCACCGCCCGAAAGAGAGAAACACTCAACGCATTCGTCATGGGGATCGACCACCCGGTCTCCACGTTCGACGGCCGTATCATCGCATCGGTCGAAAAGAGCGGAGAACGCTATTATGTCGTTGCTCCGAAAAGCAAACGGTACATCAACCACGACGTCGCAGCGGCGCTGGAGTTCTTCGGACCGGAGAACATCCGCTGTTACTATGAGACGTCCTGTGGCGCTATCGTCTGCCGGAAAGTGAAAGGGGAGCCCCGCTTCCTCGTCATCAAAAACAACCGCAGTGCCCACTGGAGTTTCCCGAAGGGCCATGTGGAACAGGGGGAGACCCTGGAGGAGACCGCTATGCGGGAGGTCCTGGAAGAGACCGGCCTCCATATCAAGATCATACCGGGCTTCAGAGAAGAGTCCAACTACATGATCCAGAACCGCATCGACAAGAAGGTCATCATCTATGCGGCTACGACGGAGGACACGAGGACCATCATCCAGGAGTCCGAAATCGAAGACTATTCCTGGCTGCCCTTTGACGGCGCCGAGAAGTTCCTTCGTTTCGAAAACGATTTGCGCATTTTGGAGGACTGCCGTAAGTTCTTCGAGAAGCAGGGCGTTCTCGACTGACCATTTTACATCGCGAACCGGAGGCATTCCCTTAAGGGAGTGCCTTTTTCTTGTAGCTTTGTGCGATTTATGGTAAAATATTGCAGTTATTTTAAGAAAGAAGGAGGAGATATTAATGGCAGACAAAGGGAAATATTACATTACCACCGCCATTGCTTACACATCTCGGAAGCCCCACATCGGGAACTCGTATGAGATCGTCATGACCGACGCACTCGCGAGGTACAAACGAATGCAGGGGTACGATGTGTTCTTCCTCACCGGGACCGACGAACACGGCCAGAAGATCGAAGGCTATGCCGATGCGGCCGGTGTCACCCCGAAACAGTACGTCGACAAAGTGGCCGGGGAAATCAGAGACATCTGTGACCTGCTCAACACCACTTACGATAAATTCATCCGCACGACCGATGACTACCACGAAAAAGTCGTGCAGAAGATCTTCAAAAAACTCTACGACCAGGGAGACATCTATAAAGGTGCCTATGAAGGCCTTTACTGTACCCCCTGTGAGTCCTTCTGGACGGAGTCCCAACTGGTGGACGGCAAGTGCCCCGACTGCGGCAGAGAAGTCAAGCCCGCCAAGGAAGAGGCTTACTTCCTGAAACTCTCCAAGTACCAAAAACAGCTGGAAGAGTACATTGAGGAGAACGAGAACTTCATCTACCCGGAAGCCCGGAAGAAGGAGATGCTCAACAACTTCATCAAACCCGGTCTTCAGGACCTCTGTGTGTCCCGGACGTCCTTCAAATGGGGCATTCCCGTCACCTTCGATGAAGACCATGTCGTCTATGTCTGGATCGACGCCCTTTCGAACTACATCACCGCCATTGGGTATGACCCGGACGGTTCCAGCGACCTCTACAAAAAGTACTGGCCGGCGGACGTCCACATCATCGGAAAGGACATCGTCCGTTTCCACACCATTTACTGGCCCATCATGCTGATGGCCCTGGGGGAGCCCCTGCCGAAGCAGGTCTACGGCCACCCCTGGCTCCTTTTCGGCGAGGACAAAATGTCCAAGTCCAAGGGCAATGTCATTTACGCGGACGACCTCACTGAGCTCTTCGGTGTGGACGCGACCCGTTATTACCTGCTGTCCGAAATGCCCCATGCCGCTGACGGTTCCATCACCTATGAGACCATGATCGAGCGGTACAATTCGGACCTGGCCAACACCATCGGCAACCTGGTCAACCGGACCATTGCCATGACCAACAAGTACTTCGACGGAGTCATCCAGGCTCCCACGGAGAAAGAAGCGGTGGATGAAGACCTGGCCAAGACCTGCCTTGATGCTGTGCAGAAGGTCGACGACCTCATCGGCACCTTCCATGTGGCCGACGCGGTGGACGCCGTTCTGGCCATTGCGAAACGGGCCAACAAGTACATCGACGAGACCGAACCCTGGGTCCTTGCCAAAGACCCGGAGAAACAGGCCCGCCTCGGGACAGTCCTTTATAACCTGCTGGAGGCGATCCGCTTCCTTGCCATTCTCCTGAGCCCCTTTACTCCGGAGACGACAGAGGCTATTTTCGCTCAGACCAACATGAACGGGAAGGACTATGACTCCCTTTCGAGTTTCGGTGCGCTGGAGCCCGGCCGCAAGGTCGGTAAGGCGGAGCCCCTCTTTGCCCGGATCGACAAAAAAGAGATGGCGGAGAAGATCGAAGCCCGCCAGAAGGCCAATGCAGAAGCGGAGACCGCCAACAATGAGAAGGTCAAGGAGACCCTGGAAGGGGTCGCCCGCCTGGCCGAAATCAGCATCGACGACTTTTCCAAGATCGAACTGCGAGTAGCGGAAGTCGTGGCCTGTGAGCCCATCAAGAGAGCCAAGAAGCTCCTGAAACTGACCCTGAATGACGGTGAGGGAGAACGGACGGTTGCCTCGGGCATTGCCCCCTGGTACAAACCGGAAGACCTGACCGGTCACAAGGTCATCATCGTCGCCAACCTGAAGCCCGCCAAGCTCTGTGGCGTGGAGTCTCAGGGCATGATCCTGGCGGCGGACAACGCGGAAGACGACGTCAAAGTCATCTTTGTCGACGACCTGAACACCGGCGTCAAAGTCCGATAACGAAACAAGCCCCGGAACTCATCACGAGCTCCGGAGCTTTTCTTAGAAAGAGAGTGCGTTATGCTCCAAAACATTTTCGACACCCATTCCCATTACGATGACGAAGCCTTCGACGAGGACCGGGAGGAACTTCTGACGAAAGTCCTGCCGGAGGGGGGCGTCGTGCGGGTCGTGGACTGTGCGGTGGACCTGCTCACTTCCGTGAAGGTCCTGGACATTGCCCACGAGTACGACATGGTCTATGCAGCCCTCGGTTACCACCCGGAACAGGCGGCAGACGAGCGCAAAGGGGACCTGGACGTCATTGCGGAACTCCTCGAAAAGGAGGAAAAGGCGGTGGCCGTCGGAGAGATCGGCCTCGACTACCACTGGGAAGACAACGCTCCGAGAGAGACCCAGGTGGACCTCTTCTCCCGGCAACTGGCCCTCTCAAAAGACCTGGGGCTGCCCGTCATCATCCACGACCGGGACGCTCATGGTGACACCATGGAGTGCCTTCAAAAGTACCGTCCTTCCGGTGTGCTCCACTGCTTTTCCGGCAGTGTCGAGATGATGCGGGAAGCGACCAAACTCGGCATTTATATCGGCCTTGGCGGGGTCGTCACTTTCAAGAACGCGCGGAAAGCTGTGGAAGTGGCTGCAGAAGTACCCCTTGAGTACCTGGTCCTGGAGACGGATGCTCCCTACATGGCACCGACTCCCTTCCGGGGCAAGCGGAACAATTCGACGTACATTGCCTATGTGGCAGAAAAAATAGCGGAAGTCCGGGGCATGGAGCCCCAGAAACTCATTGACATCTGCAATGAGAACGGCAAACGCCTCTTCCAAATGACCGACTAAAACAGAAAAATGCCAGCCCTTTTTGGGCTGGCATTTTGTTTTGTCTTCAGCTGGCCAGGTACTCTTTGACCCGGTCCAGTTCGGCGGCCCCTGTGGCGCGGCCCATTTCGTAGACCCGCTGCATTTCTGAGGGGTCGTGGACAATGAAGCCCACGTCTAAGGCTTCCTCCGGGTAGATGGCGAGGGCGGCGCCCTCCCGGTCCCGCCGGTTGACATAGGCGAGCTGCTCATTGTAATCGTTATGCCGATTCTCGAGGCGGGCGTAGAGCTTGTCCTGGCCATGGAGCAGGACTTTCGTGATGCCGAGGGCTCTCTGGACCGGCTTTACGTAACCCTTTGGCTGGGTGAGGATGACGACGTTCTTGTCGTACCCCTGGGACTCAAAGAAACTCAGGGGCAGAGAGTCGGAACAGCCACCGTCCATATATTTCCGGCCCTCCAGTTCCACCGGTCTTGCCGCAATGGGGAGGGAGGCGGAGGCCCGCAGCCATTCCATGTCTTCAAAGTCTCCGGTTTTCAGTTCCCGGTAGACCGGCTCTGCCGTCTCCAGGTCGGTGGCGACCACCCAGAACTCCATGGGGTTGTCCCGGAAGGTCTCCAGGTCGAAAATATCATACTTGTAGGGCATGACATGGTAGCAGAAGTTGGCGTTATAGAGGTTCCCCGTCGTGAGCAGGGACGTAAAACTGCAGTACCGGGGGTCCTTGGCATACCGTTTATTGTAGCGAATGACCCGGCCGGGCTGCTGTGATTTATAGTTGCACCCGAAGGTGGCCCCGGCGGAGACGCCGATGGCCCCATCGAAGTTGATGTCGTTTTCCAAAAAGACGTCCATGACGCCGGCGGAAAAGAGGCCCCGCATGGAGCCGCCTTCCAGAATGAGTCCACTCTTCATCTCAGATCTCCATAAAGTTTCGATCCTGATAGAAGGCGGTCAGGAAGGTCGTCAGGTTGTCGGCGGTGGCGGGGAAGAAGGTCTCCAGTTCTCCGTTGGGTTCGTCTTCCACATAGAGTTCACAGGCGCCGTCCGACAGGAACTCGATGTTCATGGAGCCGCCGTTTTCCTTGAACCAGACCATGAGGATCCCGTCCCCGGTGCTCATGACGGACTGGGGCTGGTAGTCCTGCTTGATGACCAGTTCTCTCGTGTGGTTGATGAGGGCCGGGGACAGGTCCGTCTCCTGCAGGTCGGCGAAGGACGCGAGGGTCTTCACAAGGTCCTCGTTGATGGCGAGGTCTTTGACGGCGCTCTCGTCGTCCCCGCCCTCGCCGGCGGTCCCGGTCAGAAGGTCACCGGGGTTATAATCTGAAACAACTGCCATAAAGCATTCTCCTAAATGATAAGATATAAGGTATGAGTATTTTGAGTGATATGAATAAAAGGTTTTTGAGCTGGGAAAACCTCTCCGATGCAAGAATTAGGACACGTAGGCGCGCGAAGCGCTATTGATTCCCCCGTCCCTTGGCCGAGGCCCGCCCTTCGCCGCGAGGAGAGAGTTTTCGCTCAAAAACCTCAAACCTTTGACATCGTAATCACTTTTTCGGTCAGGACGGTGAGGTCCTCCAAAGTGGAGAGGCGGCCGACGTCGGCGCGAAACTGTGCGGCGCCCCGGGTGCCCTTGATGTACCAGGCGGCGTGTTTGCGGGTCTCCCGCATGCCGATGTACTCGCCTTTGTATTGAACGATCTTTTCTGCGTGTCTTAAGAGGACTTCCATCCGCTCTTCGAGGGGCGGCTCCGGGAGGACCGTTCCGTCTTTCAGGTACGCATTGATCTGCTGAAAACACCAGGGTCGTCCCATGGCGCCCCGGCCCACCATGACCGCGGCGGCGCCGGTCTCCTCCAGCATGGACTTTGCAGAGGGGCCGTCCCGGACATCGCCGTTGGCGATGACGGGGATGGAGACCGCTTCCACGACGGCACGGATGGAGTTCCGGTCGACGGGAGGCGCATACATCTGTTCTTTCGTTCTTCCATGCACGGTCAGGGCGGCGACGCCCACGTCTTCGAGGCGCTTTGCCAAGTCCACACACACGAGGTGTTCGGGGTCCCAGCCGGTGCGCATTTTGACCGTGACGGGCTTGTCGACGGCCTTCACGACGGCGGCCGCAATGTCAACGGCCAGGGGCACGTCCTTCAAAAGGGAAGAGCCGCCCCGGTTCCCGGTGATCTTGGGAGCCGGGCACCCCATGTTGAGGTCCAGGGTTTCAAAGGAGAACTCGTCGGAGGCGGCCTTCGCCGCTTCGGCGACGGTGTCCGGGTCATAGCCGAAGAGCTGGATGGCTCCGGGGTGCTCGAGGTCCGACAGTCTCAGAAGTTCCTTTGACTTGCGGTCCCTCATGGTGTACCCTTTGGCACTGACCATTTCCGTCGTGACCATGGCGGCGCCGTAGGAGAGGCAGAGTTCCCGCATGGCCCGGTCCGAGACCCCGGCGAGGGGTGCCAGAACGGCGGAGCCGGACAGCTCCAAAGACCCAATGCGCATGCGCGTTCTCCTCCTTCCAAAGACCTTCGCCCAAATATCCTGTAGCATTTTACCAGTCCTCTCAGGCTTTTGCAAATACTACCCCTATATGGTAAAATATTAGACCAAATCACACGAGGAGGCGTCTCCATGAAATTACTGGTCATCGACGGCAACAGCATCGTCAACCGGGCCTTTTTTGGCATCAAACTGCTGACGACAAAGGACGGCCGGTTCACCAATGCCATCACCGGTTTTTTGAACATCCTGCTCAAGCTCCGGGAGGCCGCGGACCCCGATGCAGTGGCCTTTGCCTTTGACCTGAAAGCTCCCACCTTCCGCCATGAAATGTACGAGGAGTATAAGGCGGGCCGGAAAGGGATGCCCCCGGAACTGGCCGAACAGATGCCGGTCCTCAAAGAGCTCCTCGTCAAACTGGGTTACACCATTGTAGAGCAGGAAGGGTATGAGGCCGACGACATTCTCGGCACCCTGTCCGCCGTCATCGGGCCGGAGGATCACTGCTACATCGCCACCGGAGACCGGGACTCTCTGCAGCTGGTCCGGGACAATGTCTCGGTCCTTCTGGCCTCCACCAAAATGGGCCGTCCCCAGACGGTGGAATACACCCCGGAACTGGTCAAAGAAGAGTACCAGGTCACCCCGGAAGAACTCATTGAAGTGAAAGCCCTCCAGGGAGATTCCTCTGACAACATTCCGGGAGTCACGGGAGTTGGTCCGAAGACTGCTCAGGAGTGGATCGCGAAGTACCACAGCATCGACTACATTTACGAGCATCTGGAAGAGCTGGGCTTTACCCCGAAAAAGAAAGAAAACCTTCTGAACGATAAAGAAAATGCCTACCTCAGCCGGAAGCTCGGGACCATTGTCCTGGACGCTCCCATTGACACGGACATTACCCATTATGTTCCCTCCGAAGGGGACCCGGAGGCGGCGGCCCGGCTGCTGGCCTCTCTTGAAATGTTCAAGATGATCGACAAACTGGGGCTTCGGGAAGCGGCCGTTAGTGCGGCCCCCGTAGAGGAGTCCCCTAAAGGGGAAGCAGTCTCCTGTAAGACCGTGACTGTTTTCTCAGAGGTCGTCGGGGAACTGAAGAGCCCCGTCACCTTCTATGCCCATTGGGACGGCACGGTCCTCAAGGAACTGTGTTTCATCGCGGATGGAAACCCCGTGTACCTGCCGGAAGGGTCCGACTTTGAAGGCTTCGATGCTTTCCTGGAAGACCGGGACATTGCCAAGTACACCTCTGACTCCAAGCCCCTCTTCGCCTATGCCAAAGCCCGGGGCTTCCGGGTCGAGAACCTGCAGTTCGATGCCGCCCTTGCCGGTTACATTTTGAACCCCGGCGCCAAGACCTATGACCCGGTACGGCTCTATGAAGAGTACAACAAAGGCCACTTTGGTTCCATTGCCTGCGACAACGATACCGAACTGGTGAACGAGACTTTGTGCCTCGACCGGACCGGGGAATACCTGCTGGGGGCCATCGACTCGAACAACCAGGCGGACCTTCTCGCCATGGAGATCAGCCTCGCCGAAGTACTCGCTTCCATGGAACTGGACGGGTTCCTCGTGGACACCGAGGGCCTGAAGGTTTATGGGGAAGAAATCAACAAACGGGTCGAAGAGATGACCGCCCGCATCTATGAAGAGGTGGGCTTCGAATTCAACCTGAACTCCCCGAAACAGCTGGGAGAGGCTCTCTTCGAAAAGCTGGGGTTGCCCGGCGGCAAAAAGACCAAGACCGGCTGGTCCACCAATGCGGCCGTTCTGGAAGAACTGGCCGATGACTACCCAATCGTCGCAGACATCCTCGAATACCGCACGGTATCGAAACTGAAATCCACTTACTGCGATGGTCTCGTCAAGGTCATCGGGGAAGACGGACGCATCCATTCGAACCTCAACCAAATGGAGACCCGCACCGGGCGCATCTCTTCTTCGGAGCCGAACCTGCAGAACATCCCCGTCCGGAAACCCATCGGGTCTGAGCTGCGGAAGTTCTTCGTGGCAAAACCCGGCTACACCCTGGTGGACGCCGACTACTCCCAGATCGAGCTTCGGGTGCTGGCCTCTGTGGCAGAGGACGAGAACATGATCGCCGCTTTCCGGAGCGGGGAAGACATCCACGCCATCACGGCTTCCCAGGTCTTCGGTGTGCCCCTCGACTACGTGACGCCCCTCATGCGGTCCAATGCGAAAGCCGTCAACTTCGGTATCGTCTATGGCATCGGGGCCTTCAGCCTCTCGAAACAGCTGGGCATTTCCCGGAAGGAAGCGGACAATTACATCAAAGGCTACCTCCATAACTTCAGTGGAGTCGATGCATACATGAAGAACGTAGTCGAACAGGCCAAGAAAGACGGCTACGTAAAGACCCTCTATGAGCGCCGCCGGTACCTGCCGGAACTCACCGCTTCCAACCGGAACCTGCGGGCCTTTGGGGAGCGGGTCGCCATGAACATGCCCATTCAGGGCACGGCAGCGGACATCATCAAGATCGCCATGATCAAAGTTTATAACCGTCTCCAGGTCGAGGGTCTGGACGCCCGGCTCATCATGCAGGTCCACGACGAACTCATCGTGGAGTGCGAGGAGTCCATCGCGGAAAAGGTCCTGGAACTGGTCACCTTCGAAATGGAACATGCGGTGGCCCTGGCCGTCGACATGCAGGTAGATGCCCACATTGGGAAGACCTGGTACGACGCAAAGGGGTAAGCGCATGAGAGTTGTCAACATGACCTCCCTCTCTATTCCGGAAGTGGCCCGGCTGGAGCGGGAATGTTTCGCCCACCCCTGGCAGCAGGAGTCCATTGAGGAGTGTTTCCAGAACCCGGCTTACTACTTCTTCGTCGCCAAGGACGACGAGAACCGGGTGGTGGGGTACATCGCTACCTACATCGTTCGCGATGAAGCCTTTGTGGAAAACATCTGTGTCTCCGAAGATGCTCGCCGACAGGGCATCGGAAGAGCCCTGGTGGAGCGAGCCATCGAAAACTGCAAAGCCAACGGCGCCTCCTTCCTGTCTCTGGAAGTCCGCCGGTCGAACCAGGCCGCCATCGGCCTCTATACCGCCTTCGACTTCGAAATCGAAGGCACGAGGAAAAAGTACTACTCCGACCCGGAGGAAGACGCTCTCATCATGACCTGCCGGTTCGAGCAGGCAAAAATGTGGACTCCCTTCGGAGATGCCGAGTTCGGGTTCCTCGACTGAATGAATTTGAGAAGAAAGCTGGAACGAACGTTTTGAAAATACTGGGTATTGAGAGTTCCTGCGACGAGACGGCAGTCTCTGTCGTAGAAGACGGACGAAAGGTCCTCTCCAACGTCATTGCCTCGTCTCTGGAGGAACACATCCTCTACGGCGGCGTGGTGCCGGAGATCGCCTCCCGTCGGCACGCGGAGTGCATCGAACAGGTGACGAAGCAGGCCTTACAGGAGGCCGGGTGCACCATGGCGGACATCGACGCCATTGCGGTCACGGCGGCACCGGGCCTCATCGGAGCTCTTCTGGTGGGAGTGAACTTTGCAAAAGGGTTGTCCCTGTCTTCCGGGGTGCCCCTGGTACCGGTCCACCACCTCCGCTCCCACGTGGCGGCGAACTACCTGACCCATCCGGACCTGAAACCTCCTTTCCTGGCTCTCATCGCCTCCGGCGGACATTCCCACATTGTGGAAGTGAATTCCCCGACGGAGTACCGAGCCGTCGGTCAAACCAGAGATGACGCCGCCGGGGAGTGCCTCGATAAGACTGCCCGGGTTCTGGGGCTTCCGTACCCCGGAGGCAAGAACATGGACGCCGTCTCCCGGGACGGGGACCCCCATGCTTTCCAGACCCCGAAACCCCATGTGGACGGCTCGGACTACGACTTCAGTTTTTCCGGCCTCAAGACCTTCATCATCAACCGGGTACACCACATGGAGCAAAAGGGGGAGACCCCCAATGTCCCCGACATGGGCGCCACCATCATTACTGCGGTAGTGGACAGCCTTGCCGACCATACGGAGCGGGCGGCCAAAGACCTCGGCTACGACAAGATCGTTCTGGCCGGCGGCGTCTCCGCCAACTCCTTTTTGCGGAAACGCTTTACCGAAGTTTGTAAAACGAACCACTGGGAGCTATACATGCCGGAACTGCAGTACTGCGGTGACAACGGCGCTATGGTAGGGGCCCAGGGGTATTATGAGTACATGGCCGGTCACCGGGCCGGTCTGGACCTCAACGCCAAGGCCACCATGGCCATTGACGCCGAGTTTTGAGAAACCAATAGAAAGTTTGTGAGTTTATGAAGATCCTCGTACTGTCCGACTCTCACGGCTGCCGCGACCGTCTGCAGGACATCGTCGAAGCCTATGCTCCGGTGGTCGACGCCGTCCTCTTCTGCGGTGACGGCGAACGGGACTGGGCGTCCCTCAACGACCTGCAGTGTCTCCGGCATAAGCAGTGCATCGCCGTCTGCGGGAACTGCGACACCCTGTCCATGAACCCCCGTACGTCCTTCGACGAGTTGGGCGGGTACAAGTTTTATACCACCCATGGCCATTTCCAGTTCGTGAAAGAAGGGTATGACTACATTGCCATGGACGCCGCGAAAAACCAGCGGCAGGTCGTCTGCTTCGGCCACACCCACCGGCAGTACTGCGGGCAGTGGGGCGACGTATTCCTCTTCAACCCCGGGGCGGTTTTGAACAACTGTTACGGCAGCATCCACATCCATGACAACACCGGCGGAATCACCTTCCGCCACTGGTACTGGGACAACGGCAACGCCGTTCTCCACGACGAGTACCATTTTTAAGCTGCGAAGAGAAAACTAACACTTGAAAAGAGAGAGAAAACCTCTTATAATACTATTCGCACACGCGCTCGTAGCTCAGCTGGATAGAGCACCAGATTCCGGTTCTGGGTGTCGGGAGTTCGAATCTTCTCGGGCGCGCCAAAAAAGCAGTTCCTCCATCAGGAGGAGCTGCTTTTTTCTGCCTGAGAAGATTCGAACTGTAGGCCGGAGCGTAAAGAAAACAGTCCGGTGGACTGTTTTTAGCGACGGGAGCTGCGGCAGCAGCTCGGTGCGGTTTTGCGGACAGTGCGGAAGGCAAAAGCGCGTCGAATCTTCTCGGGCGCAAATAAAGAATCCCCTAGGGGACTCTTTATTTCTCTTCCTTTATTTTGCAAGGGCTTTCTTGATGGTTTCGATGGCGGGGAGCTCGGCGGTGAGAGCTTCGCCCTTGAGACCGGCGGCGAGGATGCCTTTGTCGGCGGGGAGGGCGGCGATGATCTTGTCGCTGTTCCCGATGGTCTCCCGCATCATGGCCTCCTGGTCGGCGTCCACTTTGTTGAGGACGATGAAGACGGGTTTGCCAAAGTCTTCGGCCATGCCGCTGATCTTCTCCGTCAGCATGATGGACTCATAGGAGGGGTCTGCTACCATGAGGATGGCGTCGGCGTAGCGGTCGATGCCACGGCCGAAATGCTCGACGCCTGCTTCCGTGTCGACGATGCACACATCGTTCTCCTCCAGCACCAGGTGCTCGAGGAAAATGCGGTTCAAAGAGCCCATGGCGCAGGCGCAGCCTTCGCCGGCATCGTGGATCTTCCCGATGGCCATAAGGCGGATGTTGCCCTCTTTGGAGGAGTACTCCTCGGGAATGTCCGAGAGGTGCCAGCCCCCTTCGAAGACGTCGGCGGCACCGTCTTCATAAATGCCCTTTTTATGTCCGAAATAGTGGGTGAAGTCTTCCGGCAGGTCGAGTCCCAGTTGCCGGTGCAGGCCGAAGTTGGACTCATCGGAGTCCACTACCAGAACCTGTTTTCCTTCCTCCGCATAGGAGCGAGCCAGAAGGGTCGCGAGGGTGCTTTTTCCGCACCCGCCTTTTCCGCAAAGGATGAGTTTCATAAGTCGTTCCTCCGTTTCTACCATGATTATAGCAAACTGGCAGAAGGTTGGACAGTCCTTTCTGTCAGTGGACCCGACCGCCCTGGAGAGATCGGTCTTGGAATGGGTTTATTTCTTTATTATTGCTTTATTATAGTTACATATTTATCACGTTGTTAGTCTTGACTAATTGACAGTACATTATATAGAATCAATATAAAACAAAACAGTTCCATTTGCTTCGAGCTGCAGGACCTAAGTGGTGACATATGGTTCGGCAGACGGGGCAGGGCACCGAAAGGGCCCCGCCTTCCATTCTTGAAAAGAGGCAAGTCGCAAAAACCTTTCTACAGTTGCGCTTTACGCAGTTGCCATTGTCTTGAATTCAATACCGGAACTCGAAGCACTTTCTGTCCCTTTTGGGGACTAGGAAGTGCTTTTTATTGCAAATGTCGTCATTGTTTCCCGGGAGGTGGGACAGTCAAAGAATTGCTAATGTATGGAAAACGATCGATATCTGAAAAGGAGGAATAACAGATGAAAGAAAAGACCATGCAAAAGAAGTCATTGCTGGCGATGATTCTTGCCCTTGTAATGACTACGTCAATGTTCCCACTGGTCGTTCTTGCGGACACAACATTGACGATTGACTCTCCGAGAGACGCGAACACAACGCTTTATACCGGAGATGCATTTACACTTTCCGTAAGCGACCCCGATTTTTCGAGCTCTACGACGAACCACATTGACTGGACCAGTAGCGACACTTCCGTTGCCACCATTGGCAAGCATAATGGCAATGTCAGTATCGTAAATGCCGGGGCTGTTACCTTTACTGCCACCGTTATGGACGGGGCTAAGCCCAGTGGTAATGGTACCGGTGGCGGAAACGGTTCTAATTGTACCGCATCTACAGGTTATGAAACTGCCACCATTTCTTTTACGGTTGCCCAGTCCAGCACCTATGGTTACCAGGGCACCGGTGGAAACACGATGCTTCTGACCGCGTTGAATGGAACTGCTGTTTCTGCTACCAATGTTACCGCTGGAATCCTTTATAGCGGTTCAAGCATTTCCGGCTACAACAATACCATCAACTCACCGACTGCATCTGCCGGTACAGTTTCTTTTGGTTTTACGATGAGTGCAGGAGTCAACAATTTCCAACCGACCAACTTTAATAATAACTGTGTTGGCGAAATCACAATCTATTATTACGATGACGAGGAGGAAGACTGGGTTTATAAATGCGGAGTCGACTCTGTGTCTTCTGCAAATTTTGACTCCTTAACGCATGTAATAACAGTATATTCTAGAGGGTCTCTATCTGCAGGACAATATAAAGTCACATTTGGCGCAAATGTCTGCGGAAATAACTCCAGTAAGAAACTGGGTGTTCCTGTTTCTTTCGAGTTTGTTGTTTCCTGATGACAGATGCTGAACACTAAGGAGTTAAACGTGAGTAAAAATAACTTTTTTGTTAAAAGAATACTGCCTATTTTACTAGCTTTGGCAATGCTATTTGGCATTTCAGTGGTTGCCATAGCAGCTGGTGGAAATGGCGGTGGAGGAGGAAATGCCGGCCTACAGGCAAATATGGCGGGTACCGGCTTCCAACTTCGGTTAAGCAATCCGGATACCACAATGGCCAATGAGGGTGGAACCTATGAACTGGACGGAGAATTCGATGCCTCCAAAGACATAGTTTTTACATTTAGCCTGAACCCTCAGGGTGGCCAGAAGGGATTTGGGATTTATCCCGCTGTGAATGAAGACCCGGCAGGCTTTAATGGAGTTATTATCTATGATAAAGATGATTCTGATAAGACACCGGTTCTTTCTCTTGGCGGCAACTATAGTGAAGACACGATGGATCCCAATTTCTTTTTTGAAGAAATCAATGATGCCGGGTATCCTGATCATTTTGTTTTCAATTTGTCAACGGCTGAAGATGCCTTTAGCAATGAAAGAACCTCGAAGTTGACAATCAAGGCAAATGCGCTTGAAAACGGGAAAACATATTGTCTCTTTTTCCCGAAAACAATCAAAACCTATAACAATGGCTCCCCAAAACAACTTGGGGCAGATGTCACTATTGAATTTGCTACCGCTGATACAGTAGCTGAAGTGGTTCAATCTTGGGTTACTGGCGGTTGTGTGGCCACCTTGTATTCTGACGGTCTATTAGTACTTGAAAAGTCAGAAGATGGAAACGGGGAGACACCAAATTATAAGACCTCAGCTCCTGTTCCATGGTTGGATTATAGAGGACAAATCAAGCGAGTTGAGGTAAAGTCAGGAGTAACCTATGTTGGCAATGGTGCATTTAGAGAGTGCGTAGAATTAACAGATGCAGTTTTGTCTGACAGCGTTCTTTCTATGGGACAATCTATCTTTTATAATTGTTCGAAACTGACCAATGTCAAATTGCCGTCAGATATAACAGAACTCAAGAAAAATATTTTCAATCTCTGCAGCAATTTAGAGGTTATTGAGTTGCCGAACAGTCTTGCCATAATCGGGGACGATGTTTTTATTAACTGTGATTCTCTCAAAAGCATAACTTTGCCTGCGTCTGTAACTTCCATTGGTTGGACTGCATTTGCCTCTAAGAACCTGAAGGATGTCTTTATCAATTCTGATGTGGAAAGTATAACTATTGATAAATATGCATATGGGATGAATTCTTATTCCTGTACTTTCCATGTGAAGTGCAATCAACTTGATGCTTTTAAAGATAAGAATCCTGATATACTCAATGTCGAGTTTGAAGCAACCCATATGAATGCAGACCCTGTCAAAGAGAATGAAGTTTCTGCGACCTGTACAGAAGAAGGCTCCTACGATGAGGTCGTCTATTGTTCCGTCTGCAAAACTGAACTCAGCAGAGAACCCAAGACCACGGAAGCCCTCGGCCATGTGGAAGAAACGGTCCCCGGCAAAGAACCGACCTGTACCGAGAAGGGCTTGACCGAAGGAACTACTTGTTCCCGTTGTCATGTGACGCTGAAAGAGCAGGAAGAGATTCCTGCCCTCGGTCATGATTGGGAAGTTATTCCGGAAGTCATCTCTACCTGCACAGAGAAAGGTTCTACGGCTGGTGCTCGCTGCACCCGATGTGGCGAATATCTGATTGAGCCGAAAGAGGTTCCGATGATTTATCATGATTATGATGAACAGGGAATCTGTAAAGTTTGCGGACAGAAGGACCCGAACTACGTAGAACCGACTAAGCCCGAAGAGCCGACCACTCAGAAAGAAGAGCCCACTACTCAGAAAGAAGAGCCCACTACTCAGAAAGAAGAGCCCACTACTCAGAAGCAGGAAGAACCCACCACTAAGCCTGCAACGCCTGCCAAGAAATTGAATGGTCTTGTGAAAGGACCGGATGGCAAGTGGGCCCTCTACAAAGAGGATTCTGTTCAGAAGTCTTTCACCGGGCTTGCCAAGAACGAGAACGGCTGGTACTACCTGAAGAACGGATATGTCGACTGGAACTACACCGGCTTTGCCAAGAACGAAAAGGGCTGGTGGAGAGTCAAAGACGGTCGCGTCGATTTCAGTGCCAACAGCATTTATAAACAGCCTTCCAACGGCGTCTGGTACAAGACCACCAACGGCTTCGTCACCTGGGGCGAGACCGGCGTCTTCAAGAACGTCAACGGCTGGTGGAGAGTCGAGAACTCCCGTGTGAATTTCCAAGCCAACGGCATTTACAAGAATGAGAACGGCTGGTGGAAGACCACCGGCGGCAAGGTCCACTTCAATGAGACCGGCGTTTTCAGCAATGAAAACGGCAAATGGTATGTGAAGAACTCCAAAGTGGACTTCTCGAAGAACGGGAAAGTCACCTTTGAAGGAAAGGCCTATACCGTCACGAACGGCTACGCCAAACTCTCATAAACAAGTGAATTGGGGCAGTTCAGAAGAGCTGCCCCATATTTCCGTAAGAAAGGTTCAGAAAGGAAGTGACATGGAGTGCGGAAGAACAAGATTTTATATGCATTGCTGCTCCTCTCCTTGCTGGCCCTGAACCTGTACCTCAACAATGTGTATGCGCTGCTGCTGCTCCTGACCGCTGTGGCCATTCCGCTGTTGTCCATCTTGTTCTGTTACCTGTCAAAAGACGGCGTCTCCATGGACCTGAGAGCGACCGATCCTTCCGGGCCTTCCTCCTCAGCGGCTTTTGTCGGAACTCTTCGCAACACATCACTGTTTCCCGCCCCTGCCATTCGCGGTAGGCTTTCCGTGCAAAACGGACTGACCGGGACCACTATCGAAAAGGGGCTCCGGGCGTCCATCGCCGGGAAAGCGAAAAAAACTCTGCAATTTCAGGTGGCGGACCCGGAAGTGGGGAACCTCTATGCGACCGTGCTGCACCTGACTTCTCAGGACATTTTCGGCCTGGTGTCATTTCCGGTGAACCATGTGGCCGCTGCGGAACAGCTGGTGCCACCGCCGGACATTCCTTCGGAAGTCTTTATGGTAGAGGCCCTCGAGACCACCGGGGAGTCGGCCCGCTACTCCGAAAAGGAGAAGGGAACAGACGTGAGTGAGCTCTTCGATATTCGAGAGTATGCTCCCGGGGATGAGATCCGGGCGATCCACTGGAAATTGTCCGCCAAACAGGATACTCCCGTTTTGCGGGAGTTTTCCAAGCCTTTGAACTACTCTGTCATTTTGCTTGTGGAACTGGCTGAGGCATCTGCCAATGCGCTTCAGGCCTGTGTCGCCTATGCGTCTTCCATTTCGAAGGGACTGCTGGAAGCGGGAGTGCTCCACACCATTGCCTGGTACGATAGTGCGGCAGATGAATTCTGCGACCTCAACATCACAAACCTGGAAGAACAGGCGTTGGCAGAACTTCGTCTGACCTCTTCCGCATACCATGAGAGCGAGAGCGCTTCACTGAACCGTTTCCTGGAAACGGACGGTGTGGACCCCACCTCGACGCTCATCTACCTCACGACCCGCCTCTCCTCCGACCTGATTCTGAAGGCAGCACGAAGCATGCCGACCCGGGTGGAACTGGTGGGAACGGAGAAGGACACCATCGAACTGGATGGGCTTCTCATCGACCGACTGCCGCCCAATATGAAAAAAGCAGGGACCCTTTCCCTGACCGTCTAATGCTATGAAACTGACCATCACTGAACAACAGAGCCGAGGAACGGGACTGGCCTCCATGCTGGACATGGAAGCGGCGGTCCTGTTGCACTCTGCGTTCTGGCTTTTGCTCCTCTCCCTGTTCCGGTGGGGAGTGGGACTCGTTTCGGTCCTTTTGATGGTCCTGTTGCCGGTTTTTATGGTGCCGGCTGCCCGACAGAAAGTTTTTGGAAAATACCTGGTGTTTTATGCTCTGGTGCTGGCAGCGCTGGTGACTCTTCTTGGGTTCCGGTTCTTTTCCAAAGCCTTTCTGGAACTGTTCAACGGTGTGATCCAGGCGGTGAACACCGCGAGCGGTTTTAAGTTCGTACCCTTCCACACCGGTATCGAACCCGGCAGAGAAGGTGCCTATCTTCTGGCGGCCGAAGGAATGACCATGTTCCTTACGTCCGCTATAGTGGCGAATTCTGCGGTCAAAAAGAAGTTCCTGCCGGTCTTCCTCCTGACGGTGATCCCGGTGGTGGCAGGGTTTCTGCTGCTTCTGAAACCAAGCCTTCTCTGGGTCGCTCTTTTCCTGGCTGCTCTCATGCTTTATGTCATCCACTGCTCTGCCGGGACCGACCGTTCCGGTCTCGGGGAGACGAGTCTCCTCTGGCAGATGCTGGGGGCGGTCCTTGCCTTCCTGCTTTTATTCCTGGCACTGTTCTACAACTACAGCGGCTCGGAAGCGGTGCAGGGTGTCCGGGACAATGTCTCGGAACGCATTCGGACCATTCGGTATGCTCCGGAAACGGAAGTAGGACCTGTGGCAGGGGGAGACCTGAACGGAGCGGAGTCTCTGCATTTTGAGGGAAACACGGCGTTTCTTCTGACAATGGAAAAACCGGCTCCCGGTTACCTGCGGGACTACGTCGGTTCGGACTTTATCGACGGGAAATGGCAGCCTCTCCCGGAGGACGCTATGTCCGGGAAATACCTGGGCCTCGACCAATGGCTTGCCCAGCGGGACTTCTACCCCTGGATGCAGCTGAGTGCCCTCTATGCCTTCGATGCCAACCGGACCGGGTCGGCGGCCACCACCCAGAAAGTGACCGTGGAAAATGTCGGTCTTTCCAGTGACAAGTTCCACCTCTTCTACGAAGCGGTCCCGACGACGGACCTTCTGAGTCTGGGAGACCCGGCTGAACAGGGCTTTTTTGCCTCGGGTTGGAACGGTCAGCGGAAGTACACCTATACTCTTTATACGCCCATTTACAAGGATTACGGTGCAGAGGACCTGTCCACCTGGACGGGAACGCTGGCGTCTCAGGAAGGTTACGAGCAGTACCAAGCGGTCGAGGAACTGTACGCCTCTTTTGTTCACGACCACTATTTGACGGTTGACGATGCTTACCAAGGCATCGTTTCCGCCACCGGAGCCGACTCCCTTTCCGGCAGCCGGTACCAGGACATCGTTTATGGCGTCCGCAAGTACTTGCAGGACCGGTTCACCTATTCCGAGGCTCTGGAGCCCCTCGAAAAAGGGGAGGATGCCCTTGAAAAATTTGCAACGGTGACCCGCTCCGGGTACGATGCCCATTTTGCCACTCTGGCGGCTCTCATGTTCCGGGAAGCCGGCGTCCCCTCCCGATATATGGAAGGTTTTTACCTTTCTCCCAAAGATGTCGAGGCCTATTCCAAGGCAAAAGATGTTACGCTGGAGCTCTATGATGACAACGCCCACTCCTGGGTGGAGATCTATGAAGACCATGTCGGCTGGGTGCCGGTGGAGGTGACCCCCGGGTACTTCACCCTCGAACAGGAAGACAGCCCCCAGATGACCGACTCCGTGAAGCGGATCCGCAAGCGGTCCCCGCGGCCCTACTACGACAACGCGCCTTTGCCGGAGCAGAACAGCGAAGTGCCTCCCGTCGAACAGAAAAAAAGCCACACCTGGCTCAAATGGCTTCTCGGTGTGGCGGGAACAGTATTGTTGCTGCTGGCAGCGTGGCTTGGCGGGAACCGCTATCTTAAAAGACGTATTATGGCGGCTGACAGTCCGGCTTCGACTCGTTTTGGGTACCGGTTCCTGATGTGGCTGTTCCGCCGGCGGAAACTGCCGGTGGACAAAGAAGACCCCTCCTCCCTGACCTGCGTACTGGGCGAAGAATACGCCCGGTATGTCAGCCGCGTCTACCGGGACACCTACAGTGATGAGAAGGGGCAGCTGTCGCCGGAAGAACGCAGAGAATGTGCGGATTATGTCATGCGTCAGTGGAAGAGCGGCGGGAAGACCGCCAGTTCCAGAACCCCACAGCCCCCAGCAGGAGAATAAGTGCCGGGATGGCGATTCTCAGGAGGGTCTGTGAAGACGTTTCTGTTGCGGCATCTGTCGATGCGTCCGCAGAAGTGTCTGCGGCAACGGAAGCAGACGGAGGGGCCAGAGCAGTCTCATAGGAGAGGATATCTTCCCCCAGACCGATCAGTTCTTCGTTTTCCCCCCCTCTGGCATAGACTTCATCGGTGCCGGTGGTGAAGCCGATTTGATAACTCCGGTCCAGCGTATGCTCCTTTTTATCCATCAGGGAGCGGTCAATGGTCAGGGTATAGGAAGCCCCCGGCTGCAGACTGTCTTTTGGGACGAGGAAGACATGGTTTACGAGGCGAGTCTGGACCTGGACGTCCGGGAACAGGACCTGGAGCGTCAAGACTGACCCGTTTTCGTCCTGCAGGTGAAAACAGTCCTTGTTCTGTGAGAGGACCGTGATGTCATCCACTTTCCCGGAGAACTGCAGTTCGATGACCGGGTGGACGGACAGGTTCGTGTCCCCGTCGACGACGGTGGAAGAGGTCAGTGTCAATGCTTCGTCTCCGGCGGCAAAGGCCGTCCCGGCTGACAGGACGACGCAGAAGACACAGGATAACAATATGGAACACCATTTGGGAAGGGACATAAGCAAACCGCCTTTCGTTTATTCCCGTTCAATGTAACATACTTTCATCATTTTGCAAATAGGAGGAAGTCCATGGGGACCTCAACGATTCAAACCGGAAAAAGGAGAGCGACTGGAATCGCTCTGGCAGCAATCCTGCTTTTGCTGACGGTTGCTGTACCGGTCAGCGCTTCTGTTCAGGAATTGCAAAACGCTTTCAACCCAAGGGGCTTTTTTGTGACTTTGAAATCCTCTGACCAGCCGGAGTGGCTTCGCAGCTCCTTTGCCTCCGGGTATTACCGGTCCGGGGACGGTGGCGGAGGAAACGGCACCGGAAACGGCGGCAAGGAAGGGAAAGATGAACTGGGCCATTCCAACATTACCTATATTGACGGCGAAGTGGGCCTCGATTATGTCGATGCTGCCGATGTGGATACCATTTATTCGACCTACGACCATAACCCGACTCCCGGGAAGGACTTCATGATCGGCTACTACAAGGACGAACAGGCAGCTTCTCTGAAGGCCATACCGAACTTTACCGGTTTCATTGGAACGCCGGGCAGGGGGTCCTCCTCCGTCCCTGACCCTTCCGGAGGACAGTGGTGGAATGTTCCCATCCGTTTATCGCTGGGAGAAAAACAGGAAGACGGGTCCAGGGATGCATTGGAACCGGGTACATTATATGAGTTTGCCTATTTGCGCGGAAACCAGGCCAACAACGGTACCACCTGTGTGTTAATGCCCGGAGAGGAAGAGGGCACCTACAAAGGCTATATTCATACTCCGTTTACGGAGGAAGAACGGGCAATATACGAGGCCCATAAGTATGATGAGTACGAGTTTATTACCGGCATAGAAGGGGATTCTTCCGATAAGACCATTGACCATAAAGTGCAATCGGTTCCCATGCGTTACCGCATCCAGACCTTTGCTGACATGACCGGCTGGACCGATTCGAAAGAATACCAGGAGGCGGAACAGTTCCTCGCGGAAGTGACCGAGGCCGATTATGATTCCGGAAGATATGTCCGGGAAAATGTCACGGTGTTGAGTGAAACGATCAGCCAACTCAATGAAGAAGCGGAGACTTCTGTGAAATATCAATTACAGAAGGATGCCGAGTGGACGATCCAACAGATGATCGAAGACCTCAAAAAGTCTTTGGAGACGGCACGGGCACCTCGCCCGACCGTCGATTTTGAAGACTACAACACCGCGCTTTCCGGTGCGGAAAGCACCTACGAGAGCCTGCAAAGTCAGATCGGTACGCAAGTCGGTCAGTACCTGGCAGGACCGGTGGAAGCGCTGAAAACAGAGATCGACCATGCAAAGAGCACCATCAGTGGGACTTCCTCTCAGGAACAGGTCGATACGGAGACCGCAGCCCTGAATCGCGCCCGTATCGAAGCTTTGGATGGGCTGATCGTTCCCGATGAACGTCAGTTTCAGGACAGTGCCACAGGGATCATTGTGACGGCTCCCTTGTCCGCACTTCCGGAAACCGCACAGCTGGCGATTCGGGAAGTGGTGAACTCTACCAGTGAGTACAGCGGGTATGTGAGTCGGATCTCCCCGACTCCCGATGTGGCGGTCATTTATCGGATCGTGTTTTATGACGGCACCGATGTGGTCCAGCCCACGCAGCCGGTCACGGTCCAGATCCCGCTTCTGGATTCCTTCGAACAGACAGCACCCTCTGTTTTCTTCCTGGAGGAAGCAGGCGGGGAGGGGCAAGCGGTCAATGCGGCAACGCCTGCCGGATACCGGGTTTTCTCGACCTCTCAAATGGGGACCTTCGCGGTGGCCGGTCAAAGACAAAATGAGCCGGAAGCGCCTGCCCAACCTTCGGAGGAGCCGGTGACGCCCACGGAAAAACCAACGTCACCGGAGGAACCGGCCCCGCCCCCAGAGGCGCCGGCTCAGCCCTCAGAGGCTCCGGCTCCGTCTGCAGAGTCCCCGGCTCGACCCCGGGAAAAATCGACTCGTCCGCCGGTCCATTCGACGATCCGGACGACCACCGGAACGATTTCTCAGAAAACGACCCGGATCCTTCGGACGACCCGGGACCCCAATAACGATCAGAATCAGAAAAACGAAGTGACATCGACGACGGTCCTCCAGACCCAGGCAGTCCAGCCGACTACCATGATGACCACCACAACGGCACCGACGACCGCAAAGGATACGTCTGACCTGGAGCAGGATGCAAATCCGAACACACTTCTGTACATCGCCCTTGGCATTGCCGGTGTGGGCCTTGGCACTCTGGGCTACCAGCTGGTGAAGGACGGGAAACTGAAAGACGAAGAAGACAATGACGCACAGTTGTAAGAAACCGAGGTGAGTGCCGTGCTGCAGAAACTGAATACCCCTGCCCGCCTGGCACTCCTCCTTCTGTTGCCGGTGCTGTTCTTTGTGGGGACTCTCTGCATTGGGCGGTACCATGTGGCCTTCCGGGAAGTCTGGGGGACCCTCTCGAGCGCCCTGACCGGGCATGAGACGGGCATTCCGCTCCGGACCCAGACGGTCATCCTCAGTGTCCGGCTGCCGCGAGCACTCCAGGGCCTTTTAGTGGGAGCCTCTCTCGCCGCCAGCGGTGCCTGTTTCCAGAGCCTCTTCCGCAACCCTCTGGTTTCCAGCGGCATGCTGGGTGTCTCGGCGGGTTCCGGCTTTGGCGCCGCTCTGGCCATCATCCTCTTCGGGACCACGGCCATGGCGCCGACCTTTTCCTTTGCCTTCGGCATCCTGGCCGTCATTTTGAGCTACCTGACCGGGAAGATTTCCGGGGGGAACCCCACCGTCACGCTGGTCCTCGGCGGCACTATCATCCAGTCTATTTTTTCAGCGCTCCTGTCGCTGCTGAAATACCTCGCGGACACCGAGACTCAGCTGCCCGCCATCACCTTCTGGCTCATGGGAAGTCTGGCTTCCACCAAGACATCGAACCTGTGGCTCTCTGACGTCCCCATGATCATCGGCCTTCTAGGGATGCTCGTCATCAGCTGGCGGCTGAACGTCCTTGCTATGGGGGACCGGGAGGCGAGGACCATGGGCCTCAATGTTACCGCCAACAAAGTGGCGGTCATCGGCTTTGCCACTCTGGCCACTGCCGGCGCCGTCAGCATCAGCGGGGTCATTGGCTGGGTGGGCCTTGTAGTGCCCCACATTTGCCGGATGCTCTTCGGCAGTGACAACCGAAAACTCATCCCGGCGAGCATTTCCCTTGGGGCCTGTTTCATGGTCCTGGTGGACACCCTTTGCCGCTCCCTGACAGCCGGGGAGATTCCCCTCGGGATCGTCACCGCCATCGTCGGCGGACCCTTCTTCATCTGGCTTCTGAAGCGGACGAAAGGGGGCAGCTGGCAATGAGTTTACTGGAATTAAAACAGGGAAGCTTTTCCTACGGGGAGCAAACCGTCTTTGAAGACGTCAGCTTTTCGGTGGAACCGGGCGAACTCTTCTGTATCGTGGGCCCCAACGGCTGCGGCAAATCGACTCTCCTCGACTGTGTCCTCGGGCTCAACAAACTGAAGGCCGGAGAACTTCTGGTGGACGGAAAGCCCATGAAGGAGTATAGGCCGAAGGAACTGGCTCAGCGCATCGCCTACGTGCCCCAGGACCACAAGCTGACTTTCGGGTTCTCGGTCTTAGACATCGTCTCCATGGGGCGGACCTATGAGGCCCGCATGTTCGACCCGCCGGGGGAGGCCCAGAAAGCGGCCGCAATGCACAGTCTGGAACTGGTAGGCATGGAAAGCTTTGCTGACCGGGACTACACGAAACTCTCCGGCGGAGAGCTTCAGCTGGTGCTCATTGCGAGGGCACTCTGTCAGAATGCCAGAGTCCTGGTCATGGACGAGCCGACGGCGCACCTGGACTTCCGGCATGAGCTGACCGTCATGGATATCATTGCGAAGCTAGTCCGGGAGGAAGGCATTTCTATCGTCATGGCGACCCACTTTTTGAACCAGGCCTACTACATGGAGGGGGCGGGCGTCCCCACCCGGGTGGCCCTCATGGACGCCGGCAATTTCGGCGCCGTCGGGAAGCCCTCAGAAGTGCTGACCGAAGAAAACCTCAAAAACGTCTTCCGCATTGTGACGGAAGTGGCTTCCGACGCAGCAGGAGAGCGAAAGTACATCCTGCCCCTTCGGAACTTATAACGAGCGCGACTGCGCAGAAAGAGAGTAAAGCGTATGAGACTTCTCATCTGCATCGACGACACCGACAGCAAAACCTCCGAAAAAGGCACCGGCGCCATTGCGGACGACATTCGGACCATGATCGCGAATCACTTCGGTGTCACGCCGTCTTTTGTGACCCGGCACCAGCTGCTCATCCACCCGGACGTGCCCTACACGTCTCACAACAGCTCCATGTGTTTTGCCGTGGAACTGCCGGAAGAACGGTATGACGAAGTGGTGGAACGGGCCCGGGAAATCGTCTCTAAAGAGAGCGACCCGGAGTCCGACCCGGGCCTTGCCATTGCGGACCTCGACCAGGTCGACCGGGAAGCCCTCATCGCATATGGCAAGGAGTGTAAACGCCGCCTCATGACGAAGAAGGATGCTTATGCCATTGCGGAGAAAGCCGGGTTCTTCCTGGAAGAACTGGGCGGTACGGGCGACGGAGTTATCGGCGCGGCGGCAGGCATTGGCCTTCGCCTCTGGGGCTTCGACGGGACTATGAAAGGGAAGCCGAAGGACCTGGAAGCGGGGAAGACCTACACCCTCGGAGAACTGACGCAGAGCCGGTTCATTGAGCGGGTGAGAGATGTCGACGGGAACGAAGTCCCGGCAGAGGACACCATCAAACTGCCCAACAAGTCCAAAGTAAACCTCTATGAAGGGGTCCTGACCTTCATTGTGGAACCGGTGGAGGGAGAACCCGGTCACTGGCAGCCAACGGCCCGGGAGCGGGCGAAACGCTTCGGTGACCCCCGCATCTACAAAGAGGGCTGCGACCGGTTCGCCCCGGACGTGGAAGAGGAACAGACCGGAGATGGCGGCTGCTATGACTGCCTGTACCGCCGGTGGACGGAAAACGGTGTCCTCTGCCAGAAACCGGAGGGAGAAGGATGATGACTCAGAAACCCATTCCGGTCCGACTGACGGCGGTCCTGCTTCTCCTCTGCTTCCTGTTCTCTGCAGCCGCCTGTAGCGTCAACAGCGGCAACATAGTGAACGGCCCGACGAAGACGATCACGGACATCGTTGGACGGGAAGTTCAGGTGCCGGAGGACCCGCAGCGGGTCGTCTGTATGTACGCCTCGACCGCCCACATGATGGCGATGCTGGGAAAAGGGCAGCTCATCTTAGGGGCCTCTGACGGCGTGACCAGGGACCAGATGATGGTCACGAAGTACCCTTCCATTGAAGATGTCC
>JAFUZN010000115.1 GCA_017476565.1 Clostridia bacterium
GAAGAACTTCACCATGTCCTTAGCAGTGGCCAGAACGTTGACGAAGTCTACAATGGCTCCGATCTTGTTCAGGGCGTAGAAAGCCACCACAGAAGGCACCGAAGACACGGTAATGATGGAAACGATGTCCCCTTCCTTCACGCCGTAAGCACGAAAGGCTCTGGCAGCTTCGTCAATGCGTTTGAAGAGTTCCCGGAAGGAAATGGTCTTCCCCATGTAATTGAGGGCATTTCGGTCGAGGTTCCGTTTGTTGTTCATGACCAGGTAGTCATAGAGGCTGACTTCCGGCAAAGGTGCCGTGTCCGCATTCTGGTCATAATATGAAAGCCAGGGACGGTCTATGGACGGATAGCCGGTCCCGGAAGCCTTGGTCTGCTGCTCCACTTCCTGCGGGATCGCTTGGTAAAGCAAAGAACGTCCCTCCTCTCAAAATGAAAAATCAGGTTTTAGTATAGTATAGAAATATGAATTTTCCATAACGAAAAGACTCCCCTTTCGGGGAGTCTGAGTACTTTCTTAAAGCAGGCTCGTGACGGGCAGTGTGTTGGTTCCGTCTTCCTGGAAGAGTGTATCGAGGACCGCGTCGGCGATCTGCGCATGACCCTTCTCAGAGGGGTGGGAGCAATACATGAAGTAACCCATGAATCCGCCGCCGGTCAGGAGTCCGGGCCATGCGACCATGGTAGGCCAGGTCGGCAGGTCGACGTTCCGAATATCGACGAAGTAGTACTGGTCACGCAGCGAGCAGCTGTTAGCCCAGTAGAGGTTCATGATGGTCGTGAAAATGCCCATGTTACGGCCGACCCGGTAGAGGTCGATGTCCGCAAACTGCAGGTCTCTGGTGGCGTTGTAGCCGCCGATGCACACGATGATAGCGTGGTCATTGACGGAACGGACCAGATTGACGGCCGCTTCCCAGTTCTGCTGGACCGCCATGTAGCCTCTCGCGAGGGACAGGCCGACTGCAGCGAGGATCTCCGGAAGAGAACCGATCACATCGGCGGCATCGAACAGAGTCTGATAAGCCGCGACGATGTCATAGTTCTGAACAAGAGAGGTCGCTGTGTTGATGGCGGTGTGAGCGATCTGAGAATAAAGAGTGTTTCCGGCAGTGGCGTCCTGCAGTTTGAAAAGGACGTCAAAGAGCGGAGAAATAATGATGTCGTTTGGACCCATACCGAAGGTGACAAGGTCGACTTTCGGCAGCATTTCAGCAGCTTTCGCATTCAGGAAAGCAAGCTCTTCTGCGCCGTTCTGAGGCGTGCCGAACAGGGTCTCGAAAGCCTTGTCAGAGTTTCTCTTGCCCTGGTCATCCATCTGGCTGTAGTAAGAGGGGTCCATAATGCGGTGGATGTCATTGGTGGTGAGACCTTCTCTGGCAAAGGAATACCACTGGTCCTCACTCAGACCGAAAGCCTCAGCAATCAGGCTCGGGTAGGAGCCGTACTGGTAGGGGTTGAACCGATCATGGGTGGTGGTGTGGGGGTTCCCCGTCGGGAAGGCAAAACCGCCGTCCTCCGTAGTCTGGACATTGAATGCGTTGATCTCATCCTGCGTGGCACCCAGCATATAGCCGGTGGACATGGAGTCACCGAAGTGCACATAGGAATGGATGTTCAGGTTCTCCACCGATTCCGGCAGAGTGGGGTCTTCCTCTTCCCCTACGGCAAAAGCGAAGAGGCTGAGGGAGCAGGCGACCATCATCATGACCATCGCCAGCAGGACGGCCATAAACCGTCTGGTTTTTGTCTGTGACATTTGAGTTTCGTCCCTTTCTGACTTTACGTCAATACTCATACAATACATACATTAAAAGCCTTGGTTTGTGTGTTTGAGAAAGGCTGTTTAACCAAAAGTGGGAAGGCGATTTACGCGTCTGCTTTCATTGCCTTCAGGAATTCGTTGGCGAGGTAAACCTGGCCATTGAACCGGGGGTGAGCCGTGACCATGAACATGGTGTAGAAGTAACCTTCGTTCAGAGCCTGCTGCCACTGGTCGATGGGCTCCCAGTCGGGCAGATACTGCTCGACGCCGGCGGTGTGGACCACCGTATAAGTGTTTCTGTACTTGGAAGTGCTGCGGATGACATTGTTGATTTCATTGGAAGAGAAGCCCAGCAGCTGTCCGATCCGGAACTGGTCCGTGCTGGTAAACTTCAGACCGGCGTTAGAGTTGTAAATGTCACCAACGTAGATCTTCGCTCCGGGCTTTTTGTCCTCATTGACGATCTTCAGGATAGCATCCCAGTTCTCAGCAAAGTTGGCGTTCGCCTTGGAAGACTGAGTGACCAGAGTTGCCAGGACCAGGGGCATTTTGCCCACAAGGACTGCAGCGTTGACGAGGGCATCGAAGGCACCGCCAATGCCAAGAGAAGCAAGAGCTCCGTTGACGGCATCGGAAATGCTGGAGTCGTTGACCAGGGTGAGGGTCGTCTGCAGGACATAGAAAAGCAGGTCGTTGGAACCGAACCAGATGGTGATGACGTCGGACTTGCCCAGGTCATCATGAACATGCTTCTGCATCTCTGTGAAACCGGCACCGCCCCGTTTGGTGAAGTCCCCATCGACGGTCAGTTTGAAGATGTCTTTATCTTCCTGGGTCATCTTATTATAGTAAGAGGGGTCCAGCATGCAGCGAATGTCATGAGAGGTCAGACCGTCTCTGGCATAGTTGTAGAACTGGTACTGGTCTTTCTTCCAGCCCCAGGCATCGGCATCGTTGGTGGTATTCCCTTTCCCGAAGTACCCAAAGGGGTTGCTGGTAGTGTCGAGGCCAAGGCCGTCGGCGATCATGGTCGGGTAAGCACCATAGGTGGTCTCTCCGTCACGAAGGGTCTGGCCAATGACCACGTCTTTAATGTCCACGTCGGACTGTTCTGTCAAATAACCGGTGGCAATACTGTCGCCGAAAACGAAGTAAGAGTTGTAGCCAAGCTCCGATGCGTCAATGATATCGGCATAGCCCTTGCTCGCAAAAGCAAAGGTGCAGGACAGAGAAGCCACCATGACAAAGGCCATGAGTGCGGCAAGAAAACGTTTGGCAGTCTTCATACTTTTTCTCCTTCAAATTGGTCTGTTTGTGTGCGGACGCTTTTATACAAAGACTATTATAATAAGGCGGCTTCAAACTTTCAATGCTTTTTTGGGGTTTTGTGAAAACTTTATGAACGAAAAGTTCCAAATTGTCATTATTTCAGGAAACTGCCCAAGAGCGGAAAAAGTCGCCTACTAAGCAAAAAGGCCCTCTCAGGATGAGAGAGCCTCTGATCATTCTTTTTATTCGTAAATGGGGTACTTCCCGACAAGAGCGGCGACCCGTTCAGAGACGGAATCTCTCTTCCCTTCAAAGTCGGTGGCAATGTCCCAAAGACAGTCGGCAATAGGTTTCATGTCCTCTTCCACGAACCCGCGGGAGGTGACGGCTGCGGTACCAATGCGGACACCGGAGGTCACGAAGGGAGACCGGGGGTC
>JAFUZN010000116.1 GCA_017476565.1 Clostridia bacterium
ACGTGGAAGAGGGGGACACCCCGGAAGTGCTCCAGCGACGCATCATGGAGAACTGCGAGTGGATCCTTCTACCGAAAGCCACAGAGAAAGTATGTCAGGACATCTTAAAGGAGAGAGCTGAATGAACATCTACGAAGTTAAGTCCATGGGCGAGCGCATTGCGGGCAACGAGTATGTCGGCCGCGGCATCGTCATCGGCAAAACGGCGGACGCGAAAAAGGCCGCCATCGCGTACTTCATTATGGGCCGTTCCGAGAACAGCCGCAACCGGGTCTTTAAAGAAGAGGCCGGCAGTGAAGTCGTCATTTACCCCTTCGATGAGTCCAAAGTGGAGGACCCGTCTCTCATCATCTACTCTCCCATCAAGAAGTTCGAAGACAAGACCATCGTCACCAACGGCGACCAGACCCAGACAGTCTACGAGTTTCTGGAGCAGGGCAAGTGCTTCCACAGAGCCCTGAATACCCGCTGCTTCGAGCCGGACGGCCCCAACTGGACCCCTCGCATTTCCGGCATTTTGTACCGGGAAGACGGGGACTTCGACTACCAGATGAGCATCCTGAAGTCCGGAGACGCTGAAGGAACTGTCTGCAACCGGTTCCTCTACTCTTACCAGCCCATCGCGGGCCTTGGTCATTTCCTCCACACCTATGTGGAGAACGGGGACCCCATTCCGACGTTCCAGGGAGAGCCGGAGCGCGTCAGCATCCCCAATGACATCGACGAGTTCTTTAATGACATTTGGAATAATCTCGATGACAACAATAAGATCTCCCTGTATGTCCGGTACATCGACCTTGCCACCGGGGAGGAAGAGAACCGCCTCGTGAACAAGAACCAGTAAAGGAGCCTTTTTGTGATGAAAGAATTTGAACTCAAGTACGGTTGTAATCCCAACCAGAAACCTTCCAAGATCTACATGAAAGACGGCTCCGACCTGCCGATCACCATTTTGAACGGCCGTCCCGGCTACATCAACTTCCTGGACGCCTTCAACTCCTGGCAGCTGGTCAAAGAGATCAAAGAGGCTACGGGCCTGCCCGCCGCCACCTCCTTCAAACATGTCAGCCCCACTTCCGCCGCCGTCGGCGTTCCCATGAGCGACGCCCTCAAGAAAGCCTGCTTCGTGGATGACATTGAAGGCCTGGACGACAGCGCCATTGCCACCGCCTATGCCAGAGCCCGCGGCACTGACCGCATGTGTTCTTTTGGCGATTGGATCGCTCTGTCCGATGTCTGTGACGTCACCACGGCGAACCTCATCAAACGAGAGGTTTCCGACGGTATCATCGCCCCCGGGTATGAACCGGAAGCTCTCGAGATCCTGAAGTCCAAAAAGAAAGGCAACTATAACGTCGTTCAAATCGACCCGGACTATGTCCCGAACCCCCAGGAGACCAAAGATGTCTACGGTGTCACCTTCGAGCAGGGGAGAAACGACTTCAAAGTTACGGACGAAACTTTTGCGAACATCGTGACGGCGAAGAAGGAACTGCCGGCAGAAGCCAAGCGGGACCTGACCATTGCCCTTCTGACTCTGAAATACACCCAGTCCAACTCCGTGTGCTACGTGGTGGACGGCCAGGCCATCGGCGTCGGCGCCGGCCAGCAGTCCAGGATCCACTGCACCCGCCTTGCGGGGGACAAAGCCGACCACTGGCTTCTCCGCCAAACCGAACAGGTCCTGAACCTGCCCTTCAAGGACAGCGTCGGCCGTCCGGAGCGCGACAACGCCATCGACATCTACCTTTCCGAGGACTATGAAGACGTCATCGGCGACGGCAAGTGGGAGGCCCTCTTCACGGAGCAGCCGGCCCCCTTCCTTCGCAAAGACCAGAGAGCCTACCTGGCCACCGTCACCGGTGTCTCTGTCGGCTCTGACGCGTTCTTCCCGTTCTCGGACAACATAGAGAGAGCCAAGAAGTCCGGCGTCTCCTATGTGGCCCAGCCCGGCGGCTCTGTACGGGACGACCTGGTCATTCAGGCTTGTGACGACTTTGGCATGGTCATGGCCTTCACGGGCCTGCGCCTGTTCCATCATTAAGGAGGTAGACCCATGAAGTTAATGGTCGTGGGTGGCGGCGGAAGAGAACACGCCATCATCAAAAAACTGAAGGAAAACAAAGACGTGGAAGTCATTTATGCCCTGCCCGGAAACGGCGGCATGGCTGATGACGCGGTCTGCACTGGATTTGGTGCCACAGACCTTCCCGCCATTGTGGACTTTGCTAAAAATAATGACATCGACTTTGCGGTCGTGGCCATGGATGACCCTCTGGTCCTCGGCTGTGTCGATGAACTGGAAGCCATCGGCATTCCCTGCTTCGGTCCGGAAGCTAAGGCTGCCATCATCGAAGGTTCCAAGATCTTCTCGAAGAACCTGATGAAAAAGTACAACATCCCGACAGCGGCCTATGAAGTCTTTGAAGACTGCGACGCCGCTCTCGAGTACCTGAAAGACGCTCCCATTCCGACGGTCATCAAGGCTGACGGCCTGGCCCTCGGCAAAGGCGTCATCATCGCTCAGACCAGGGAAGAGGCTCAGGAAGCCGTCAAGGAAATGATGCTGGACGGCAAGTTCGGCGCTTCGGGCTCCAAAGTGGTCATTGAGGAATTCCTCACGGGCCCGGAAGTCTCGGTCCTGAGCTTTACCGACGGTAAAACCGTGGTTCCGATGGTTTCCTCCATGGACCACAAAAAGGCCCTCGACAATGACGAAGGGCTCAACACCGGCGGCATGGGGACGGTCGCTCCGAACCCCTACTATACGGACGACATTGCTTCCGAATGCATGGAAACCATTTTCCTGCCTACCATTGAGGCGATGAACGCGGAAGACCGCACCTTCAAAGGGTGCCTCTACTTCGGCCTCATGCTCACGGAGAACGGCCCGAAGGTTATTGAGTATAACTGCCGCTTCGGCGACCCGGAAGCTCAGGTCGTCCTGCCCCTTCTGAAGTCCGACCTTCTGACCATTATGAAGGCCTGCCGCTACGAGACCCTCGCGGACACGGAAGTCGCCTTCGCCGATGAGTCCGCTTGCTGCGTCATCCTGGCTAGCGACGGCTATCCGGTCTCCTACGAGAAGGGCTATGAGATCACCCTTCCCGCAGATAAGACCGGCATCTTCGTCGCCGGCGCCAAACTGGAAGACGGCAAGCTCCTCACCAACGGCGGCCGCGTTCTGGGCGTCACCAGGACCGCCCCCACGCTGAAAGAAGCCATCGATAAAGCATATGCCGCAACGGAAGAGATCCATTTCGCCAATGCTTACAAGAGAAGCGACATCGGCCAAAGAGCCCTGAAAGCTCTTTGATGAAAGCCCTGTAAAAAGCTTTTCCATAATCAGTAAATAAAATGTCGGATAGCCGTGGCAAAAAGTTCGCCGCAGCAAGAATCGAGCTTTTCGGGGTGCGCCTACGGCGCTATTGATTCTCAGAAACAGCTCCGGAACGCGACCTTCGTAGCAAGGCGAAGCTTTTTGCAGGCTAGACGACTTAATCCTCTAGAAAAAAGGAGGACCAAGACTTTGGTTTACCGAATTTTTGTTGAGAAAAAAGAAGGACTTGCTTATGAGTCCTATTCCTTAAAGCGGGACGTGAATCGCCTCCTTGGCATCAAGGGCGTGACGGACGTCCGTATTTTGAACCGCTATGACGCGGAGAACCTGCCTAAGGAGACCTTCGACTTCGCCTGCAAGACCATTTTTGCGGAGCCGCAGATCGATACCCTCTACCCGGAGGTGCCGGAAGGCGCGGACCGGGTCTTTGCGGTGGAGTACCTGCCCGGTCAGTTCGACCAGAGAGCGAACTCGGCGGAAGAGTGCATCCAGCTGGCCTTCAAGGGAGACCGCCCCTCCATTCGGAGCGCGAAGGTCTACCTTTTGTCCGGCGACATCACCGATGACGAGCTGGCAGAAATTAAAAAGTATGTCATCAACCCGGTGGAAGCCCGGGAAGCGTCCATGGAGCTGCCGGAGACCCTGGCCCTGAAGATGGATCTGCCGGAGACAGTGGAGACCATTGACGGCTTCATTAAGAAGAGTCGGGAAGAGCTGGCAGACATGGTGAAGGACTTAGGCCTTGCCATGGACCTTGACGACATCGCCTTCTGCCAGGAGTACTTCCGGTCGGAAGACAGAGACCCCACCATTACGGAAATCCGCATGATCGACACCTACTGGTCCGACCATTGCCGGCATACGACCTTCCTCACCACTATCGACAAAGTCACCTTCCAGGATGACTTCCTTCAGGCGGCTTACGATGAGTACATCGCGGACCGGGAAAGAATCGGCAGAACCAAGCCCGTGAACCTCATGGACATTGGGACCCTGGCGGCGAAGGTGCTGCGAAAAGAGGGGAAACTCGACAAACTCGATGAGTCCGAGGAGATCAACGCCTGTACCGTCAAAATGACCATCAACCACGATGGGAAGGACGAGGACTGGCTGCTCCTCTTCAAGAACGAGACCCATAACCACCCTACGGAAATCGAGCCCTTCGGTGGGGCTGCCACCTGCATTGGCGGTGCCATTCGGGACCCGCTGTCCGGTCGTTCCTATGTGTATGCGGCCATGCGTGTCACCGGTGCTGCAGACCCCCTGAAGAGCTTCTCCGAGACCATGGAAGGGAAGCTTCCCCAGAGAAAGCTGGTCACGACAGCGGCCAACGGCTACAGCTCCTACGGCAACCAGATCGGCCTTGCTACGGGCATTGTCGATGAACTCTACCATGACGGGTATGCGGCCAAGAGAATGGAAATCGGTGCGGTCATCGCAGCGGCTCCTGCCGAAAACGTCCGTCGTGAACGTCCTGACCCGGGCGATGTAGTCATTCTCCTTGGCGGCCGGACCGGCCGGGACGGTATTGGCGGTGCCACCGGTTCCTCCAAGTCCCACACTCTGCAGTCCCTCGATACCTGCGGGGCAGAGGTCCAGAAAGGCAACGCTCCCGAAGAGCGGAAGCTCCAGAGACTGTTCCGGAACCCGGAAGCCTCGAAACTCATCAAACGCTGTAACGACTTTGGGGCCGGCGGCGTCTCCGTTGCCATCGGCGAACTGGCCGACGGTCTGGAGATCGACCTCAATAAAGTCCCGAAGAAATATGAAGGCCTCGACGGCACTGAACTGGCCATCTCTGAGTCTCAGGAACGTATGGCGGTAGTCGTTGAGCCGAAAGATGTCGCCCGTTTCCAGGAACTTGCCAAAGAAGAGAACCTGGAGTCCACTGTGGTCGCTACTGTGACGGAGAAACCGTACCTGACCATGCACTGGAAGGGCAACACCATTGTCAATGTCTCCCGGGAGTTCCTGAACTCCAACGGTGCCGAGAAGCACATCACCATTGAGACCCCGAAACAGGAAGCCTTCGCGAAGAAGGTCACCGGTACTTTCACGGAGAACTACAAAGCTCTCGTCGAGGACCTGAACGTCTGCTCGAGAAGAGGCCTTTCGGAACGGTTCGACTCCACCATCGGCGCCGGCACGGTCCTCATGCCCTTCGGCGGTGCGACCCAGACCACGCCCATTCAGGCTATGGTCAATAAGGTTTCCGTCGAGCACGGCGACACCAGCACGGTCTCCTTTATGGCCTGGGGCTACAACCCCTATATCTTTGAGAAAGACCAGTTCCACGGTGCCTACCTGTCTGTGGTCGAATCTGTGGCAAAGCTCATTGCGGCGGGTGCCACGTTTGAAGATGTCTACCTGACCTTCCAGGAATACTTCCTGCACCCGGGGACCGACCCGAAACGCTGGGGCCAGCCTGCGGCTGCTCTGTTGGGTGCCTACAAGGCTCAGATGGACCTCGGCATTGCGGCCATTGGAGGCAAGGACTCCATGTCCGGTACCTTCGAAGACCTCGATGTACCGCCGACCCTCTGTTCCTTCGCTGTCACCACCGATGACATTGACGATGTCATCACCAATGAATTCAAGGCGCCGGGCCACAGAGTGGTCCTCATCGCCCCCGAGTATGACGAGTTCGGCGTTCCGACGAAAGACTCTCTTCTGAAGGTTTTCGACAAGGTAGCCAAACTCAACAAAGAGGGGAAAGTCCTCTCCGCTTACACGCCCACTTACGGCGGCATTGCAGAGGCCGTTTACAAAATGGCCACCGGCAACCGGGTCGGCTTCCGCTTCGCGGACTGCTGTTCGGTGGAAGCACTCTTCGGTTACAAGTACGGCTCCTTTATTGTGGAGCTTCCCTTAGACGAAGAACTCCCCGAAGGTTCCCGGTACCTCGGCAAGACCATCGACTGGTTCGACTTCGTCCTCGACCAGGAACTGGTTTGCGGCAGAGACCTGCAGAAAGCCTATGAAGACAAGCTCGAGAGCGTCTTCCACTGCAACATTGAGACCGAGGACAAGGATGTCCCTGTCTTCACCTACAACGATGACACGGTTTACACGGCCAAACAGACCGTCGCCAAACCGAAGGTCCTCATTCCGGTCTTCCCGGGCACCAACTGCGAGTACGACACGGCGAAAGCCTTTGAGCGTGCCGGTGCCGAGGCAGAAGTCTATGTCATCAACAACCTGAGCAGCGAAGCCATCGACCAGTCCGCGAAAGACGTCGCAAAGAAGATCGGGGAAAGCCAGATCGTCTTCATCCCCGGCGGCTTCTCCGGCGGTGACGAGCCCGACGGTTCTGCAAAGTTCATCGCCTCCTTCTTCCGCAACCCGGAAATCAAAGAAGCGGTCACCGACCTCTTAGAGAACCGGGACGGCCTCATGGGCGGCATTTGCAACGGTTTCCAGGCTCTCATCAAACTGGGCCTCGTTCCGTACGGTAAGATCACAGAGCCCGATGAGAACGCTCCGACCCTGACTTTCAACACCATCTCCCGCCACCAGAGCAAGATCGCTCGGGTGCGGCTCGACTCCAATAAGTCCCCCTGGCTCAAGTATGCCACCGTCGGCGAAGTCTACAATGTGCCCATCTCCCACGGGGAAGGCCGCATTTTCGCCTCCGAAGAGCAGCTTCTGAAGCTTGCAGAGAACGGCCAGGTCCTGACCCAGTATGTGGGGCTCGACGGACAGCCCACCATGGACATTGCTGCCAACATCAACGGCTCTGTCTTCGCAGTGGAAGGCCTTCTGTCTCCGGACGGCCACGTCTTCGGCAAAATGGGCCACGCCGAGCGGATCGGCGACGGACTTTACAAGAACGTCCCCGGCGAGTACGACATGAAGCTCTTCGAGAGCGCCGTCGCCTATTTCACCGGGAAATGAGAAAGGAAGTTGTACCATGCCTGAGTATTATGAACTGAACGTGGCCGGTCTGACCCGTCAGCTGCCCATCTGTGAAGTCAACCCGCACATGGACATTGCCGGCTTCGTCATTTTCGGCGATGTAGAGATGACCGTCCGGGCCACTGAGGAACTCCTCAAAAAGTGCCCCGAGTTCGACTACATCATCACCGCCGAAGCCAAGGGCATCCCCCTCGGCTATGAGTTCGCCCGCCAGTCCGGGAAACCTTATTTCGTCGCCCGGAAAGGCCTGAAACTCTACATGACGGACCCCGTAGACGTGGAAGTGAAGTCCATTACGACGATGCATGTCCAGCATTTGTACCTCGACGGAGCAGAGGCTGCACAGCTCAAGGGGAAGAGAGTGCTCATCGTCGACGACGTCATCAGCACCGGGGAAAGTCTGAAAGCCCTCGAGGTGCTCCTCGAAAACACCGGAGCCGAGATCGTCGGGGAAGTCGCCATTCTTGCGGAAGGCGACGCCGCCGAGCGGGACGATATCATCTTCCTCGAGAAATTACCTCTGTTATTTAAGTGATTTGTCTTTGCTGGAATTGCAGTTTTTCAGCTAGGGAAAACTTTCCTAAGGGTCAAATTAGGACACGTAGACGCGCGTCAGCGCTATTGATTCCCCGTCCCTTGGTCGAGGCCCGCCCTTTGGCCCGTGGAAATGTTTTCCGCTGAAAAACCCTACTCCCACATTGAGTGGCAAAGACAAATTCTTACCATGGAAAGGAGAAAATGAAATGGCCGAACAAAAAGCGGTGAAACAGCCGAAACTTTTCGACAAGATCGATGCGAAGGTGGAGGGAAGAGAGGGCCTCAAAACAGTCTGGCAGGCGGGGAAATTCAGCCTGTTCAGCGTCGTTGCCATGCTCATCCAGACCATCCTTCAGCTGGTCCTGCCTCTCATCTTTGACCGGATGGCGGTGCCTCTGCCGGGCTGGCTTGGCTGGATCATCAACCCCG
>JAFUZN010000117.1 GCA_017476565.1 Clostridia bacterium
GATACCGACTATGAGAGTTTTTTTGAAGATACCCTGAAAGCCGGCCATTACGAAAATGACAAGGAGTCCGTCGGCATCATGATCCGTTCCTCCCAGGACGTGATCAGAGACCTCGTGTCTTATGGTGCACAGTTCGAGTCGGACCCGGAGGGGCAGTTCCTCTTTACGAAGGAGGGGGCCCATTCCGATAAGCGGATCCTCTTCCATGACGACGTCACCGGAAGAGAGATCACGAGCCACCTTCTGGAAGCGGTCAAAGCACTGCCCAACGTCACCTTGATGGAATACACCACTATGGTCGACATCATTGAGGCGGACAACGTCTGTTACGGCGCCGTTCTGCGGATGCAGGACGGTTCTCTGGAAATCGTCGATGCAGACTTCACTGTCCTCGCCTGCGGCGGCATCGGTGGACTCTATGAACACTCCACCAACTACAGCCACCTGACGGGGGACGCTCTGGCCATTGCCCTTCGCCACAATGTGGAACTCAAAAACACCAACTATGTACAGATCCACCCGACCACCTTTTATACCGAAAACCACGAGGAACGCAGCTTCCTGATCTCGGAGTCGGTCCGGGGAGAGGGGGCCGTTCTTCTCGATAAGAACATGGAACGGTTCACCGATGAACTTCAGCCCCGGGACCTCCTTTCCAAGGCCATTCTGGCTCAAATGAAAAAAGACGGGACCAAGCACGTCTGGGAAGACTTAAGGCCCATCCCCCAGGAGGAACTGTTCCACCATTTCCCGAACATCATCGAACATTGCCGGGAAATGGGGTACGATGTGACGAAAGAGCCCATTCCCGTCGTCCCGGCCCAGCATTATTTCATGGGCGGCATCAAAGTCGACCATGCCAGCCGGACGACCATGGAACAGCTCTACGCTGTTGGGGAAACCTCCAATAACGGCGTCCACGGGCGGAACCGTCTTGCCAGCAATTCTCTTCTGGAAAGTCTGGTCTTTGCCAAAAGGGCCGCCAACGACATCTGGGAAAAATACCCCGTCGTCAAACAGAACGAAGGGCTTTTCCAGAACTTCTCTCTGGAAAAGTATTCCGACCGGGAGAAACTCCGCAAGGAGTATGAGCAGTCGGTCCTTTTGAAAATCGAACTCGATGAAATTTTGAACCCTACCGGCGCAGAAGCCGAGAAACGGAGTGAGAACCATGATTGATCCGGTCACCCTGAAACTGAATATGGACCCCCTCATTCTGAGCGCGCTCAGGGAGGATATCTCCAGTGAAGATGTCTCTACGAACAGTGTCATGCCCACTTCGAAAGAAGGGGAAGCAGACCTCATCTGCAAGCAGGACGGCATTGTCTGCGGGCTGCAGGTCTTCGAGCGGGTATTCCGGCTCCTCGATGAGACCTCCCGGGTCGAGTTTTACGTGGGAGACGGGGACGCTGTCGAAAATGGCCAACTCATGGCCAAGGTCTATGGGGACATCAGGGCCCTCCTCTGTGGGGAGCGCACCGCCCTGAACTACCTGCAGCGCATGAGCGGCATTGCCACCTATACCCATGGGGTCGCCTCCCTCCTGGAGGGGACGAAGACCCGCCTTCTCGATACCCGGAAAACCACTCCCAACCTGCGGATCTTTGAAAAATATGCCGTCACCTGCGGGGGCGGAAACAACCATCGGTACAACCTGTCCGACGGCGTCATGCTGAAGGATAATCACCTTGGAGCCGCCGGCGGGGTCAAAGAGGCCATTGCTGCTGCGAAAGCTTATGCGCCTTTCGTTCGGAAGGTCGAAGTGGAAGTCGAGAACCTCGACATGGTCCGGGAGGCGCTGGAAGCCGGTGCCGACATCATCATGCTCGACAATATGACCCATGAAGACATGGGAAAAGCTATGGAGCTCATCGCGGGGAAAGCGGAAGTGGAGGTCTCCGGCAATGTGACCAAAGAGAACATTGCAAAGCTCACCGACCTCGGGGTGGACTTCATCTCCAGTGGAGCCCTGACCCATTCCGCTCCCATTTTAGATATTTCACTGAAAAATCTTCACGCGGTATAAGGAGGGACGCCATGAAAGGCGCAGAAAGACGGATGATGATCTTCCAGACGCTGAAGACTGCCGGTGACCCGGTTTCGGGAAACACCTTTGCCAAACAGTTCGGGGTCAGCCGTCAGGTCATCGTGCAGGACATTGCTCTGCTCCGAGCCGAAGGCAATGACATTGTCTCCACCAGTTCCGGTTATCTTCTTTCCGAACACTATAAGGCAAGCCGGGTTTTCAAAGTCCATCACGAGGACGAGAGCATCGAAAAGGAACTGACCATGATGGTGGACCTGGGCGGGAAAGTCAAAGATGTCTTTGTCTCCCATAAAGTCTATGGTCTGCTGCGGGTCGACCTGAACCTGAACTCTCGTGCAGATCTTGAGCGGTACCTGTCCTCCATCCGCGAGGGCAAATCGGTGCCCCTTTTGAACCTGACGTCAGGCTACCACTACCACACGGTCCTGGCGGAAAACGAACTCATCCTGGACGCGATCCAGGCAAAACTGGAAGAATACGGGTTTTTAGCGCCCCTTAGGGACTATGAACCGGTGGACTTTTGGAAACAGTCTTCTTAAAGGATGACGGGCCCCTTTGAATTGACAGTTCAAAGGGGCTCGCTTTATAATAGGTCTCAATATGATTGGAAACAGAAAGGGTGGAACACACTTGCTAATCGTCGTAAAAGTGGGCACTACTACTTTAGCTCATAGCACCGGAAACCTCAATATCCGCCGGGTCACCGAACTCTGCCGGGTCCTCTCCGACCTGAAAAATGCCGGGAACGATGTGATCCTGGTCTCTTCGGGGGCCATCGGCATGGGGGTCGGGAAACTGTCTCTGGCGGAAAAGCCGGAGGACATTCCCGGAAAACAGGCCGCAGCGGCCGTGGGCCAGTGCGAACTGATGTATATTTATGACAAACTGTTTGGCGACTTCAACCATGTGGTCGCCCAGATCCTCATCACCGGGGATGACGTTCAGAACCCCTCCCGGTACCTGAACTTCAGCAACACGATCCACCGTCTGCTCTCTATGAACGCGTTGCCCATCATCAATGAAAACGACACCATTTCCGTCGAGGAGATCCAAATCGGGGACAATGACACCCTGGGGGCCATTGTCGCCAAAACCGTCGAAGCCGATCTTTTGGTCATCCTGACCGATACCGACGGGCTCTATACCGCAGACCCGAGGGTAGACAAGAACGCTTCCCTCATCAAAGAAGTCGAGAAGATCACTCCGGAACTTATGTCCCTGGGTGGCGGCAGTGGCACGAAGCAGGGGACCGGCGGTATGTCGACCAAGCTGAAAGCCGCCGAAATCGCCACCGAAGCGGGAATCGAGACCGTAATCATCAATGGACAGCGTCCCAATGTCCTCTACGACGTCGTGGAGGGGAAAGACTATATTGGGACCCGGTTCCTCGGAACCAATTAAAGAGGAGGAATACTTATGGCTGACAGTTCCACCATCATCCTTTGTAAAAATGCTCAGGCGGCCTCCGCAGACGTGGCTGCCCTGACGACCGAACGAAAAAATGATGCCCTGGCCCTCATTGCGACGGCCCTGGAAGACCATACGGCCGAGATCCTTCGCGCCAATGACGAAGACATTGCGGCCGCCACCGGAAACATCCCCGATGTCATGCTCGACCGTCTCAAACTGACGGAAGACCGGGTCAAAGGCATGGCCGACGGCATCCGTGCCCTCATCGACCTGCCGGACCCGGTGGGAAAAGTGGTGCGGGAATACAAGCACCCCGCCGGCATGACGATCCAGCAGGTGCATGCGCCCCTGGGGGTCGTTGCCATCATCTATGAAAGCCGACCCAATGTCACCTCCGATGCCTTTGCCCTTGCATTCAAGAGCGGCAATGCCTGTGTCCTGCGGGGAGGGAAGGAGAGTTACCGCTCTTCCTTTGCCGTGGTCTCCGCCATGAAAGAGGCCCTGCAAAAGTGCGGCATCAACGAGGAAGCCGTCGGCCTGGTCTCCGACCTCACCCACGACAGCGCCAATGAACTGATGACCGCGGTCGGTCTTGTGGACTTGCTCATCCCCCGGGGAGGAGCCGGTCTCATTCGCCGGGTCACAGAAAACGCCAAAGTCCCCTGCATTCAGACCGGAAGCGGCATCTGTCATGTCTATGTGGATAACTGTGCCGACCTGCCGAAAGCCGTCAACATCGTCAACAACGCCAAGACCCAGCGCCCCTCGGTCTGCAATGCCGAAGAGGTCCTGCTGGTCCATAAAGATGTCGCCGAAGAGTTCCTGCCGATGATCAAGAACCGCCTGGTCGATCCTCGCGAAAAGGAAGGGGTCCTTCCGGTGGAACTGCGCCTCGACCCGAAGGCGGCGGCCATCATCCCCGGTACCCCTGCCGGACCCGAAGACTTTGACACGGTGTATAACGACTACATCCTTTCTGTCAAAGTTGTCGACAGCC
>JAFUZN010000118.1 GCA_017476565.1 Clostridia bacterium
CCGGACGTGGAAGAGGAACAGACCGGAGACGGCGGCTGCTATGACTGCCTGTACCGCCGGTGGACGGAAAACGGCGTCCTCTGCCAGAAACCGGAGGGAGAAGGATGATGACTCAGAAACCCATTCCGGTCCGACTGACGGCGGTCCTGCTCCTCCTCTGCTTCCTGTTCTCTGCGGCCGCCTGCAGCGGCAACGGCGGCAACATGGTGAACGGCCCGACGAAGACGGTCACGGACATCGTTGGACGGGAAGTCCAGGTGCCGGAGGCCCCGCAGAGAGTCGTCTGCATGTACGCATCCACCGCCCACATGATGGCGATGCTGGGAAAAGGGCAGCTCATCGTAGGGGCCTCGGACGGCGTGACCAGGGACCAGATGATGGTCACGAAGTACCCTTCCATTGAAGATGTCCCGACCCCTTACCATGAAGGGGCCGTCAACGGGGAAGAAGTCCTGGTCCTGGACCCGGACCTCATCCTCATCAAGCAGGAGATGTATGAGAAGGACACCGAGCGGCAGAAACTCGACGACCTGGGCATTCCCTATGTGGTCGCTGACTACTACTCCCTGGCACAGCTGAAACAGTGTATTCAGGTCCTGGGGGCGGTGTTTTCGGAAGAAGAGAAAGCGGAGTCCTACTGCAACTACATGGAACAGACCATTTCCGATGTGAGAGCCCGTCTGTCCGACGTTCCGGAGGACCAGAAACCCCGGGTGTACCATTCCATCACGGAGGCTACAAAGACGGACATCATCGACTCCCTCTGCGGGGAGATCATGAAAGATGCGGGGCTCGTCGATGTGTCTGCGGCGGCCGGGGTCACCGACCTTGGAAAGAACGCCACCGTGACCCTCGAGCAGATCTACCGCTGGGACCCGGATGCCATCGTCTGCAATGAGTATGCGGTGACCGATTACATCCTCTCTCAGCAAAAGTGGAGCGGCCTTTCCGCCGTTCAAAACAAAAAGGTCTATACACTGCCCATCGGTGCCACCCGCTGGTGTCACCACGGCTCCATGGAGCCCCACATGGCAGTGCTGTACCTCGCTCAGTTGTTCTACCCCGAAAAGTTTCAGGACCTGGACCTCGGGCAGACCGTCCGACAGTACTATGCCGACTACTTCGACATGCAGCTGGACGACACCACACTCAATAAAGTCTTCTCCGGGAAGGGCATGCGTGAGTCATCCCCGACCCTGGAAATGGAATAACAGGAGGCCAATATGGACAAGCGAAATGCAGCCATTCTGCAGGAAGTGAAGAAAGTCATCGTCGGCAAAGACGATGTGCTGGAAAAGGTACTCATGACGATCCTCGCGGGGGGCCATGTGCTCCTCGAGGACGTGCCCGGCGTAGGGAAGACCACCCTGGCCCTGGCTTTTTCCAAGGCGATGAACCTTGCCTACAACCGGGTCCAGTTCACCCCGGACACCATGGCCTCCGATGTCATCGGGTTTTCGGTGTACAACAAGGAGAACGGAGACTTCGAGTACCGAAGAGGGGCCATCATCTGCAACTTCTTCCTGGGGGATGAGATCAACCGGACCTCCGCCAAGACCCAGGCAGCTCTCCTGCAGGCGATGGAAGAACTGAAAGTCACGGTGGACGGCAAGACTTATCGACTGCCGGACCCCTTCGTCTGCGTGGCGACCCAAAACCCCCTGGGCTCCGCCGGCACCCACAACCTGCCGGATTCCCAGCTGGACCGGTTCATGGTCCGGCTCTCCATGGGGTACCCGACCGCGCAGGAGACCCTGGAGATCGTCCGCCAGCGGGAAAAGGTGAGTCCCCTCGACGCCGTCCGACCGGTGGTCACGAGGGAGCAGATCAAAGAGATGAAGGCGGCAGTGTCAGAGGTGTACATCGCGGACGAGATCGTCCTGTATGCTTCTGAACTCTGTGAGAAGACGCGAGAACATGGGGACATTGAGCAGGGAGTCAGCCCCAGAGCGGTTCTGGCTTTGGTGCAGATGGCCAAGGCCAGAGCGTACCTGGCAGGCCGCCGGTATGTGGCTCCCCAGGACATTCAGGCCCTTTTCTCCGATGTCTGCGGCCACCGCATTATTCTGACCCCCAGGGCTCGCATCAAGAAGCGGACTCCGGAAGACATCCTCACCGAAGTCCAAAAGTCGGTCCGCACTCCGAACCCGGCCGACAAATAAGTGAACTTCGACTCACTTTTCGATTGACAACCGCAAACCCTGCACGGTATTATTAGGGTTGAAATGAAGTGGGAAACAAGTGGATAGAACTTGAATTATTTCGGTAAGGCAAAGGCGCCATACACGGAACGTGTTTCCCTGTATGGCGTCTTTTTGTTTTGGTAGAAAATGAAAGGAAAAGAACTATGAAACGACTGCAAAAAGTGGCAGTGTCCCTGCTGCTGGCCATGGTCATGGTCCTCACTGTCGTCTCCTCGGCCTTTGCTGCGAACGCTAAGAGCGGAACGGTCCGGGTCGGCGTCGGGAAAGCGGACATCACCGGGCCCATCACAGACATTTCCACCGGATACAACTCCCTCGGAGACCTCATGAAGGGCCTGCTCATGCGCCTGAACGCGAGAGCTTTCATTGTGGAGACCAATGGGGAACCCCAGGTCTACGTCTCTGCGGAACTGGTCCATATGACCGAGAGCATCAAGCCCGGCGTCCTGAAGGAGCTGAAAAAGAGAGGTCTTACTCAGTACAATGAGCAGAACACGATGATCGCGGCGACCCACGCCCATTCGTCGACCTCCAACACCTCCTGGTATGCGCTCTATGACCTCATCAACGGCGTGCCCGGCTATGACGACGAGTCCTATGACGTCATCTGCATCGGCATTGCAGACGCCATTGAAGAAGCCACCAATAACCTGGCCAAGGGTTCTGTGACCCTCGCCTACGGCAACACGGACATTGACACTTACAACCGTTCTCTGCTGGCCGCCCGCGCCAACAAAAATTACAAGTCTTCTGCGAAGAACGACACCCAGGAGTCCTGGAACTCGGTCTCCAAAGAAATGTCCCTGCTGGTCTTCAAACAGGACGGCAAGGGCGATGTAGGTCTTCTGTCCTTCTTCCCGAGCCACGGCACTTCCAACGGCATCACCAATGAACTGGTCTCTGCGGACCACAAAGGCTATGCCGCTTACTACGTCGAGAAGCAGAAGGGCAACGGCTATGTCGCAGCCTTCGCTCAGGCGGAGACCGGCGATGTATCGCCCAACGAACCCAACAAAAAAGACGTCACCAAAGCCTTCAAGCGTCCCGCAGACGTGGACAAGACCCTGGACGTCATTGAGAACGAGATCGTGGACGGCCAGCAGGAAGCCGATGCTGCCCTCCGGCTCCTCAAGGGAGGGAAAGGGGTCACCACCATCAACCTCTCCAAGACCGCTGCCACCAACTACTCCGTCGTGGACTTCTCCGACATCAAAGTCGACAAGAAGTACATCGGCGACCACTACATGCCTTACGATGACATCGACAATGCCCGCACGGCAGAGCCCTGCATCGGGGCCGGCATCATCGCCGGTGACGAAGAAGGCGCCCCCGTCGACAACGCTGCCGAAGGTGCTGTCAAGCACACCTTCGTGAAGAACGAAGACGGCACTTATACGAAGCAGAAGGTCGACTTCAACGTCATCGACCTCTCCGGCCTTGAGAAACTCTTTGACCCCCTGTGGCCCTATGCCATGGCCCTTCTCAAGTCCAACCAGTTCGACGAAGAACAGATGGAAAAGGTCGTCGTCCTGGCCGTCGGCCACAAGGGATGGGAACTGACCGGCAAACCGCTTATGGAGCCGGAGACCCCGCTGCAGATCTTCCGCATCGGCGAAGTCGCCCTCCTGGCCTGCCCCTTTGAGCTGACCACGGAACAGGGAAGACGGACCAAGGAAGTCGTCCAGAAGACCCTTTCCAAAGCCGGCGTCAAGCACGTCATCAATGCCACTTACTCCAACGCTTACAGCCAGTACATGGTCACGAGAGAAGAGTTTGCAGAGCAGCACTATGAAGGGTCCACCGACCTCTTTGGCCCCTGGTCCGGCGCCGCTCTGACCCAGGAACTGGACCGTCTGGCGCAGGATATGGTCAAGGGCCAGGCTTCGAAGAGCACCGCTGCCATGCGGACCAGTGCTCCGGCTGCGCTCCTTTACACCTATGCCGCTGCCGTCCCGACGCCCATCGACGTCAATGACTCCGGCAAACTGGTGGAAGACGTCAAGTCCTCTTACAAGAAGGGTGAGACCGTTACCGCTGTCTTTGAAGCGGCCAACCCGAGAAGCGTTTCAGACCTTCGCATTGCCGGCAACAAAGACCTGGTGCCCGAAAACTACACCTACATGAAGGTACAGAAACTGGTGAACGGCAAGTGGAAGACCGTCGCCACTGACACGGACCCCTACACCTATACCCGTTACCACAACCACGTCAGCACTTACCGCATCAACGTCAACTGGCTGACGAAGAAGGCGAGTGCCGGGACTTACCGCCTGGTCTATAAAGGGATCAAGAAAGACACCCTTCTCAGCTACCATAAGGTGACCGGTGTCTCCAGCCCCTTCACTGTGGCGTAAATCGCGAAAAAACTTCCTAAAACAGCAAAACCCCCGGGTGCTTTGACAGCACTCGGGGATTCTTTGCTTTGCTTAGTCTTTGCTTTTGTGATTGACGATCTGACGGATGATGCCTTCCACCATCTCGACTTCCGATGGGGTCAGCTTGTCAAGCATGTCATTGATGGCGCGGTGACGGACATAGGAAAAGCTCTCGGCGTCCTGGTCTTCCCAACCCATCAGATACCCGGGGGTGACCCCAAGGGCTCTGGCGGCCGCTTCGATCTTTTCTGAGGGGATATTCGTGACGATCCCCGTCTCGTACTTGTAGAGCGTCTGCTTGATGACTCCCATTTTCTGTGCAAGATCTGTCTGAGAAATGCCTTCCCGTTTGCGGAGGGAACGAATACGGTCGCCAACGGTCATTCCTGATTCGGACATGCCTTAACACAACTCCTCTCAAAGTATTTGTATAATCATTATAGCCCCATCGCGGGGAATGATGTAGTACTTCGTGTCGCATTTTTGTCTGAAAACCCGACTAATTTTTACAAGTGTAAAGAAGAATTTACAAAAACTGGACAATTGTGGTTCCTTTTTTTATAATTCTATAAAAGCGATTCACCGGAGGTTTCAACATTATGATCCAGGATTCCATTATTTCCTTAATGAACAAGCAGGACCTGACCTTTGCCGAGGCAGAGGCAGCAGTCGATGAAATATTAGCGGGACGTTCCACCGATATCCAGATCGGTGCGTTTCTCGTGGCTCTGGCGCTGAAAGGGGCCACCCTCGACGAGTTTGCCGGGGCGGCCAAAGGCATGCGGAACCACTGTGACAAGTTCTTCAACGATGAAGAAGTCCTGGAGATCGTAGGGACCGGTGGAGACAAGTCCAACACCTTCAATGTCTCGACGGCAGCTGCCTTCATCTGCGCTGCGGCCGGGGTCAAAGTGGCCAAGCACGGGAACCGGGCCGCCACCAGCAACTGCGGTACCGCCGATGTCCTGGAGGCTTTCGGCATGAAGCTGGCCGTCCCTCCGGAGGGCATCAAAAAGGTCCTCGATGAGACCAACTTCTGCTTCCTGTTTGCCCAGAACAGCCACATTATGAACCGGTTCCTGGCGCCCATTCGCCGCCAGCTCCCCCTGGACACGGTCTTTGACATCCTTCGGCCCATCATCGATTACGCCGGAGCCTCTTACCACATGATCGGCGTCACCGACGAACGCTTTGTAGAACCCCTTGCCCGGGTCCTTCACAAGCTGGGGGCAAAGCGCTGCATGATCGTCTATTCGGAAGACTGCCTTGATGAGCTCTCCTGTGGCGGAAAGACCACCATTTGTGAAGTCATCGATGGAGAATTCCGCACCTATTCGCCCTCTCCCGAGGAAATAGGTCTGGACCTTTGCTCCAAAGAAGAACTGGCCGGTGGGACACCGAAAGTCAACGCGGCGATCCTGAACGACATCTTTACCGGGAAGAAGGGCCCCCAGCGCAATGCGGTGGTCTACAGTGCCGCTCTGGCTCTGCACCTGACGCAGAATGTTTCCCTGGAGGAAGGCCGGCGCATCGCCGAAGAAGTCCTCGACAGCGGCAAAGCGGCTGAAGTGCTGAAACAGGTCGTGGACCTCACCGTTGACATGTAACCAAGAAACCCATTCGGGCAACGAAGGTCCTTCGCTGCCCGTTTTTTATGAGAGGAGAGAATTTTGCTTTGGCAACCGCTGGCAACATGACTGCAAAACGAGATGTGGAACGAAACCCCTGGAAGCGGTACCTGATGAAGTACCTGATGGTGACCCTCGGCATTATTATCGATGCCGTCGCCCTGGAACTGTTCCTGGTGCCGAACTCCGTTTTGGACGGGGGACTTACGGGTATTTCCCTGATGATCCAGTATAAGACCGGATGGTCTCTGGGTCTCATCGTCACCATTTTCAACTTACCCTTTGTTTTTCTCGGGCTCAAACAGGTGGGGAAACGATTCGCTGCTGCCTATGTGTATGCCCTGGTCGTCTTCACGATATTTACCCAGGCTTTGCACCATGTGGCACCGGTGACGGAGAATGAACTCCTGTCCGTCGCCTTCGGCGGCTTCCTCTTAGGGGCCGGTGTAGGCCTGGTCCTTCGGGGCGGCGCCTGCATCGACGGCACCGAACTGGTGGCTCTGATGATCTCCCGAAAGAGCAATGTCTCCACAGGCACCGTCATTCTCGTGTTCAACCTCATCATCTTTACGGTGGCCGGATTCCTGTTCGGCGTCGACCGTTCCCTTTTGTCCCTTCTGACCTATTACATCGCCTCCCGGATCATTGACAAAGTGGAGGAAGGTCTCGACACCGCAAAGCAGGTCGTGGTCATTACCGACAATGCAGAACCCATCGCGGAGGAAATCTACAAGCGCCTGGGCCGCACCGTGACGATCCAGTCTGCACGGGGTCTCGTTTCCGGTGCAAAAGACATGATGTATGTCGTCATCACCCGACTGGAACTGCCGGAACTGCGGGAGATCGTGGAAGAATCGGACGAGAGTGCTTTCATCACCATCTCCGATGTCAACGAAATCATCGGCAAGCATGTCCAAAAGGTAGAGAAAACTGTTGTCGAAGAACTGGAAGGGGGAGACGACCTTGTCTCTTGAGACCATCAAGACGGTGGAGGACCTGTCTCTTAACGCCTGGCCTTCCCACCAGATGCAGGTCTACGACGGGTGGATCTTACGGTTCTCATTTTTCTATACCCACCGCACCAACTGCGTCGAGACCATTGGCCCGGCTCAGTTGCCCCTTGCGGAAAAGGTGGCCTACTGTGAAGAGGTCTATCGAAAATGGGGCACTCCCAGTGTCTTCAAGATCAGTCCTCTGACCACCCCCGCTTTGGAACTTTTCTTGAAAGAACGGGGCTATGTGGAGGAACACCGGGTGGACAATATGGTCATCGACCTTGCCGGAATGGCGGACACGGAATTGCCGGAATCCGCCCTGCCCCTGGTCCTGGGGGAACGGGTGGATCGGGAGTGGCTGGATGCCCTCTTTTCTCTGAAAAATGTCACCGACGAAAACCACCTCCGGGTCGTCCCCGCCATGTACGATGCGATCCCGAAAGATGAGATCACCGTGAAGGTCCTCAACGAAAGGGGAGAGGTCGTCGGCACCGGGCTCGGGATTTTGGACCGGGGTTACGTGGGCATATACGCGATCCACGTCAGAGAAGACTGCCGACGCAGAGGCCTTGCGGAAGCCATTGTCCGGACCCTTTTGAAAGAAGGAGCGGGGAAGGGTGCTGCCAAAGCTTACCTCCAGGTGGTCTCCGGCAACGAACCCGCAAAACGGCTCTATGAGAAAGTGGGCTTTCAGTCCGAATACGCTTGCTGGTTCCGGGTCAAAGAGACCCTCTGACCCAATATGTTGTGGAGATTTATCCGACATTAGGGGCAGATATTGTTATGTATAACTATTTTTATGTTGAAATAGGGGCGGCATAACTGCTACAATATTTCTAATGGGGTCGGCTGTCCTCGTAGCGGGCCCTCTTTTGAAATGGGCGAGAGAAAGGAGCTCTGAACGTGGAACAGAGCAGAAATGGGCGGCACATCAATACCGATGCTGCCATCAGCCAGAAAAAGGCTGCACAGAAAAAGTCCGCTGCTGCGAAGCGTCGGGTCAAGAAAAAATCTGCCAGCACCAAGCCGGCAGAAAAGAAACAGGCCCCCGCAAAGAAGGCTTCCGGTAAGACCGCCGGCAAGGCTCCTGCCAAGAGACCGGCCCAAAAGGCCCCGACTCAAAAGCAGAAACAGCAGAATGCAAAGCGTAATGCACAGCTTCAGAACGCCCGGGCAAACGGTCAGAAAAAGACCGCCCAGGGGAAAAAGAAGCGGAAATATAAAATCAACTATCGCAGGCTCATCACGAGTATTATAGGGCTCCTGCTCATCATCCTTGCCTTGGTACTCCTCATCCATGCCATTGCCCACCATGGCAGCAAGAAGGGCTGGTACAATGTCTATGTATCGCCCACCACCAGTGACTGCCGTATTGGCGTGGTCACGGAACTGGATGAAAACGGAGTTCCTGCCAAGGTCGACCTGACGGAAGAAGTCAAAGAAGGAGTCTTTGCGGTGCCCATCCAGTGCGGTGGTACCTCTACGATCATCGTGACCGACAAGGACTACAGCTTCAACAAGGTCAACCCCTATAACCCGAACTACTATCTGGCTTCCGTTCAGGGCGAGTTCTCCTCTGACGCTGCGAAGCAGGCCGAATTCGAAGACAAGTACCAGCCCTCCATAGTGGAGGTCACGGACAAGACCATTGGGACCCAGAGCCTCAAGGACCTGCCCGGCATCACCCTCTACGGAAACAAGGGGGCCTCCGACAAAGTCGGAGAGGCATCGGTCGGTTCTCCTCAGCCCTCCATCCCCATCAAGAAACTGGACTACACCGGGAAGAAGAAACCGGCAGCTCCTGTCAAGACGGACGAGTCTGCTACCTTTACCTTCTCCGCCTCCGGTGACAACCTCATCCATCAGAAGATCTACCAGCAGGCTTCCACCAGAGCTAACGGTTCCGGCTACGACTTCAATTACGCTTACGAAGGCCTGTCGAGCTTCTACCAGCAGCACGACCTCAACTGGATCAACCAGGAATCTCTGCTCAGCAACAAGCTCGGACCCGCCAGTTACCCGACCTTCTCTACGCCCGGGGAAGACGGACAGGCCCTTTACAACCTTCTGAACATGCGTGTGTTCAGCGTGGCGAACAACCACATTTATGATCAGGGTTCGGCGGGCATTGAAGCCACTACCGAATTCTATGAGAACGATATGCCGGACGACGTCCTGTATACCGGTCTTTGGGACAAGAATGACACGGACAGCATTCCGGTCTATACGGCGAAAGGCAAGTCCATCGCCTTCCTGTCCTACACCTACGGCACCAACGGCATCTCGACGCCGGAGGCCGCTGACAAACGGGTCATTTACACCAGTGAGACCGACCTCATCAAAAAGCAGGTCAAGAAAGCCAACAAGATCGCAGACATTGTCATTGTCGGCTGTCACTGGGGCACTGAGGACAGCCACGTCATCACCGATGACCAGAAGAAGCTGGCCCAGAACCTGGCGAACTGGGGCGCTGACCTCATCGTCGGGACCCATCCCCACGTTGTCCAGAACGCCGAGTGGATCAACTCCGAAGACGGCCGGAATGTGTTCTGCGCCTACTCCCTCGGAAACTTTATCTCCACCCAGGCCCTTGCCGATCAGATCGTCGGTCTGGTCCTCGATGTGACCTTCGACACGGTCACCACTCCGGAAGGGGAAGTGACGGTCGTCGTGAAGAACCCGAAGCTGGTTCCCACCGTTACGGTCTATGGTGCCGACTATGCCAACGTCCATGTGGTCTGGTACAGAGACTTCACCGAGACCGACGCCATGAACCACGGTGTAAAGATCTCGAACTCGAACTTCTCTTACCTCTGGGTCGCAAACATGCTCAAACAGTATGTGAATACGGACTTCCTGGAGCTGCCGGACTCCACGGCCGGCAACGCTCTGAACGGCGAATTGTCTGAGCCGGAAGAGACAGAAGAGTCGACTTCGGAAGGCGCTTCTACTTCCGCTTCCAGTACTTCTACGACCGCCGCCGGCACCGCAGCTTCCACGGCCGCTTCCACCACTGCAGCAGCCACTACAGCGCGGACCACGGTGGCAACCACCACCGCAGCCCCCACAACGGCGGCTTCTACGACCGCCGCAACCTCGTCGGCTGCCACCGGCCCCACCGTGGGCGAAGGCCGCATCACCAACGGCCCCGTCGGCCTCGCCGCCGCCGGCAACTAATCATTCGATCAAGAGAACCTCGAACCATTTGGCTCGAGGTTCTTTTTTGACAGTCCTTCTTAGCGCCGCTAGGACCAAAGGGACGACGCGACGCTTAGTAGGACGTCCGCAAGGGCAGTCCAGTGGTTTCGAGCCCAAAGGGCGGCGAAAGCCTGGCTCTGC
>JAFUZN010000119.1 GCA_017476565.1 Clostridia bacterium
CTGCAGCTCTGGCTTACGGCCGTGACAAAGATACCGATCAGAAGATTATGGTCTACGCCCTCGGCGGCGGTACCTTTGACGTCTCCCTCATCGAGATGGGTGACGGAGTCCAGGAAGTCCTTGCCACGGCCGGTAACAACCGTCTCGGCGGTGACGACTTCGACCAGCGCATCATCGACTGGCTGGCAGACGAATTCAAAAAGACCGAAGGCATTGACCTTCGTTCCGATAAGATGGCGATGCAGCGCCTGAAAGAGGCTGCAGAAAAGGCGAAGATCGAGCTCTCCGGTGTCACCAACTCCCAGATCTCCCTTCCTTTCATCACGGCAGACGCCACCGGCCCGAAGCATCTGGAAACTGCTCTTTCCAGAGCGAAGTTCAACGAACTGACCGCAGACCTGGTGGAAGCCACCATGGGTCCGGTTCGTCAGGTCCTGGCCGATTCCGGCCTCAAGGCCGCAGAGATCGACAAAGTCCTCATGGTCGGCGGTTCTTCCCGTATTCCGGCTGTCCAGGAAGCGGTCCAGAAGTACATCGGCAAAGAGCCCTTCAAGGGCATCAACCCCGATGAGTGTGTCGCCATGGGTGCTGCCCTTCAGGGCGGCGTGCTCGGCGGCGATGTCAAGGGCCTCCTGCTCCTCGATGTCACTCCGCTGTCCCTCGGCATTGAGACCCTGGGCGGTGTCTGCACCAAGATCATCGAGAGAAACACGACCATCCCCACCAAGAAGAGCCAGATCTTCTCCACTGCTGCCGACAACCAGACTTCCGTCGAAGTCAACGTCCTGCAGGGTGAACGGGAATTCGCCAGAGACAACAAGTCCCTCGGTGTCTTCCACCTGGACGGCATCCTTCCCGCACGCCGCGGTACTCCCCAGATCGAAGTCACCTTCGACATCGACGCGAACGGTATCGTCAACGTCTCCGCGAAGGACCTGGGTACCGGCAAAGAGCAGCACATCTCCATCACGGCTTCCTCCAACATGTCCAAAGAGGACATCGATAAGGCCGTCCGCGATGCAGAGCAGTATGCGGCTGAAGACAAGGCCAGAAAAGAAGAAGTCGACCTTCGCAACGGCGCAGATCAGATGGTCTTCCAGTCCGAGCGGATCCTTCAGGATGAGGGCGACAAGTTCGACCAGGCCGATAAAGATGCTCTCCAGAGCGCCATCGATGAGCTGAAGGAAGCGCTGAACGGTTCCGACACCAACCTCATCAAGACCAAACAGGACGCTCTTCAGTCCAAGTTCTATGAAGTCTCCGCGAAGCTCTACCAGCAGAACGCGCCTCAGGGTGACCCCTCTGCCGCAGGCTTCGACCCGAACGCAGCAGCCGGCTTCGGCGGTGACCCCGGATTCGGCGGTCAGCCCGGCGGCGACGCAGCCGATGTTGACTTTACTGACGTCGACTAATATACTGTCAGGCGTTCACTTAATTTGACTCCAACAGGATCGCTGTGCCCCTCCCGGGGTACGGCGACCCTTCACGAAATGAGGGCTCAACTTGCCAGACAAGAGAGATTACTATGAAGTGCTGGGCGTCGACAAAAGCGCCAGCGCCGACGAAATCAAAAAGGCCTACCGGAAACTGGCCAAACAGTACCACCCGGACCTGAACCCCGGAGACGCGGAAGCCGAAGTCCACTTCAAGGAAGTGAACGAGGCTTATGAAGTGCTGTCCGATGACCAGAAGAAGGCCCGGTACGACCGCTTTGGCTTTGCGGGAGTAGACCCGAGTTACGGCGGCGGAGCAGGCGGCCCCGGCGGCTTCGGCTTCGAGGGCGGTGACTTCGGCGATATCGGCGACATCTTCTCCAGCATCTTCGGTGGCGGGTTCGGCGGAGGCTTTGGCGGCACCGGTCGCCGGGTGGACCCCAACGCCCCCCGCAGAGGGTCTGACATCAATGCCCGCATGACCATCACCTTCGAAGAGGCGGCCAAGGGCTGTCACAAAACGGTCCGCACGCCCCGCATCGAAGTCTGCGACGTCTGTCACGGCAACGGCTGTAAGACCGGTCAGCCGGAGACCTGTTCCCAGTGTCATGGCACCGGCCAGGTCACTCAGACCCAGCGGACGGCCTTCGGCATGTTCCAGTCGACGGCGGAGTGTCCCACCTGTCACGGCAGAGGGAAGACCATCAAAGACCCCTGCGACCGCTGTAACGGCCTCGGCATGATCCGCCGCACCGTGGAAATCGACGTGGACGTGCCCGCCGGCATCGACAACCACCAGGCCTTCGCGGTCCGCGGTCAGGGGAACTACGGCCCCAACGGGGGCCCCCAGGGAGATCTGTACGTAGAATGCACCATCGAGCCCCATGAGATCTTCACGAGAGAAGGCTACGATGTCTTCTGCGATGTAGTGGTCACCTACTCCCAGGCGGTCCTCGGCTCCGAGATCTACGTCCCCACCCTGGACGGGAAAGTCAAGTACAATATGCCCGCCGGTACCCAGCCCGGAACGAAATTCCGGCTCCGTGGCCGCGGCATCGACCCGACCCACGCCTCCGGCAAGGGCGACCAGTATGTCACCGTCATCGTCGACGTCCCGAAGAAGGTCACGGACCACCAGAAGAAACTCCTCGAAGAATTCGACAAAGAGTACATCGACAAGCCCGTCAACGACGGCACCGGTGCCGTGAACTACTCTGCCCGGAACAAAAAGAAGAAACGCCGTTTCTTCGACTGATTCATTTTTGCGATACAGAGACCGACGCCCGTCGGTCTCTATTGCTTTAAACGGCTGAAACTGATAAAATATTTGTTAACTGTTAGGAATCATTACGGAAAAGAATCTAGGTGACAGAATTGCTGATTTTTGAGTACCTCGAACAAAATGCAAAGCTCTACCCGGACGAAGTGGCGCTGGTGGAAGTCAGCCCAAAATTCGACGAAAAGAGCCGCATTACCTGGAAAGATTATTCTCTGGTCCAGCCGGTCCCCGGGAAGGAATTCCGCCGGGAAATGACCTGGAAGACCTTCGATGAGAGAGCGAACAGGTTTGCAAACCTTCTCTTCACCCGGGGCATCCGGAAAGGGGAGAAGGTGGCCATCCTTCTCATGAACTCCATTGAGTGGCTGCCCATGTATTTCGGTATTTTGAAGACCGGAGCCGTGGCGGTGCCCCTCAACTACCGGTATGACGCTTCGGAGATCAAGTACTGCCTCGAAAAGGCGGACTGCTCCATGCTGGTCTTCGGCCCCGAGTTCATCGGCCGCGTGGAAGAGATCGTCGACGACATCCCTGACGTCGAGCACCTTTTCTATGTGGGCGAGGACTGCCCGAGCTTTGCGGACAGTGCGGAAGACCTTATCAAGTACTGCTCCAAAGAAAAACCCGACGTCCCCCTGACCCTGGACGACAACGCCGCCATCTACTATTCTTCCGGTACCACCGGCTTTCCGAAGGCCATTCTGCACGCTCACCGAAGCCTCGAACATGCGGCTCTCTGCGAGCAGAACCACCACGGCCAGACCCATGACGACGTCTTCCTCTGTATTCCGCCCCTCTACCACACCGGCGCCAAAATGCACTGGTTCGGCAGCCTGGTCGTAGGCGGCAAAGCGGTCCTCCTCAAGGGCATTCGCCCCGAGTGGATCCTCCGGGCCGTCTCCACAGAAGGGTGCACCATCGTCTGGCTCCTGGTCCCCTGGGCCCAGGACATTCTGGACGCCATTGACCGGGGAGACATCGACCTCTCGGACCACGTCCTCGACCAGTGGAGGCTCATGCACATCGGCGCTCAGCCGGTGCCCCACAGTCTCATCGACCGCTGGCTGCAACGGTTCCCGAACCACCAGTATGACACGAACTACGGCCTGTCCGAGTCCATCGGCCCCGGCTGTATCCATTTGGGTGTGGAGAACACCGACCACGTAGGCGCCATCGGCATCCCCGGCTATGGCTGGGAAGCGAAGATCTGCGACGGAGAGGGCAACGAACTGGCCCCCAACGAAGTCGGCGAGATCCGCGTCAAGGGCCCCGGCGTCATGAAGTGCTACTACCGTGACAAAGCCTCTACGGCAGAGTCCCTGAAAGACGGCTGGCTCTGCACCGGCGATATGGCCTACCAGGACCCCGACGGGTTCATTTACATCGTCGACCGGAAGAAGGACGTCATCATTACCGGCGGCGAGAACCTCTACCCGGTCCAGATCGAAGACTTCCTGAGAAAGCATGACGCCATCAAAGACGTCGCAGTCATCGGCCTTCCGGATGAGCGCCTCGGCGAAATCGCCACGGCCATCATCTCCGTCAAGGAGGGCGCCCACCTCAGCGAGGAGGACGTCAACGACTTCTGCAAGGGCCTGCCCCGGTACAAGCGGCCCCGGAAGATCATTTTTGCCGAAGTTCCCCGGAACCCCACCGGCAAAATCGAGAAACCAAAACTCAGAGAAATGTATGCCGGTGCCAACCTGGTCGAACAGCAGACCCGCAAATAAGCACGGCAGAATAGAGGTATATTATGAAGAAACTGATGCTCGGGAACGAGGCGGTCGCCCAGGGTCTCTACGAGGCCGGCGTCCGTCTGGTTTCCAGTTACCCCGGAACTCCCAGTACGGAGATCACGGAGAACGCTGTCAAGTATGGGGAAGACGTCATCTGGTGCGAGTGGGCTCCCAATGAAAAGGTCGCCATGGAAACCGCCATTGGTGCCTCCATCGCAGGTGGCCGAGCCTTCTGTGCCCAGAAGCACGTCGGCCTGAATGTGGCCGCCGACCCCCTGTTTACGGTGGCCTACACCGGTGTCAACGCCGGTCTGGTCATTGCCGTCGCCGACGACCCCGGCATGTTCTCCTCCCAGAACGAGCAGGACTCCCGCCACTATGCGAGAGCCGCCAAGGTCCTCATGCTGGAACCCTCTGACTCCACCGAGTGCAAAGAGTTCACGAAACTGGCCTTTGACCTGTCGGAGCAGTTCGACACACCGGTCTTCCTGCGGCTGACCACCCGTATTGCTCACTCTTCTTCCAGCGTGGAAGTCGGGGAGCGGGAAGAGGTCCCGGTCAAAGAATACGTGAAAAACAACCAGAAGTACGCCATGCTTCCCGCCAACGCGATCCGCCGCCATGTAGTGGTGGAAGACCGTCAGGTGGCCGAAGCCGAGTGGGCGGAAACTGCATGGGTCAACAAGACCGAATACAATGACACAAAAATCGGCGTCATCGCCGCCGGCATAACTTACCAGTACGCCAAAGAAGCCCTCGGCGACAAGGCGTCTTACCTGAAACTGGGCTGCGTCAACCCGCTGCCTTTAAACCTCATCAAAGAGTTTGCCTCCAAGGTGGATACCCTCTATGTCCTCGAGCAGCTGGACCCGGTCCTGGAAGAGCAGGTCCGCGCCATGGGCATCGACTGCATCGGCAAAGAGGCCTTCGACCTGAAGGGTGAGTACTCCCAGTCCATGATCGCCAAGGTCATCCTCGGAGAGGAAAAGGAGTCCATCGCCCTGGATATCGACATTCCCGGACGGCCCCCGGCACTGTGCCCCGGCTGTCCTCACCGCGGACTGTTCTCTGCCCTGAAGCAGCTGAACGTGTTCGTCTCCGGCGACATCGGCTGTTATACTCTGGGCGCCCTGCCGCCCCTCGGCATGATCGACACCTGCGTCTGTATGGGCGCCTCCGTCAGTGCCCTGCACGGCCGGAATAAAGTCCGCCCGGAGGAAGCGAAGAAGTCGGTTGCCGTCATTGGGGACTCCACTTTCGTCCACTCGGGCATTACCGGCCTCGTCAATGCGGCCTACAACCAGTCCAATTCGAAAGTCATCGTGCTCGATAACTCCATCACCGGTATGACCGGTCATCAGCAGAACCCCACCACCGGCAAGCGGATCAACGGGGACCCCACCACCGCCATCGACCTGGAAGCTCTGGCCCATGCCGTGGGCATTGAGCGAGTCATCGTGGTCGACCCCTATGACATTGCCGCCACCAGAGATGCCATTGCGGCGGAACTGGAAGTGGAGGCGCCGTCCCTCATCATTGCGAGACGTCCCTGCGTGCTCCTGAAAGAAGTCCGGGCGAAGATGCCGAAGCCCTTCGAAGTCGCCATTGACAAGTGTGTCGGCTGTAAGGCCTGCATGAAGATCGGCTGTCCGGCCATCAGTTTTGCGGACCGGAAGTCTTCCATCGACTTCACCCAGTGCACCGGCTGCGGCATGTGCCAGCCTCTGTGCAAATTTGACGCCATCAAAGGAGGGAATTGAGCATGACCAGAAGTATCCTCATCGTCGGCGTCGGCGGACAGGGCACTCTGCTGGCCTCTCGTCTTCTCGGCCGTACCCTCCTCGCCAAAGACTATGACGTCAAGATCTCCGAAGTCCACGGCATGTCCCAGCGGGGCGGTTCCGTCGTGACCTACGTCCGCTACGGCGACAACGTCGCCTCTCCCATCGTCGAGAAGGGCGAAGCGGACATCATCCTGTCCTTTGAAGAACTGGAGGCTGCCCGCTGGCTGCCCTACCTGAAGAAGGGCGGCAAAATCGTCGTCAACACCCAGAAGATGGACCCCATGCCCGTCATCATCGGCGCTGCCGAGTACCCGAAAGACGTGCTGAAGCAGGTGGAAGCCGCCGGCGTGGAAGTCCAGGCTGTCGACGCGCTGCGCATGGCTCTGGAGGCCGGTTCTCCCAAAGCGGTGAACGTCGCCCTCCTCGGTGTCGTGGCCCAGAACACCGACATTGAAAAGGACGTTTGGGAAGAGACCATCCGAACCACCGTCCCTGAGAAATTCATCGACCTGAACCTGAAGGCCTTCGGCCTCGGGTATAACGCATAAAAAATGACCGAAGGCCCTGTGAGTCAAACGCTCGCAGGGCCTTTTTCTTCAGAAAGGAGGCGGAGGCCCTGGACCACTACTATTCTCTCAGTGACTACTGCAAAGAGACTTTCGGGGAGAAGCTTTATAAGCTGACCCTGGAGAGTGGCTGCACCTGCCCGAACCGGGACGGGCTCCTCGACACCCGGGGCTGCATCTTCTGTTCTGCCGGTGGGTCCGGGGACTTTGCGGCGGCCGGGGAGGACCTGGAGGCCCAGCTGGAAGCGGCGAAGGCCCGGGTCCGGCGAAAGAGTTTGTCGGAGAAGTACATTGCGTACTACCAGAGTTTTACCGGCACATACCCGGGGAAGAACGCGATGCAAGATGGTTCCTTCGAAACTCTGCGGCAGAAGTACCTGGCCACTATCCGACGGCCGGAGGTGGCGGTCCTCTCCATTGCCACCCGTCCGGACTGCCTGGGGCCGGAGGTCCTCGAGATGCTCCGGGAAATGCGGGCCATCAAACCCGTCTGGGTGGAACTGGGCCTGCAGACCTCCAAGGAAAAGACGGCGGAATACATCCACCGCTGTTATAAAAACGAAGTTTACGAAGAAGCGGTCCGTACTCTGAAGGAGCTGGACATCCCGGTCATCACCCACCTTATTCTGGGACTGCCCGGGGAGACCTATGAAGACATGGAAGCCTCTGTGCGGTACGCCTGTGCCTGCGGCACCTGGGGCCTGAAACTCCAGCTCCTCCATGTGCTGGAGGGGACAGACCTCGGGGAGCAGTATAAGGCGGACCCGGCTTCCGTTCCGGTCATGGACATGGAGGAGTACATCGCCCTTCTGTGTCGGCTGTTGCCGGTCATCCCGAAGAACGTCGTTATCCACCGACTGACGGGGGACGGCCCGAAGCGCATTTTGCTGGCACCCCTCTGGTCCGGAAACAAGCGGCTCGTGCTGAACACACTGCAAAAGGAACTACTGCGTCAGAATATTGAACAGGGTTCTCACTTTTCTGTTGCATTGAAGGGGACATTACGGTATTATATGGATTAATAAATGTTAGTAAATTGTGAACTCTCCAAGGAGAAACTGTTTTGAATACTACTGTTACGAAGAAAACTCATATTTTGAAAATCTGGGTCGCCGCATTCCTGGTCCTGGCTCTTTGTCTGGTACCGGTCTCTGTCGCTTCCAACCGCTCCAACGCCCTGCTCTTTGGCGGTTTCACGACGAACCAGTATCCCTCCGGCGGACAGACCGGCGGGACCGTTGTGGACATCAGTTCTTACAGTACCGGTGTTGACTTCGACGTCATGCTGGAACACGGTCTCAGCGGTGTCATGCTCCGGGCGGCCAACGGCTATGAAAAAGACTCCAGTTTCGATAACTACTATTTACAGGCGACGCTTCGAAACATTCCGGTCGGCGCTTACCACTACGTTTACTGGTGCCGTCAGCCGGACCTGGTCTCCGCCAGCACCATGGCCGTTCAGGAAGCCAATTTCCTGATCCAGTGTCTGCAGGGGAAGAACATTCGCGGCTATGTGGCCCTGGACCTCGAGTGTCCCTACGACTCCCAGGTCAAACTCAGCCCCGGCGACCTGACGACCGTTGCCAACAGTTACCTGAGCATTCTCAAAGGTGCCGGTTACAAACCCCTCGTCTACTGCAACATGAACTGGGTCACGAACCACCTGGAAGTGAGCCGTCTGAATGCTCCCCTGTGGCTGGCCTATTACTATGACACCGGTTCGGACGAGTTCCCGGAGACCAACTATGGCGATGTAATGCGTTCTCTCCAAAACCGCATTGTCCTCTGGCAATACTCTTCCAAAGGCAACCGCGCTTACTGGGGAGGCACCACGGACCTCAACCATCTCTACTACTCGTTCACCGGTTGAGTCGAACTCTTCAGAAACCCGCAAGGGCTTTACGAAAAAACCTTTCGTAAAGCCCTTGCTTTTTTATAGAAAGCGTATATAATACTAGATGGATTAGCACTCTTCACGAAAGAGTGCTAAAATTACGAAAGGCGTACATCGCCCACAAAAAAGAGGGAAAAACGTTATGGCTAAAAGACAGTTCAAAGCGGAGTCGAAGAGGCTGCTCGACCTCATGATCAACTCCATTTATACCAATAAGGAGATCTTCCTGCGGGAGCTCATTTCCAACGCGAGCGACGCCATGGACAAACTTTACTATAAGTCCCTGACAGACAACATCTCCGGCCTTTCCCGGGGAGATTTCGCGATCGAACTCGCGGTCGACGAAGACGCCGGGACCCTCACCATCTCCGATAACGGCATCGGCATGACCAAAGAAGAACTGGCGGACAACCTGGGCACCATTGCGAAGTCCGGCTCCGGCCTCTTCAAGGAAGGCACCGGGGATGAGAAGGCGGCCGAGGACATCGATATCATCGGACAGTTCGGCGTCGGTTTCTACTCTGCCTTTATGGTGGCTCAGAAAGTCGATGTCCTGACCAAGGCTTACGGGGATGACCAGGCATGGCTCTGGAGCTCCACCGGCGTGGACGGCTACACCATCAAGGAAGCGGAGAAGGAGGGTCACGGCACCACCATTACCATCACCATGAAAGCGGACACCGAGGACGAAGACTACTCCAAGTACCTGAAGGAGTATGAACTGAAGCACCTTGTCAAGCGGTACTCCGACTACATCCGTTATCCCATCAAAATGGAATGCACCAACCGGAAACTCAAAGAGGGCACGGAGAACGAATACGAGGACGTCAAAGAAGTCGAGACCCTCAACACCATGAGTCCCCTCTGGAAGAAACAGAAGTCCGAAGTTTCCGATGAGGAGTACGCGAACTTCTATAAAGACACGTTCCATGACTATAACGACCCGATCCTGACCATCCGGTCTTCCACAGAAGGGGCTGCCACTTATACGGCGCTTCTCTTCGTGCCCGGGAAAGCCCCCATGAACTTCTATTCAAAAGAGTTCGAAGCGGGCCTGAAGCTCTATGCCTCCGGCGTCATGATCATGGAGAACTGCAAAGACCTGCTGCCGGAACACTTCCGGTTCGTCCGGGGCCTTGTGGACTCGGAGGACCTGTCCCTGAACATCTCCCGTGAGATGCTCCAGCACACCCGCCAGCTGAAGATCATCGCCAAGAATCTGGAGAAGAAGATCAAGGCGGAGCTGCTCAAGCTGTAAAAGGACGACCGGGAGAAGTACGAGCAGTTCTGGAAGAGCTTCGGCCTGAACGTCAAGTACGGCGCTGTGGCGGACTACGGCATGAGCAAGGATAAGGTGCTCGAACTGCTTCTGTTCACCTCCTCTCAGGCGGAAAAGGGCGCTACTCTGGAAGAGTACAAGGACCGCATGGCGGAGAGCCAGGAGTATATCTACTACGCCACCGGCGAGGATGCCGGCCAGATGGCAAAGCTGCCTCAGGCAGAGCGGATCCTGGACAAGGGCTACGAGATCCTCTACCTGACCGACGAGGTGGACGAGTTCGTCATGCAGACTCTGGGCGAGTTTGGCGGCAAGAAGTTCAAGAGCATCAACGACGAGGATGCTCTTCCCGAGACCGAGGAGGAGAAGAAAGCTGCCGAGGAAAAGGCCGAGAGCGGCAAGGCCGTGCTGGACTTCCTCAAGGAGACCCTGGGCGACAGGATCAAGGAGGCACGCATCTCCAAAATTTTGAAGAGCCACGCCGTCTGCATGACCACCGACGGCCCCATCTCTCTGGAGATGGAGAAGTACTTCAAGAAGCAGGGTGCCGACATGGCCGGCATGAAGGCCGAGCGGGTGCTGGAACTGAACGCCGACTCCCAGGCCTACGCCGCCCTGAAAAACGC
>JAFUZN010000120.1 GCA_017476565.1 Clostridia bacterium
GAAACACCACAGGAATTCTTCATTTTAGATGTTCCTATGGTGGTTTGTCGTTTCAGAGTGCTCCGGCACCTGTGGCAGCGCACTGGGCCCCCTCTACTCATAGTGCTTGCAGGCCGAAGGACACACTTGCCCTTTTACGGTGTACTAGCTGCGCGTCGGGCCTGTTGTCTGCCCCTTGCCGCTGAGCGGAGGTCATGTCAAGGGTTCTCAACCGCGCGGGTCGCGGCGCACTGGTGCGCCCTTTACATGGCCGAAGAACAGTGGCACCAGCTACGCACGGCAGCTAACTGGGGCGTACGGTGTACTAGCTGTGCGTCGCCGACGCCCCGCTGCCAGGGCGGATGTTTCCTTAGGCGCGAAGCTAGTGCAGAGCAGGGTGGCGGGACTCAGCTCCGCAAATACCAGTTTGCGAGGTGGGGAGGTCCTTTTCTTTTCGAAAGGGAAATGGTACACTTGTTAAGAAAAGCTATCAGGAGCGTGACTGGCTTCTGAGAAGACAGGAAAGGAGCAAAATGAAATGACACAAGTGAATGGGCGGCCCCTCGGGCGAGCTGCCAAAGTGGCGGTCAGTGTCCTGCTGGCCATGATCATGGTGTTCTCAGTGATGGGGACGGGGCTTGCGGCTCAGGCGAAGAGCAAGCAGCACATCCCGGTCATCTATGTCCACGGCCTTAACGGCATCAAGATGTATGAGAACATTGGGACCAAAGACGAAAAAGAGTGGGAGAACCTGGGGCTCGGGAGCCTCACGGACATTCTCGGGAAGGTCCTGAAAGACCCGACTCTGGTGACGGACTTGTTCGGCACTGCGACAGGGGTGCACCCTGACACCCAGAAGTTCATCGCGAAAGTGGCCAAGGTCGTCAAAGGCAATGACATGAACCTTGACTCGAACGGCAAGCCGAAGCGTGACGTTGGGACCCACCTCTACTACACCCCTTCTTCGGAGCACAACCAGCTTTACGATGAACTCCTCGACCAGAAGTTCATTATTACCATGCAGCAGAAGGCGGGGGCTGAGAACATCTACTTCTATACCTACGACTGGCGCCTTGACCTCAACGAGATCGGCGATGGACTGGATGCGTACATCGACGCCATCAAAAAGCGCACCGGTGCGAAGAAAGTCGACCTCATCGGTGAGTCGGAGGGTGGCGCGGTCCTGGCAGCCTACCTGGACCGCCACGGTAAAGACAAGGAAATTGACCACCTGACCTTCCTCAATGCCGCGTTTGCAGGCGTAGATGTTACGGCTCTCTATAACGGGGACCTCACTTCCGACGTGGATGATGCCGGCCTCTTCCTCTACCGTCTCGGCCAGGCTTTTGAGGGCGGGAAGTTCAACGAGGTCATCGCCATTGCGGCGGTTCTGACCAACTTCCTTCTGCGCAACGTCTCCGACGGCTGGAACAATTTGAATGCAGAGCCCGCCAAGAAACAGCTCTATGACACGGTGTTAAAGCCCCTCATCGGGAACATCCCGGTGCTCTACGAGTTCATTCCTTATGAGGACTTCGATGAGTACATGGCCCACGTCGTAGAGACCGGGTTCCTCAAAAAGAACTCCGGCGTCTACAAGAAAGTCCAGGCTTACCACAAGACCATGGGGCGCCTGACCCAAAACCTGAAGAATGCGGAGCAGAACGGCATCGACGTGGCGGTCCTTGCTAACTACGGCTTCCCGGGGCTGCCCCTGACCTCCAAGTCCAAGGGCATGACCGACCTGCTCATCGATACGAAGTACGCCTCCGCCTATGCCACCTGTGCGGACTATGGCAAGACCCTGAAGGCGACGAAGGCCCGCACCACCGGTGCGAAGGCGAAGTACTTCAGCCCGGACAAGTCCATTGACGCTTCCACCTGCGCTCTGCCGGAAGACACCTGGTTTGTGAAGAACATCAACCACACGCTCTACAACGAGAACACCGGTGCCGGAGATTTCGTTGCGGCCCTTGCCGTCGGCGAATACTGCACCAACGACCTCACCTGCGTGAAAGAGGCCACCGGCTATAGCCAGTTCCTGTACGCCGACCGCCTTCAAAACCTGCAAAACACTTAAATAAAACCAACCCAGCCCGGGCAAGTGCCCGGGCTGGGTTTTCGTTTCCGTATTTATTTTGCCCACTGGACTTTGGTGCAGCCTTTGGAGGCGGCGCCCACTTCGAAGTTGTACTTGACGATGCCGGTGTCAATGCCGGTCATGATGCCGACGCTTTCTTTGATGGTGACTCTGTCCTTTTTGTCAAGGGACAGGGTGAAGACCTGCTGGTTGAGCGCGGTGGGCGCTTTGAGAGCAGCGTCTGCGCCGGCAGCAAACCATTCCGGCCATTTTGCGGGGTCTTCATCGAGACCGCCGCCGGTCTTGACCAGCTTGTCAAGGCCCTTGCCCTTGTGGGGGTTGCCCTGGGTGGTGCCGTAGCCGACGGGGATGAGGATGTGCATCTTCTCTTTTTTGCCGACCTCATAGGCATTGTTATCTTTGCCGTGGGTGCCGCCGACCCAGCAGGTGTTGAGCCCCAGTTTCTGGGCTTCCAGCACGAGCTTCTGGCCGTAGTAGCCGACTTTCTCGGCGTCCTTTTTCGGGCCGACCATGGCGAAGTAGTTCTGGACGTTTTTGAAGCGGCCGTAGCTGGCGAGGAAGCCGTCGAAGGCCTTCGGCTGGTTGACCACCAGCTGGATGTGGAGGCCAGCCTCTTTGTTGACTTCTGCTACCAGTTTCTGCAGAGTCGCCAGTACATCGCCCTCAATGGGCTTGTCCGTGAAGGAACGCACGGAATGTCTCAGTTCTAATGCGCGAAGAGTGTCCATAAGTCAGTTCTCCTTTGTAAAGTCTTTACCTCATTATACTATATTGTGTGACCTTAAACAGACTTTAATCTTTTACACTTCCCGAAAGGGGCGGGGACAGGTATAATAAATGGGTATAGAAAAATGTTCTGGCGCCATAGCCGGAGCGCATAGGAGTGACGCGACATGAAACAGGAAACCAAATGCATTCAGGCAGGGTACGAGCCGAAAAACGGCGAGCCCCGCATGATCCCCATCTACCAGTCCACCACCTTCAAGTATGACACCTCCGAAGACATGGGCAAGCTCTTCGACCTGGAGGCCTCCGGCTACTTCTACACCCGGCTCCAGAACCCCACCAACGACCTGGTGGCAGCGAAGATCTGCGCTTTGGAAGGTGGCACTGCCGCTATGCTGACTTCTTCCGGCCAGGCAGCTAACTTCTTCGCGGTCTTCAATGTGGCAACGAACGGGGACCACGTGGTGGCCTCCAGCGCGATTTACGGTGGTACGTACAACCTCTTCAATGTCACCATGCGGAAAATGGGCATCGACTTCACCTTCGTCTCCCCGGACTGCACCGAGGAAGAACTGAACGCGGCCTTCCGGGAGAACACCAAGTGCGTCTTTGGGGAGTCCATCGCGAACCCGGCCCTGACGGTGCTGGACTTTGAAAAGTTTGCAAAGGCCGCCCACGCCCACGGGGTGCCCCTCATTGTGGACAACACCTTCCCGACGCCCATCAACTGCCGGCCCTTCGAGTTCGGCGTGGACATTGTGACCCACTCGACGACGAAGTACATGGATGGCCACGACGCCGGTGTCGGCGGCGCCATTGTGGACTCCGGAAACTTCGACTGGATGGCCCACGCAGAGAAATTCCCGGGACTCTGCACTCCCGACGAGTCTTACCACGGCATCACCTATGCTGAGAAGTTTGGCCAGGGCGGTGCCTTCATCACGAAGTGCACGGCTCAGCTCATGAGGGACTTCGGCTCCATCCAGTCTCCCCAGAACGCCTTTTACCTGAACCTCGGGCTCGAGTCCCTGGCGGTCCGCGTGGAGCGCCACTGTGAGAACGCCCAGAAGGTCGCCGAATTCCTGCAGGAGAACGAAAACGTGGCCTGGGTCATTTACCCCGGCCTCCCCGGCGACAAGTATTATGACGTCGCCCGGAAGTACATGCCGAAGGGTACCTGCGGGGTCATCTCCTTCGGCGTCAAGGGCGGCCGCACTGCCGCGGAAGCCTTCATGAAAAAGCTGAAGGTCGGCATGATCGCCACCCATGTGGCGGACGCCCACACCTGCGTCCTGCACCCGGCCTCCTCCACCCACCGCCAGCTCACCGACGAGGAACTAGTCGCCGCCGGCGTCGGACCGGACCTCATCCGCCTCTCCGTCGGCATTGAGAATGTCGACGACATCCTCGAAGACCTGGCCCAGGCCCTGGAGGCTTGAACTTAAACACAAGAAAGCAGACCTCTCAAAAGAGAGGTCTGTTTCTTTCTTTCGCTTCCCAGTCCGTGCCGCCGCCGGCGGTGGCGTTGTAGGACTCGGTGGCGTGGTATTCTTCGATGAGGGCCCGCTCGAAGTCGTTGAGCCCTTCCCGGTCGCAGGGCAGGAGTTTGACGTAGACGTGGCGGCCGGCTTTGAGGTCAGCATAGACGTCGCCCTTGCCAAAGCCCGTGACATGGTGGTGGACCCGTTCCGTGACGTTCAGGGACTGGCCCACGTAGACATCGGAGGGCCGGTCGAAGTCGTCCCCTTCCTCCGGCACGAGGTCGTAGATGAGAATGACGTAGCAGCCGGGGAACTCGTGGTACTTATACCCTTCGACGGCACCTCGCCGGGAGGGGACGATCCAGTTCTCCTCGAACTCTTCTGCGGACAGAGGGGTCTCCTCCCGGAGGATTTTTTTGATGCGCCGCTTCTGCCGGCCGGACAGGTACCAGACGAGGAGGGCAAAGCCCAGGACCAGCGCCAGGTAGAGGGCGGCATAGAAGGCTCCTCCTCCCGGGGAGAAGTTCAGGTATAACACGAGGGACATGTCAGACCAGTTCCTCGAGTTCGATCATGAAGAGCTCGTAGGTGTCGTCGGCACCGTTCAGGGACGGGTGGTTTTCTCCGCCGCCGTTGATGGAGCGGGCCATGGCCGCCACTTCCTGCTCCCCGTAGTCGATGACGTCCATGGGAGAGAGGGGGAAGCCCTTTTCCGTGGCGAGCTTGCAGAAGGTGGTCAGGGGGTATTTCGCGTCCCGGGTCTCCAGCAGCCGGGCTTTCAGCTCGGGGTCTGCTTTCGCAGCGGCCTTCAGACCGTCGAGGGCTTCCGGAACGGGCATAGTGGGAGTATACATGTCTAAGCACTTCCTCATAACGATTTCAAAAAAGAGGCACTGGTACCGAAGTGGCGCCAGTGCCTTTTCTGTTAATCAGTATAAGCCAGGAGCGGTGGTTTTGCAAGGGCAAACCCCGCGGGTGGCCAACTTACATGTTGGAGGGGGTGTAGTCTTCTTCGCCCTTCATTTCGAGGAGCTTCTTGCCTCCAATGGCAACGTCGACGGAGACCTTGATGGAGTCGGTGATGGCGGCTTCAATGTCGTCCGGAGTGACGCCGAGCTCATGATACATAAGGTCGGTGTCGAAGAACAGGCAGATGTCCATAATGAAGGGAAGCTGCATGTAGTCCATACCGGACTCGATGCCACGTCTCTTGAAGTCGATGCCGTAGTAAGGCATGGCCATGGCCATCATCCAGGGAGCGACGGAAACGATGGGACGGTTGTCGCCCATGCCGCGGGCCTTGTAGACGATCTTCAAGAATTCCTTCCACCGCATGTTGTAGCAGGAGACGGGGTAAGCGCGGGCACCCTTGGTGCGGGTAGCGGCGCCGTAGCAGGCTTCGCCGACCTGACGGATGGTGAGCATAGCGGTACCACCGGCCGGGTAGAAGGTGGCGGGCAGCTTGTCCATCAGCTTGATCTGGTCGATGAGAACGGTCCAGACGGGACGACGGCCGGGCTGAGTGCCGAAGATGTAGGGCAGCTCGAGGACGGCAACGGCAAAGTCGTCATCGGCAAAGCTGAAGACATACTCTTCCTGGTCGAGGCGGGAACGCATGTAGGGGTTTCTCTCGGCAAGCTTCATGTCCGGGCGGTTCTTGGTCAGCCAGGTGAAGTAGGAGCCGAAGATGACGGCGCTCTCATACTTGAGCTCTTTGGCCAGAGGCATGAGCTTCTTCAGAGGAGCGATGTTGTACTTGTAGTAGTAATCGTAGACCGGAGCCGGGAATTCGGCACGCTCGTCAACGCCGGCGGCGAAAACGAGGCAGTCGCAATCGGACATGAGCTCTCTGAGCTCTTCGTCGGTGCACTTGTTAACATCCTGGAAAATGATTTCCATGCCTTCCGGCATCGGTGCGCCTTCCGGAAGGGGCGGGAGGGCAAGGGTCTTAACGCCAATGCCGTGAGCCAGGAACTGCTCTGCAGACTTGGAGCCGAGCAGGCCGGTGCCGCCGATCATAAATACTTTTTTCATGGGCGATGCATCTCCTTTTTCATTGCTTTTTTTCAATTGCGTCGCGGTGAATCGCGACTCATTCGTACAAGTTTTATTTTAGTATAGTGACAAACATAAGTCAATCGCGCCGGAAAACTTTATACAGGTGGCAAATCGTATAGGAAACCCCGCCTCTCGCCGGGTGCGCCCCCCTCCTCAGACCCTCTCTTTTTATTGAAATAACGGGTTTATTATGGTAAAATCGACATAAGCTTTTGCGAAAAACCGGGGCTTTTTGTGAAAATTATCCATCGCCCCACAAAATCTTGTATCTAAGACCGAGGAGGAACCTACATTATGAAAACTTATAACTCGACCAACATTCGCAACATTGCGGTTGCGGGTCATGCCGGACGGGGCAAAACCACCCTGTGCGAGGCCATGCTCTACACGGCCGGGGCCACCAAGCGCCTCGGTAAAGTAGCCGATGGCACCACCGTCATGGACTATGACCCGGAAGAGAAAAAAAGAGGGGCGTCTCTCCAGAGCGCCGTTGCGGCTTTAGAATGGAATGACGTCAAAATCAACTTAATCGACACTCCCGGTCTTTTCGATTTCGCTGGCGGCCTTTCTGAAGCAGCACGTGCCGCAGGGGTCATGCTCATCGTCATGGACGCAGAGAAAACCTCCTACGACGTCGGCGCAGAGAAAGCCTTCAACGCCGGTGAGGTCCGCAACCTCTCCAAGATCTTCGTCATCAACAAGACCGACGCCGAGAACGCAAACTTCGGCACTGTCTTTGAGACCCTCCAGGAAGTCCACGGCAACAAGCTCTGCCCGGTGGTCGTGCCCCTTATTGAAGAAGGTGCGGTCCGCTACCTTGTGAACCTGTCTCAGAACAAGTGCTACGAGTACAAAGACGGCAAGTCCGTGGAAGTGGCCATGCCCGAGTCCGAGAAACTCGACGCTTACAAAGACATGTTCAACGAAGCCGTCGCCACCACCAGCGATGAACTCATGGAGAAATATTTCGAAGGGGAACCCTTCTCCGAAGTCGAAGCTCTGACCGGCCTTCTGGAAGGCGTCACGAACGGCGATATCTACCCCGTCTACGCCTGCTCCGCCGACAAAATGGAGGGCATCGACCAGCTTCTCAACGGTCTTGTGAACCTCGGACCCAACGCCAACTCCAAGACCGGCGAGACCGCCACAGACAAAGACGGCAACGAAGTGGACCTGCCCTGCGACCCGAACGGTCCTCTGGCAGCCATCTGCTTCAAGACCATTGCCGACCCCTTCGTCGGAAAAATGTCCTTCATCAAGGTCATCTCCGGCAAGATCACGGCAGAGACACCCTGCTATTGTGCCCGCACCGGTGAGTCCGAGCGCATGGGCAAGATCAGCGTCCCCCATGGAGGCACCCTGGAAGACAGCAGCGAGATCACTGCCGGCGACATTGCCGTTGTCACTAAGCTCACCGGCATCAAGACCGGTGACACCATCACCAGCGAAAAGAATCCCCTGACCCTGAAAGGCCTGACCGTCCCGGTCCCCTGCTTCTCCATGGCCGTCACCGCCAAGAAGAAGGGCGAAGAGGACAAGATCGCCTCCGGGCTGGCCCGTCTCATGGAAGAAGACCCCACCATCACCTTCGGCACCAACAAGGAGACGAAGGAGCAGGTCCTCTCCGGCCAGGGCGAGCAGCACATCGACTTCATCGTCGGCAAGCTCAAGAGTAAGTTCGGCGTCGACGTCGAGCTGGCGGCCCCGAAAGTCGCCTATCGCGAAGCCATCCGCAAGACCGTCCAGGTCCAGGGCAAACATAAGAAGCAGTCCGGCGGCCATGGCCAGTACGGCGATGTATGGATTCGTTTCGAGCCCACCACCGAACCCGGCCTCCAGTTCTCCGAAGAAGTCTTCGGCGGCTCTGTCCCGAAGAACTACTTCCCGGCCGTGGAAAA
>JAFUZN010000121.1 GCA_017476565.1 Clostridia bacterium
ATTGAGGTGCGGGGCGAAAAAATGCCCTACGTGAGCCGTGGCGGTTTCAAGCTGGAAAAGGCCATGCAGGAGTTTGGACTGACCCTGGGAGGCAAAGTCTGCATGGACATTGGAGCCTCCACCGGAGGGTTCACCGACTGCATGCTCCAAAACGGTGCCGTGAAGGTCTATTCCATCGATGTGGGGTACGGGCAGCTGGCCTGGAAACTCCGTACCGATGAGCGGGTCGTGAACCTGGAACGGACCAACTTCCGCTATGTGACGGAGGCAGAGGTGCCGGAACCGGTGGACTTTGCCAGCGTGGACGTCTCTTTCATCTCTCTGCGGATCATTCTTCCGGTCCTGCGGGAACGGCTCCGGGACGGGGGACAGGCCGTCTGTCTCATCAAACCTCAGTTCGAGGCCGGCCGGGAGAACGTGGGAAAGAAAGGGGTCGTGAGGGACCCGAAGGTCCATGAAGAGGTCCTTCGGACCATCACCGAATTTGCCCTGGAAAACGGCTTCAGCCTGCTCGGACTCACGTTCTCGCCCATCAAAGGGCCGGAAGGGAATATCGAATACCTCATGTATGTGGAAAAAGCGGAAGCGCCGTCCCGGTGTACGGAAGTGACCCCGGAGGAACTGGCGGCCGCCTCCCACAGTGCATTGGACCATACATAAACACACTTTTGGAGGACTTATGAAAGTCGCATTACTGCCTAACCTGACCCGGGACCTCGGGGGACAGATCACCACCGAGATCTGTCAGTGGCTGCTTCAGTACGGAGCGGAATATGCCTGTCAGGAAGAGGACCGCAGCACCTTTGCGGAGGTCCCTTCCATGCAGTTTCTCCCCTTTGAAGACCTGCTTCCCTGGTGCGATGTGATCATCACCGTCGGCGGAGACGGGTCCATGCTGCGGGCTGCCAAACTGACGGTGGCCTTCGGGAAGCCCCTTCTATGCATCGGCGCCGGGCGCCTTGCCTTCATGGCCGGTCTCGAGCGGGATGAACTCCACCTTCTGAAGTCCCTCATTGAAGGGGACTACTGGCTGGAACCCCGCATGCTCCTGAATGTCAAACTGCTTCGGGGCGGGCGGGTCCTTCAGGAAGAGAACATCATCAACGATGTGGTGGTCACCCGGGGCTCCAAAGTCAAGATCATTGACCTGGACGTCTACTGCGATGACCGGCTCATCAACACTTACCGTGCGGACGGCGTGGTCGTCTCGACTCCCACCGGTTCTTCCGCTTACTGTCTGGCGGCCGGCGGCCCCGTGCTGAACCCCAGCATGGAGGGAATCGTCGCGACTCCCATCTGCCCTCAGAGCCTCTTTGCCCGCAGCATCGTCTTCAGTGCGGACAACAGACTGGCCATTCGGATCAATCCGGAGTCCCGCTGCAAAGACGTGGTCCTGTCCATGGACGGAGGGGACTCCCTGAAAGTTATGGAAGGGGACATTATTGCGGTGGCTCGGTCGGAGTACATCGCCCACTTCATTCGGATCAAAAACGACACCTTCTTTGAGATCCTCAACAACAAACTGGCCGGAACGGAGGCAGAACGCGGATGAATGCTCGGAAAGAACGCCAAAACCAGATCCTCGCTCTCATTGCAAGGGAGCCCATCGCCACCCAGGACGAACTCATCCTGAAACTGCGGGAACACGGCTTCGAAGTGACCCAGGCCACCGTTTCCCGGGACATCAAGGAACTCAAACTCGTCAAGGCCATTGGCCAGGACGGTCGTTCTACTTACCGTGCGGGTGCCGGTCGGGAGGCCGAGTCCTTTGACAGCCCCTCCGGCGGTCTGCTGTCCGGAGCGGTCCTCTCCTCGGACTACGCCATGAACACCTGTGTCATCAAGACCCGGGCGGGCATGGCCGGAGCGGTCTGTACCTCCATTGACGGCATGGAATGGGACGGCATTCTCGGGACCATTGCCGGGGATGACACCATTTTCGTGCTGTGCCGAAACGAAACCAAGGCCCGGAATTTCCGGGATACCATTTACACACTCATTGGAAGATAACGGGGAAGGGGCGGTCTTATGCTCTCGGAACTGAATATCCAGAACATTGCGGTCATCGAGTCGGCGGACCTGACGTTCGCTCCGGGTTTCCATGTCCTCAGCGGAGAGACCGGTGCCGGAAAGTCCATCATTGTCGACGCCCTCAGTGCCGTCCTCGGGGAGCGCACTTCCCGGGAACTCATTCGGACCGGGGCCGACAGTGCCCGGGTCACGGCGACCTTTACGGGCCTTCCTTCCAAAGTCGATGACCTTTTGAAAGAGATGGACCTGGAACCCACGGAACAGGGGGAACTCATCGTCTCCCGCACCATTTTTGCGGAGGGCCGGAACAGCTGCCGCATCGGCGGGACCCCCGTGACAGTGACCATGCTGAAGAAGCTGGGACAGAGCCTCATTTCGATCCACGGTCAGCACGACAGCCAGGAACTCCTGGACCCGGAGGCCCATTACAAGTTCCTCGACGCCATGGGGAACTATGGCGATTTACAGGAGACATACCGCACCCATTATGAAGAGTTCACCGGTCTTTACCGGCGCTATAAGCAGCTTTCCACCGATGAAGATGCCCTCCTGCGACGGATCGACTTTTTGAAGTTCGAGATCTCAGAGATCGAAGCCGCCGGCATTCGAGTGGGGGAGTACGATGAACTCATGGATCGCCGGACCTTTTTCCGCAATTCCGAAAAGGTCCTCAAGGGTCTGAACCGGGCACTGGAAGCCCTCTCCGACGGGGAGGAGACCAGCGGAGCGGTCTCCCTTGCCTTCGATGCTCTGGCGGACCTGAAGGTCCCGGCCCAGCACCTGGAGGAAGCTCGGGAGGCGGAAAGCCAGCTGACCGATGCCGCCTACGCTCTGCAGGGAGTCCGTGACGCAGTTTCCGATGCCCTCTTCGCATGTCAATATGACCCGGCCGAACAGGACCGGGTGGAAGACCGGATCGCGGAACTGAACAAACTCCGTTCCCGGTTCGGTCCTACCGAAGAAGAGATTTTGACAAAGCTCGAAGAGGAAAAAGCGGAGCTGGAGTCCATCGAGGTCTCGGACGCCGACCGGAAAGAGCTGGAAGAGGTCCTGGAACAGAAAAAGGAAGTCCTTTTGTCCGATGCGGAAGCCCTGAGCCGTGCCCGAAAAGAGACGGCCCGGGTCTTCGAGCAAAAGGTCAAAGGGGAACTGGAATTCCTCAATATGCCCTATGTGGAACTGGGCACTTCCTTTGAGCGATGCAAATTGAACCCCACCGGGGCAGACGTGATCGAATTCCTCATCTCTCCGAACCCGGGAGAAGCCCTGAAACCCCTGTCGAAGATCGCCTCCGGCGGTGAGCTCTCCCGCATCATGCTGGCCATTCAGAACGTCCTCTCGAAGGGCGGCAACGTGGGCACCATGATCTTCGATGAGATCGACACCGGACTTTCCGGAAGCGCCTCGGAACGGGTGGCCCGGAAACTCCAGGAGGTCTCGCGGGACCGGCAGGTGCTCTGCATCACCCACAGCCCTCAGGTGGCCGCCTATGCCGACGCCCACTCCCTCATTGAAAAGACGGTTTCGGAAGGGAAGACCTATACGAAGGTCACGCCCCTTGACCGGGAGGGCCGGGCCCGGGAAATCGCCCGGATCATCGGCGGGGAACAGGTCACCGAACTGCAGCTGCAGAATGCGTCGGAAATGCTTGACTTTGCAGCCCGAAACGACTAAATTATTACACAACTGTTTTATATTATAATTATTCTTTTAGGAAAGGTTGGGTCTGATGACCATCTACGATGAACTCGTTGCCCGGGGCCTCATTGCCCAGGTGACAGACGAAGCAGAAATCAAAGAACTGATCAATGAAGGGAAAGCCACTTTTTATATCGGCTTCGACCCGACGGCAGACAGCCTCCACGTCGGTCATTTCATGGCTCTGTGCCTCATGAAACGCCTCCAAATGGCCGGGAACAAACCGGTGGTCCTGGTCGGCGGCGGCACCGGTTATATCGGCGACCCCTCCGGCCGTTCCGATATGCGCTC
>JAFUZN010000122.1 GCA_017476565.1 Clostridia bacterium
ATGGTTTTTGAGCGTTTTATGTTTTACTTCACCGTAAACAGCATGCGGTTGTACTTCTTCCGGGCTTTTTCCAGCCACTCGGGGGTCATGACCGCCCGGAGTTTGTCCCCTTCGGAGAAAGGCTTCTCCAGGTAGGGGTTCAGGAGAGTCATGGCTACATCGGAGAGGAACGCCGTGTCGAAGTCCACCCCGTAGATCATGCAGTCGTAAAGGTAGTCGAAGGCGCCGCCCACCACGAAGACCAGCGTCTTTTTGATGAGTTCTTCCTTTTCCGGTGTGTCGGTGGGGATGGCGCTGGTGTTCTCCAGGATCCAGTCGATCCCGTTTTTGACCACCATTTCGGTGTTGCCCCGGTCTCTCATGATGTCCATGCGAAGGGAGTTCATCTTTTCATTGTACATCGCGAAATAGAACTGGGCGTAACCGATGGCGTAGAGCTTGCCGAGTTCGTGCTCATACTCCACATCCAGGTCCTCCGCGACGATCTGCTCGACGGCAGAGAGGCTCCGGTCGATGAAGTCCGAGATGAACTGTTCCTTCTTCGGGAAATAATACTGAACGAGGGACTTGGAGACGGCGGCCTCTTTGGCGATATCGGAAAAGGAAGAGTTCTCGAAGCCTTTGCTTGCAAAAACGTTGAAGGCAACGTCGCGGATGCGGTTCCGCTCTTCCGGTTTTTTGGGTCTTGCCATAACTTTTCTCCTGGGGGTATCTGCGTAAACTATATGTGTATACTATACGACAGGACCATTATACAACATAAGACCTTGTTTGACTACCGATTTTTCTTTACAGTCGCAAACTTTAGTAAAAAAACGTCTTGTTTCTACGGTAGAAGCAAGACGTTTTTCAGATGAGTTTTTTGAGCCCCGGTATTTTCTTCAAAACGAAGACCACAAGGTACGTGCCCAGCAGGACGATCACACAGTAAATGAGGGTCGCTACGAAGTTCGGCAGGTGGTCGACGAGGACCATGCCCGTGTCATAGAAGACGCTGCGGCCGATCTGCTCGAGGAGGTAGACGCCGAAGACACAGCTGCCCATGGAGAGGATGAGTTTTTCCACGCCGGGGTGGAACTCGTGGTCCTCAAAGAGCTTCCGGAAAGTCAGGAAGACGGTGACTGCGGGGACGCAGATGAGGGTTTTGAAGAAGGTGCCGACCCGGGCCTCGCTGAGCTGGTGGACGGCATCGATCTTGTACTGGGTCATGAGGCAGGTGTAGATGACGCAGAGCAGGCTCAGGCCCCACAGGACGGCCAGTTGTTTCCAGCTGGGTTTCGGCTTCCGGGTCAGGTAGTAGCCGAGGGCCGGGTAAACCAGCAAATCGCCCGTGATGTAGGCAATGTTGAAGCTGATGTTCAAAATGGTGTGCCACCGGGTGAGCAGGTACTCGACGATGGGCAGGGCACCCGTGAAGATGATGTACAGGAGGAACAGGTAGTGGAATTCCTCCTCTTTCATGTTCTGGACCATGCGCCGGTAGAGGGGCAGCATGACGAGGAACCCGAGGTACTCATAGAGGAACCAGTAGGGCACGATGATGTTCGTCGTCAACATGGTGACGAACCATTCCCAGAGGCTGAAGCTCTCCCGGAACCCGTCCTCCGCGTGGAGGGTCAGCCACAGGTACTGCACAAAAGTGAAAATGACGATGACCAGGGCATAGCGGGCGATGCGCTTCTTCCACACCGTGCCGAGGGACTCTTCCTTCCCCATGAGCAGGGAACCCGAGATCATGTAAAAGAGGGGGATGTTCATGACCGTCAAGGCAGCGGCCCCCATGAAGAGCCAGTACCGGTACCCGGGACCGATGGTGGCAAAGTAGTGGAAGCCATAGTCCCCCGTGTGGTTGAAGATGACAAGGTAGATGGCAAAAATGCGCACCAGCTCCAGCCAGAGCTTCTTCTTCGGCGCAGAAGTCGTATTCAGTTGAAGTTCCGGCAAGTAGTCACCTTCTTTCGGCTGCAATTCTCCGCCCTTCGCAGCAAGAGGGTCATTTTTCAGCAAAAACGACCAACTCTTATCTAATGTTACCGACGGTGCGGGGGAACAGGATGACGTCCCGGATGTTGGCGACACCGGTGACGTACATGACCAGGCGCTCGAAGCCGAGGCCGTAGCCACCGTGGGGGACGCTGCCGTACTTTCTGAGGTCCAGGTAGTCCCCGTAGGCGCTCATGTCCATGTTCCGCTCTTTCATGGCGGCGATGAGCTTGTCATAGTCCGCTTCTCTCTCGGAACCGCCGATGATCTCGCCGACGCCGGGGACCAGAAGGTCTGCCGCGGCGACGGTCTTGCCGTCGGGGTTCTGCTTCATGTAGAAGGACTTGATGTCCTTCGGGTAGTTGATGACGAAGACGGGCTTTTTAAAGACCTCTTCCGTGATGTACCGCTCATGCTCCGTCTGGAGGTCCATGCCCCAGGAGACCGGGAACTTGAAGTCGGCGTCGGCGGACTCGAGGATCTCGATGGCCTTCGTGTAGTCGAGGACTTCGAAGTCGGAGTTCACGACGTTGTTCAGTTTATCGAGAAGGCCCTTTTCCATGAACTTGTTGAAGAACTCGAGTTCGGTGGGGCAGCGCTCCATGGCGGCCTTGATGACGTACTTCATCATGTCCTCGGCGATTTCGAGGACGTCGGGCAGTTCGGCGAAGGCCACTTCCGGCTCCACGTGCCAGAACTCAGCGACGTGGCGCTGGGTGTTGGACTTCTCCGCCCGGAAGGAGGGGCCGAAGGTGTAGATCTTGCCGAAGGCCATGGCGGCCATTTCCCCTTCCAGCTGGCCGGAGACAGAGAGGCCCGCCTTCTGACCGAAGAAGTCGTCGGCATAGTAGTCGGCGGCGTTTTCGTAGTCCTGTTCTGCCCCGTAAGGCTGAGTGGTGACGGTGAACATTTCGCCGGCGCCCTCCGCGTCAGAACCGGTGATGAGAGGCGTGTTCACATAGACATAGCCGTTTCGCTGGAAGTACTCGTGGATGGCCGCCGCCAGGACGGAGCGCACGTGGAACACCGCATTGAAGGTGTTGGAGCGCAGCCGGATGTGGGGCATGGTCCGCAGGAACTCCAGCGTATGGCGTTTCTTCTGCAGGGGGTAGTCCGAAGGGCAGTCCCCGAGGAGTTCGATCTCCGTCGCGTTGATCTCGACGCCGCCCTCTTTGTTGACGGCGGAGGGCACGACGGTGCCGGTCACGCAGAGGGCAACGCCCAGCCGCAGGAACGCCGGGAGTTCTTCTCCCTGAGCGAATTCGGTTTTATTGATGACGACCTGGATGTGCTTGAAGGTGGTGCCGTCGTTGAGCTCCGCGAACGCCATGGTTTTGGAGTCCCGGGACGTGCGGACCCACCCGCAGACGGTGACCTCTTGGCCGACGTATGCGGCATCGGTCATGACATCCTTAATGTCGATGTGTTTCATGTGTACTGCCTCCGAAAAGTCTATAGATAATGTAAAAGTCTATCATATTATTAAGAAAAATGCTATACTTGCGGCAGAAAGGGGCACATCGCGGAAGGAGGCAGCAACATGGGAACCCTGTTCCGAAAAAACCTTGCATACCTGAGACCATACCACTGGGTCCTGGAAGCACTGTCGGCCCTGCTTGGGCTTGCTGCGGTGGCAGTCGCCCTGGTGGGCCGGTCGAAACTGCCGGCCGAAGTACCCACTCACTGGGACTTTCAGGGCAACCCGGACGGGTACGGGTCTCCGACGACCTTCCTTTTGTTCCCCGTCATCATGCTCCTGGCCATTCTTATGACGTCGGCCATCATTCACGTCGTGGATGTGTCCCACTGGAACATGCCCTTCCAGATAAAGCCCGGGCGCAAAGTCCCGGTGGCTCGCACGTTCATTGCATTGCTCCTCGCCATGAACATCGAGTTCGGGGCGTTCTCCCTCTGGTTCACTCTCC